>NZ_JAZARS010000006.1:0-296348 GCF_036233855.1 Gordonia sp. Z-3
CGACGATCACCATTTCGCGGGCAAACCTATGTGAGGCACCGAGGGCGTTTCGCGGGCAGATTACGTGAGTCAAGCCGACGGCTTGACAGCGCAAGAGCTGGAACGCACACTTGTTGCATCGGATGCGCGTCGTTGCGTATCACGCAACATCTGAACATTCTCCTCGATCACCACCCCCGATCAGAGCCCACTGTCGGCCGGAACCCATTCCTGCCCTCAGTGATCTTGTGCTGCAACCCATCTCCGATCCTCCACCTCAGGACCTGTGCAGAGAGGCATCCACCGCTGATGACCGCACCATTCGTTGCGCGTACCGCCACCAGCGCCCCGGCACCCGGCACCCACGCCCTGCTCACCGAACGCGTGCACGGTGAGAGCCTCGCCGCGCCGTTCTATGTGAGCGACGAGTTCTTCGATCTCGATCTCGACGAGATCTACTCCAAGTCTTGGCTTTTCGTCGCAACAGAGGCCGAGATCAGCGAGCCCGGCGACTACGTGACCATCACCTTCGGCTCACGGTCGGTGATCGTCGCGCGCGATGACCTCGGCCGAGTCCGAGCCCATCACAATGTGTGCCGTCACCGCGGCGCGCGTCTGCTCACCGAACCGAACGGCTCCACCGGCACCATCGTGTGCAGCTATCACTCCTGGACCTATGGCATGGACGGCCGCCTCGAGTTCGCCGACGCGCAGGCGCCCGGCTTCGACAAGTCCTGCTACTCGCTGCGTTCGGTCCACGTCCGCACGATCGCCGGACTCGTGTTCATCTGCCTCGCCGACGAACCTCCCAACGACATCGACGAGGTGGCCGGCATCGTCGAGCCGTACCTGGCACCGCACCGCCTCGCCGAGGCGAAGGTGGCCAAACAAACCGACCTCGTCGAGAACGGCAACTGGAAACTCGCCATGGAGAACAACCGCGAGTGCTACCACTGCGGCGGGCATCCCGAACTGCTCAACGTGTTCTTCCCCACCTGGGGCTACAGCAGCACCGACGCCATCCCCAGCCGGCTCGCACCGGTCTTCGATCGCTACCGGCGGGCCACCGCAGCGCAGATCGAGATCTGGGATCGGCGGGGTCTCCCCTACCCCCGCATCGAGCAACTCGACACCCGCCCAACGGGTTTCCACATCGAGCGAGAAGCTCTCGATCTCGCCGGCGAGTCCTTCACCCTGGACGGCACCGCCGCCTGCGGCCGGCTGTTGACCGACATTCCCGAGGCGCAGCTCGGCCGGCTCTCCATGCACCTGCAACCCAACATGTGGCTGCACGTGACGAGCGATCACGCACTGCTGTTCTCGGTGATCCCCGTCGCCGCGGACAAGACACTGGTCCGCACCACCTGGCTGGTCCATCGCGATGCCGAGGAGGGCGTCGACTATGACCTCGACCATCTCACCGGCATGTGGGAGACCACCAACCAGCAGGACGCCGACCTCGTCGCACTCGCACATCAGGGCATCAGCAGTCCCGCCTACGTGCCCGGTCCCTACGGCCCGTCGGAGTTCCAGGTGGAGGCATTCATCAACTGGTACGTCACCACCCTGCGCGATCGGCTGGGTGTGACAACGCCCCACGTCACCGACGCCGCGAGTGCGTGACCGATCATCATGGCCGACGACATCTTCCTGCAGTGCGTGTCCCGGGCGGAGACCACCCGCGACATGACCACGTTCAGCTTCCGCATCGCCGGCGGTGCACCGGAGTTCTCCACCGGGCCCGAAGCCTCCGACGACTCACACACCTTCGCATTCGCACCCGGCCAGTTCCTGTCGTTGTCGGTGGAGATCGACGGACGCCCCATCCCGCGGTGTTACAGCATCTCCTCGCCTCCGACCCGTCCGGGCACTCTGTCCATCACCGTCAAGCGGGTCAACGGCGGCTACGTCTCCAACTGGCTGCACGACAACATGGTGGAGGGCATGATGATCGCCGCCACCGGTCCCCTCGGTCGCTTCACCTACACCGCGCGCCCGGCCGAGAAGTATCTGTTCATCTCTGCCGGTAGCGGGATCACGCCGGTGATGTCGATGTTGCGCTCGGTGACCGACAGCGAGTCGCCACTCGACATCACATTCGTGCACAGCGCGCGCAGCGTCGACGACATCCCGTTCCAGGAGGAGTTGGAGGATCTCGCACGCTCCCACACCAACCTGACGCTGGCGTTCGCCGCGACCCGGATGGTCGCCGACGAGCTACCCGACTGGACCGGCCATCGGGGCCGTATCGACCGCGCCATGCTCGAACGTGTCTGCCCGGACCTCGCCGACCGCGAGGTCTTCCTTTGCGGCCCAGGCCGCTTCCGCAGTGAGGTACGCACCTCGTTGATGGCGGCGGGGGCAAGTCTGGCCCGCATCCACGAAGAGAGCTTCGGCTTCAGCCTGCCTGCCGCCGAGGACGCTACCGACAACGGCGTGGTCGTGGACTTCTCCCGTCGCGCACGACGGGTGACCGTCGCGCCGGGGACCACGATCCTGGCCGCCGCCGCGGCCGCCGGGGTCACCCTGCCGTCGTCATGCGGGGTGGGCCTGTGTGGGTCCTGCAAGGTCCGCAAACTCTCCGGCGACGTCGTGATGAACCACCAGGGCGGAATCCGCCCCCGCGAGATCGACCAGGGCAAGATCCTGCTCTGCTGCTCCGAACCCATGTCCCCCGTTGTGATCGACTACTGAGGAACACCCGACGATGCCCACAGACCCCCGGATCGCCGCACCCGACGCCGCGCTCCCACCCGGCGCGCACCTCCCCCACCACCCCGACTTCCTTTGGCGGGCAGCCGAACCCAAGTCGACCTACGATGTGGTGATCGTGGGCGGGGGCGGTCACGGACTGGCCACCGCCCACTACCTCGCCCGAAACCATGGCATCACGAATGTCGCCGTGCTGGAGCGCGGCTGGCTGGCCGGCGGCAACATGGCCCGCAACACCACCCTCATCCGCTCCAACTACCTGTGGGACGAGAGCGCCGGCATCTACGAGCACTCCCTGAAACTGTGGGAGGGCCTCGAAGACGAACTCGGGTACCCGATCCTGTTCAGCCAGCGAGGGGTGCTCAACCTCGCCCACACCGAGCAGGACGTACGCGACAGCATCCGGCGCGTGGAGGCCAACCGGCTCAACGGGATCGATGCAGAATGGCTCGACCCGAAGCAGGTCGCACAGGTGTGCCCGATCGTCAACACCTCGGCCGACATCCGCTACCCGGTGCTCGGCGCCACCTTCCAGCCGCGCGGCGGGATCGCCAAACACGACTACGTGGCGTGGGGCTTCGCCCGCAGCGCCAGTGACGCCGGGGTCGACATCATCCAGAACTGTGAGGTCACCGGTTTCGTCACCGACGGTGACCGCGTGGTCGGGGTCGACACCAACCTCGGCCGGATCGGTGCCGGGACCGTAGCCCTGTGCGCGGCCGGCCACACCTCCACCCTCACCGACCAGCTCGGCTTCCGGGTACCGGTGCAGAGCCACCCCCTGCAGGCGCTGGTCTCCGAGCTGCTCGAACCCATCCATCCGACGGTGGTGATGTCGAATGCGGTGCACGTGTACGTGTCCCAGGCGCACAAGGGCGAACTCGTGATGGGCGCCGGCGTCGACTCCTACAACGGCTACGGTCAGCGCGGCGCCTTCCACATCATCGAACGTCAGATGGCCGCGGCTGTGGAACTGTTCCCCGTGTTCGGTCGGGCCCGGCTGTTGCGCACCTGGGGCGGCATCGTCGACGTCACCCCGGACGCCTCACCCATCGTCGGCGCCACCCCGTACGAGAACCTGTACCTCAACTGCGGCTGGGGCACAGGAGGTTTCAAAGCGACACCCGGGGTCGGCTGGTGTCTGGCCCACACGGTGGCCACCGGCAGCCCACACGCCATCAACGCACCGTTCGCCCTCGACCGGTTCGTCACCGGTCGACTCATCGACGAGCACGGCGCCGCCGCCGTCGCCCACTGATCCCCGCCACCGCCTCGAGTACAGAGACACCACCATGCAGATGATCCCGTGCCCGCACTGCGGGCCCCGCGAAGAGACCGAGTTCCACTACGGCGCCGCCGCCGGCATCTCCTACCCTGAGCAGCCCTCCGAGCTCGACGACACCGACTGGGCGCACTACCTGTTCTTCCGCCCGAATCCCAAGGGTGCGATGGTCGAACGCTGGTGTCACACCGCCGGTTGCCGCCAGTGGTTTACCCTCGAGCGCGACACGGTGACGTACGAGTTCGTGGATGGCGAGACCCGCCGGCCCAACCGCTGGTCGATCTCGATACACGACTCACTCCGTTCGCCGCTACTCGATCCAAGGAGTAGTTCCGAGCCGCTAGGCGAGGAACGTATCGAGACCAGTCCCACCGCAAGCACTCTCGATACGCCCGACGGTGGGCTGATTTCGATACACCCCTCGCCTAGCGGCTCGGGGTTACTCAATCAGCAGAACGGGACCACGACCAGCGAAGAAGGTACCGACCTCACGTCGACCCCCACCCACGCCGAATCCCAACCCTTCCGCACCGGGACCGGCGGACGCATCGACCGATCCCGTCCCATCGACTTCGTCTTCGACGGGGTGACCTACCGCGGCTACGCGGGCGACACCCTCGCCTCGGCGCTGCTCGCCAACGGCGTACGGGTCGTCACCAGCAGCGTCAACCTCGGCCGGCCGCGCGGCATCACCGGCGCATGGGCCGAGGACGCGACCGCACAGGTCGGTGTCGACGCACCCTTCGTGGAGCCGATGATCCCCGCCACCACCGTCGCGCTGTGTCCCGGACTCGTCGCACACGGCGTCCCCGGCTGGGGCAAGCTGAGCACCACCGTCGACGACGCACGCTACGACGCCCTGCACCACCATCCCGATGTCCTCGTGGTGGGGGCGGGTGCGGCCGGTCTGATGTCGGCCGTCATCTCCGCCCGCGCCGGTGCGCGAGTGCTGCTCGTCGATGAGCGGGGCGAGGCGGGCGGCGCGACACCCGGCGCCGGATGGGTGAGTGACGCTGTCGCCGAACTGGATTCCTATGATCACGTCACGCGCCTGACCCGCACCACCGCGTTCGGCGCCTACGACGACGGCTTCCTGCTCGCCGTCGAGCACCGCACCGATCACCTCGGTACTGCTGCGCCAACACACATCTCGCGGCAACGTGTGCACCGCATCCGGGCCCGCCGAATCGTCATCGCCACCGGCGCCCACGAGCGGCCGATCGTATTCGCCGGCAACGATCTGCCCGGCGTCATGCTAGCCGGTGCCGGCGCCGAGTACCTGAAGCGGTACGGGGTGCGGGTGGGGCGCACGGCGGTGGTGTTCACCGCCTGCGACGCAGCCTATGCGGCCGCCTTCGCACTGGTCGACGCCGGCATGTCGGTACCCGCCATCGTCGACGTCCGGGAGACGGTGAGCGCAGACCTGCGCGAGAAGGCGCAGCGCCGCGGCGTCCCGATCCTGGCCGACACCACCGTGACCCGCGCGCACGGCACCGGCGCGGTCACCGCGGTCGACCTGAGCGACGGTACCTCTGTCGCCTGTGACACCGTCCTGGTCAGCGGCGGCTGGAACCCGGCGGTGCACCTGTGGAGTCAGCTCCGGGGGACGATCGCCTTCGACGACCACGCTGCGGCCTTCCTGCCCACCGGCACCGTGGCGAACACCGAGATCGTCGGCGCTGCAGCGGGTCTCACGACATTGACCGCATGTCTGGCGAGCGGTCGACGCGGTGCGGTCGCGACCTTGAACGGGCTCGGCCGGCCACTGCCGGAGTTCCGCGCCGTCCCGCGGGTCACCGAACGAACACCGGCGGCGCCCGCCGTCTGCTGGTATGTGCCCGATCCCGACACGGCGGACTCGACCTCGTTCGTCGACCTGCAGCGCGACGCGACCGTCGCCGACATCGCCCGGGCGCTGGGAGCGGGAATGCGGTCGGTGGAACATGTCAAGCGCTACACCACCATCGGCACCGGTCACGACCAGGGCAAGACCTCGGGCATCGTGACGTCGGGGATCGTCGCGCAGATGCTCGGCATCCCTGTGAACGACGCCGGCACCACCACGTTCCGTCCGCCCTACACCCCGGTCACCTTCGCCGCCCTCGCCGGCCGCGACCGCGCAGACGGCTACGACCCGGTGCGACGAACGCCGATCCACGACTGGCATGTCGAGCGCGGCGCCGTCTTCGAAGATGTCGGACAGTGGAAGCGACCGCGCTACTACCCACGCGGCGGCGAGGACATGCACGATGCCGTGCTGCGCGAGTGTGCCGCGGTCCGAACGGGTGTCGGCATCCTCGATGGCTCAACCCTCGGCGTCATCGACGTCGCCGGGCCCGATGCCCCGGCCTTCCTCGATCTGCTCTACACCAACATGATGAGCACGCTGCCGGTCGGCAAGGTGCGCTACGGCGTCATGTGCGGCGCGGACGGGATGGTCAAGGACGACGGTACGGTGATGCGGACCGCCGCCGACCGCTACACCGTCTACACCACCACCGGAAACGCTGCCGCCATCCTCGACTGGATGGAGGAGTGGCACCAGACCGAGTGGCCGGATCTGCGCGTGTGGATGACCTCGCTGACCGACCAGGTGGCCACCTTCCCGGTGGTGGGACCCCGTTCGCGCGACGTCGTCGGGGCGGTGTTCGCCGACCTCGACGTCTCCACCAAGGCCTTCGAATTCATGGGCTGGCGCGACACCACCTACCGCGGGGTGCCCGTCCGCATCGGCCGCATCAGTTTCTCGGGTGAACTCGCCTACGAGGTCAACATCGGCGCGAACTATGCCGATGCCCTGTGGCGGCAGCTGATCGCGGCAGGTGAACCGTACGGCATCACCCCCTATGGCACCGAGACGATGCATGTACTGCGTGCCGAGAAGGGCTACCCCATCATCGGTCAGGACACCGACGGCACCGTCACCCCGCACGACCTGGGGATGAGTTGGGCGGTGTCGAAGAAGAAGCCCGACTTCGTCGGCAAGCGGTCCTTCGCACGTGCCTCGGCGACGGCACCCGACCGCAAACACCTGGTGGGCCTGTTGCCGACCGACGGCATCACCTGGCTACCGGAGGGATCGCAGATCATCTCCCACCGGACCGACCGCACGCTGCCGCCTCCGCCGGTGCCGATGCTCGGTCATGTGACGTCGAGCTACCGCAGCGCGGAACTGGGCCGGACGTTCGCGCTGGCGCTGGTGAAGGGTGGCCGCGACCTGATCGGCACCCGACTCGACGTCCCGGTCGGCGACACACTGTGCGAAGTAGAGATCACCTCAACTGTTTTCGTCGATGTAGAAGGAGCGCGACGCGATGGCTGACACCACCATTCCCGATCTGGAGCCGATCCCGCCGCTGCGCGACTGGTCGGAGCGGTTCGCCGCCCTCGCCCCGGCGATCCTGCTGGCCGAGACCCCGGTCGCCCAGGCCGTGGTGCGTCCCACCGGGCCCGCGGCGAGCACGCGACTCGAGCTGCCCGGGGTCTGCCGGAAGCGGTCCACCGGTCCGGAGACGACACTCTGGCTGGGGCCCGACGAGTTCTTGGTCTACACGGCCGGCGTCGCACCCCACGCGTTGACCGCAACGGTGGGCGATCGCGCCGGCGACAGCGCGTACGTGGCCGACATGTCGGGTCAGCGCACCCGACTGCTACTCGGCGGGCCCCACGCCGAGACCATCCTCGCCCACGGCTGCGCGGTCGACCTGTCCCCGAACGCGTTCGGCGACGACGACGTGGTGCAGACACAACTCGCGCAGGCCGGCGTGATCATGCACCGCGTCCCGGGCGGATTCGCGATCTTCGTCCGCAGCTCCTTCGCCGACTATCTCGCGGGGTGGCTCGTCGACGCCGCCACCGAGTACGTCGCCACAACCCCCTGATCCACCTTCCATCCCCACCCCGTAGAGGAACCCATGTCCGACCGATTCACCCTCACCCTGCGGTGCCCGTCCCGCGGCGGTGTCATGCACGCGATCAGCTCGTTCCTCTACAGCCACGGCTGCGAGGTGCTCGACCACCAGCAGTTCGACGACCCGATCACCCACACCCTGTTCGTGCGGACCGAGTTCGCGTCGGCCCGCCAGTCCGGCTCGGAGCAACTGTCGGCCGCCTTCGACCATCTCGCCAGCGGGCTGGACGCGGAGTACTCGATCGACGACCAGACTCCACAGCGGATCCTGGTGATGGTGTCGCGTCTGGGGCACTGCCTCAACGACCTGATCTTCCGGTGGCGATCGGGCACCCTCGGCGGCGACCTCGTCGCAGTCGCCTCCAACCACACCGATCTCGCGCCGATGGCCGAATCCGCGGGGCTGCCGTTCCATCACATCCCGGTGACGCCGGACACCAAGGCGCAGGCCGAGACCGCGATGCTCGATCTGGTGTCGTCCTACGACGTCGACCTGGTGGTGTTGGCGCGCTACATGCAGATCCTCTCCGACGAGACCTGTTCGGCCCTGCGGGGCCGCGCCATCAACATCCACCACTCCTTCCTGCCGGGTTTCAAGGGCGCCAAGCCGTATCACCAGGCGCACCAGCGGGGGGTGAAGTACGTCGGCGCCACCGCCCACTACGTGACCCCCGACCTCGATGAGGGACCCATCATCGAGCAGGAGGTCATCCGTATCGACCACACCCACGACCCCCGGCGACTGGCCTTTGCCGGTAGCGACGCCGAGGCGTTGGCGCTGTCGCGTGCCGTGCGCTGGCACAGCGAGAACCGGGTTCTGATGAACGGCACCAGCACCGTCGTCTTCACCTGACCCACCCTCACCCGAGCTCCCAACCCAGAACCCCACCCGAGAAAGACAGATACCCATGGCTGCACCGAAAGTCGTGATCGTCGGCGCCGGCATCGTCGGCACCTCCCTCGCCGACGAACTCACCGCGCGCGGCTGGACCGACGTCACGGTCCTCGACCGCGGCCCACTGTTCGCCACCGGCGGCTCCACCTCGCATGCACCGGGCCTCGTCTTCGCGACGAACCCGTCCAAGACGATGACCGAACTCGCCTCCTACACCATCGAGAAGTTCTCCTCGCTCGAACACCCCGACGGCTGGTGCTTCAACCCGCTGGGTGGGCTGGAACTCGCCACCACCCCGGCGCGCTGGGAGGACTTGCACCGCAAGGCCGGCTGGGCGGCCTCGCGCGGTGTCGAGCATCGGCTCGTCGACGCCGCGGAGTGCGCCGCCATGTACCCGCTGATCGACCGCGATCTCGTCCTCGGCGGACTGCACACCCCGAACGACGGTCTCGCCAAGGCGATGCGCGCCGTAGAGGCCCAGGCAGCCCGTGCCATGTCGCGGGGTGCGGTGTTCCGCGGCGAGCAGGAGGTGATCGACGTCGTCGAGGCCAACGGTGAGGTCCGCGGCGTACGGACCACGACCGGAGTTGTCGACGCCGACATCGTGGTGTGCTGCACCGGTTTCTGGGGTCGCGAGTTCGGCCGCCGAGTGGGGCTCACCATCCCGCTGGTGCCGATGGCCCACCAGTACGCGATCACCACCGCCGTCGACTCCCGCCGCGGGGTCAACTCCGCTCTGGCCGAGGCGTCGCTGCCGATCCTGCGACATCAGGATCACGACCTGTACTACCGCGAGCACGGCGACCGCATCGGTATCGGCTACTACGGCCATCGCCCGATGCCGTCGGATGTGGGCAACCTCGACTACGAGACGAAGATCTCGCTCGACGAGATGCCCTCGAAACTCATGTTCACCCCTGACGACTTCGACGACGCCTGGCAGCACACCGTCGCGCTGCTGCCCGAACTCGGCAACGGGAAGGTGGAGGAGGGCTTCAACGGCATCTTCTCCTTCACCCCGGACGGCCATTCGATCATGGGTGAACACCGCGACCTTGCCGGATTCTGGGTTGCCGAGGCGGTCTGGGTCACCCATTCGGCCGGCGTGGCGAAGACCATGGCCGAGTGGATGATCGACGGAACCCCCGGGATCGACGTGCACGAGACCGACCTGTACCGCTTCGAGGACGAGGCGCTGCGCGACGACGTCATCCTGGCCACCAGTTCGCAGTCCTTCGTGGAGGTCTACGACATCGTCCACCCGCACGATCAGCGGAGGGCGCCGCGCAACGTCCGCACCAGCCCCTTCCACGACCGCGAGGTGAATCTCGGCGCCGAGTTCTGGGAGAGCGGCCTCTGGGAACGCCCCGCCTGGTTCGAGGCCAACCGGCCGCTGCTCGAGCAGAAGGTCGCCGACGGTCTGCAGATCCCGCAGCGCGATCCCTGGGCCGCCCGGCACTGGTCGCCGATCGCGGTCGCGGAGGCGGCGCACACCCGCAGTCATGTCGCCGTGTACGACATGACTCCGCTGACCCGATTCGAACTCTCCGGGCCCGGCGCGCTGGCCCTGCTGCAGCAGCTCACCACCAACAACATGGACAAATCCGTGGGCTCGGTGACCTACACGCTGATGCTCGACGACAAAGGTGGTGTCCGTTCGGATCTGACCGTCGCCCGCCTCGGCGACGACCTGTTCCAGGTGGGCGCCAACGGCCCGCTGGACTTCGACTGGATCACCCGGCACCTCCCGGCGGACGGTTCGGTGACGTTGCGTGACATCACCACGGCCACCTGCTGCCTCGGACTGTGGGGACCGCTGGCGCGCGACGTGCTGGCACCACTGACCCCGGCCGACCTGACCAATGACGGGCTGCGGTACTTCCGCGCGATGACGACCACCGTCGGCGCGGTGCCGGTGACCCTGATGCGGGTGTCGTATGTGGGTGAACTCGGCTGGGAGATCTACACCTCGGCGGCCAACGGCCGGGCGCTGTGGGACGCCGTGATGGCGGCGGGTGAACCGCACGGCATCATCGCGGCCGGCCGGATCGCCTTCAACAGCCTGCGCATCGAGAAAGGGTATCGCTCGGCCGGAACCGACATGACCATCGAGCACACCCCGGCCGCCGCGGGCCTCGACTTCGCCGTCCGCATGTCCAAGGACGATTTCCTCGGGAAGTCGGCACTGGCCGAACGCGGCGCGCCGAGCAGACTGCGCACCCTGCGGTTGACCGACCCCGCCGCCGTCGTGCTCGGCAAGGAACCGGTGGCGGTGAACGGCGCGGTCGTCGGCTACATCACCAGCGCCGGCTGGTCGGCGACCGTCGGCGCCTGCCTGGCGTACGCGTGGCTGCCCGCGGACCTGGCCGACGGTAGCCAGGTCGAGATCTCCTACCAGACAACGCAGTACCCGGCTGTCGTCACCTCCGAACCGGTGGTCGACCCCGAGATGACCCGAATCCGGAAGTGACCCGAGAGGCAGCATGAACAACCACCTCACCGCCCCTGCCCGAGCCCGCATCGACCCCACCGTGTTCGGTGTGACCGCCGCACTGGTGGTCGGCTTCCTGATCTGGGGTCTGGCTGCCCCCGACAACCTGTCCGCGGTCAGCGCCGGCATTCTCGGGTGGATCACCGGCAGCCTCGGCTGGCTGTTCATCCTGTCCGCCAACGGATTCGTGGTGTTCGCGGTGTGTCTCGCGCTGAGCAAGTACGGCAAGATCCCGCTCGGCAAGGACGGTGAGAAGCCGGAGTACCGCACCATCAGCTGGATCGCGATGATGTTCAGCGCCGGGATGGGCATCGGACTGATGTTCTTCGGCTCCTACGAACCGCTGTATCACTTCGTCGAGGCGCCGCCGGGGATGTCGGCAGGCGATGTGCGCACCGCGATGGCCACGACGATGTTCCACTGGGGATTTCACCCCTGGGCCATGTATGCCGTCGTCGGTCTGGCACTGGCGTACAGCACCCACCGGCTGGGCCGCAAGCAGCTGATGAGCGCCGTCTTCGCTCCCCTGCTGGGCGAGCAGACCAATGGGGCCGGCGGCAAGATCATCGACATCCTCGCGATCTTCGCCACCCTGTTCGGGACGGTCGCATCTCTGGGTCTCGGTGCGCTGCAGATCGGTTCGGGTCTGGCCAAGGTCGGTTGGGCCGACAACCCGGGCACCATGTTGTTGGTCGCGATCATCGCCGTGTTGACCGCCGCATTCGTGGCGTCGGCCGTGTCGGGCGTCGCCAAGGGCATCCAGTGGCTGGCCAACATCAACATGGTGTTGGCCATCGTCCTGGCCGTGTTCGTCTTCGCGGTGGGTCCGACGGTGTTCATCCTGAACCTGATGCCCACCACTCTGGGTGCCTACGCCAATGACATCACCGCGTTCTCGGCGCGGTCATCGGCGACCGTCGACGCCGCCGGGGAAAGCTGGTTGGCCGGCTGGACCATCTTCTACTGGGCGTGGTGGGTGTCGTGGACGCCGTTCGTGGGCATGTTCCTGGCGAAGATCAGCAAGGGCCGCAGCATCCGCGAGTTCGTGATCGGGGTGATGGTGGTGCCGACGACCGTGTCGCTGGTGTGGTTCTGCGTCTTCGGCGGCACCGCCATCCGGGAGCAAACCGACGGCGTGATGGGTTTCGACGCGGCGCTGGTGATGATCCTGGTGGCGATCTTCTTCGTCTCGGGTGCGGACTCCGCCTCCTTGGTGATGGGCACGCTGTCCGAGCGTGGCGCCCACGAACCGTCCCGATCGGTGACCATCTTCTGGGGCGTGCTCACCGGCGCGGTGGCGGCGCTGCTGCTGGCCATGAGCGGCGATGACGGCCTCAGCGGGATCAAGCAGATGGCCATCATCGCCGCTCTGCCGTTCGTGGTGGTGATGATCGGGATGTGCCTGTCGCTCTGCCTGGACCTGCGTCGCGACCCGTTGATCGTGGCGCGTTCACAGCTCGACGACCAGGTGGATCAGCACATCCGTGCGCAGGCGGAGAAGATCGGGACCGGCGAGATCGTCGTGGTCGATCCGGTGACGCTCGAGCGGCCACCACGCACTCGCCGGCGGATCCGCCGGCGCATCGACACCACCATCGACATCACAGTGGCCGCGGACGGCGCACCCGTTGGCGCGGCAGACGGGGACCCCCGGCCATGACGGGGCGGGCGCATCTCGCGGCCGTACGCGGCGGGGCTCCGGACCCGACGAACCGGACAGGTACCCTGGGCGCTGCGATGGCTGAGGAGAGTGCGGAGACCGACCGACCCGTAGGTGCCGTCGAACGGGCGCTACAGGTCATGGAGATCATCGGCAATGTCGGCTCGGCCGGCGTCACCGAGATCGCTCTCGAACTCGGCGTCCACAAGTCCACCGTATCGCGCATCCTCTCGTCGCTGGAGGCGCGCGGATTCGTCGAACAGGTGCCGGACGGACGCAAGTATCGCATCGGGTTGACGGTCGTCCGGCTGGCCGGTTCGACGATGGCGACGCTCGACATGACCAAATGCGGTCAGGAAACCTGCGACGCGGTGGCGGCGCAGACCGGCGAGACCACCAACCTCGCGGTCCTCAACCAGTCGCAGGCGATCAATGTCATCGAGGCGGCCGGCTCGTCGAGCGTCGCGCTGCGGACCTGGGTCGGACAGGCGTCACCGGCGTACGCGACGTCCTCGGGCAAGGTGCTGCTGGCCGAGCTGCCCGAGACCGAACTCCGCGACATTCTCTCCGCAGAGCTCGAGCGCTTCACGGAATCCACCATCGTCGACATCGACGAACTGGTCGACGAACTCCGCACGATCAAGCGCCGAGGCTGGGCGATGGCGGTGGAAGAACTCGAGGTCGGTCTGGTGGCGTTCGCCGCTCCGGTGCGCGATCACACCGGCGAGCTCGTGTGGGCGCTCAGCGTCTCCGGTCCGCGCTACCGACTCGATCCCAATGATGCACAGGAGATCGTGACAACAGTCACCGCTGCCGCAGCCGACCTCAGCCGACTGTTCGGCTACCGGGCGGCGGGGTCGACCGGCGCCTGACCCTGCGACGTCGTGTTGATCTGCAACCGGCGGTGGCGTACCCGCCCTTCTTCCGAGCCGTAGCCCTGCCGGTCGGCGGCCTGCGCCAGGCGCCGATCCAGGGGTGTCGCCCAGTCGGCGTCGACCTCCGCGTCGAGCGCGGCCATCCGCTCCCGCAGCGCGGATTGTTGGTCGGGACCGCATTGTTCGCACAGGGTGTCGTAGAGCGCGCGCAGCCGTCGTTGCACCTGAATCGAGCTCCGACCGAAGTGCCGGACCTGGTCGGTGGCGATACCCACATAGTCGCCCCAGGTGCGCCGATACCCGCCGATGAGGGTCAGCGTGCGGTGCTGCTCCTCGGCCGCCACCCGTGGGGCCAGCATCAGCAGCAGATCCTCGGCGTGATCGATCGCCTGCACCGCCCGGCTGGGGTCGTTGATCGACGGTGACAGCGCCTTGAGCGCGACGTCGGAGATGGCCTGCAACGCAGCGGCCGGACTCACTGACGGACGGTGGGTGTCGCCGAACAGCAGACACGACAACAGCTGTGCGGGACGCACGTGACGATCGTCGCCGACGATCTCGAACACCCCGACGTTGTGTGGCACATAGTCGCCGACCCCCACCAGCAGGTCGACCCGGACATCCCATCGGATGGCCAGGCGCTGGATGCGGTCGAGGTTGATCGCCAGCAGCACACGTCCCTGCGTCGGCGCATCGCGCAGGGTCACCACCTGGGTCACCGGTCGCGGGTCGTCGTCGGTGGCGGTGGTGCCGCCCACGGCTTCTCCGGCCAGGTACGGCTGATGATCGGGATACTGCCGATACACCGCAAGACGTCCCTGCGATTCGATCCACCGCAACAACTGCGTCGAGTTGAGGATGCTGCCGACCTTGCCGATCAGCACGATGAACATGAACGCACTGGCCAGCGCCAGCGCGATCGCGATCGAGGTCGACACGGCCGGGGCGTCGGTCCCGTCGGACACCGTGGTCAGATCGACCGCCACGATCAGGGTGAACGCGAACGTCGACAGGAACAGGCCGACCGATGCGCGCATCACCCGGTCCTGCTGCAGCATCGGGATCACCCGGATGGAGATCTGCGAGGCACCGAACTGCATCGCCAGGGTGACCGCGGTGAACACCAGACCGGTGAGGGTGGCCATCGCGCCGGCGATGACGCCGAGCAGGGTGGCCGTGGTGCCGGCGTCGAGGACGTAGGTGGCGAACGAATCGTCGATGGAGATCGCGATCAAACCGGCCACGATCGCCGCCGACACCATGAACGTCGGCAGTCGCCACGGCGGTTCACGTTTCAGTTCGCGACGGGTGCGGCGCCAGCGCACTGCCGTGATCAGCCGGCCGGGTGCGCGATCGACGGCAACGGGGTCGACGTGTGGTTCGCGTGGCGGTGTCGCCGGCTGCTCCGGCAACCCGAACCGACCGGCGACCGCCTCCTGCGCGACGATCTTCGCGCGCACGATGGGTTCCCGGTAGCGCATTTCGCGGTCGGCCGCCTTCTGCTGTTTGTGTGGGCGGTTGCCGTATCGCCACCGCGCCCACGGGGAACGGGGTCGGGCCACCCGGATTGCCCCGAACAGCAACAGGAACGGGAAGAACAAGCCGATCAACCCGGTCCACACCTTGCCTTTGAGCAGGGTGATGATCGCAAAGCAGACGTTGATCGTCACCGCCAGTACCACACCGGCACGGGTCGAATTGTCGGTTGCGTCGCGGAATTCGCCGACCACATCGTTGGCACCGAAGGGGTGCACGCCCATCAGGAACAGCAATCCGATCGCGATCGCCACGAACACTGCGTCGATCGAGGTACGGCCCTCCTCCGACCAGTACACGTCGCGCAGATGCAGCAAAAGCGCGAACTCGTCGAGCACCAGCGCCGCACCGATTCCGAACAGCGCCGCGAGAATACAGTCGGCCACCGGCGTGCGGAACGGGTCGACGGCGAAGAACCCGAACCCGGACAGCAGCATCAGCATCATCCCGAAGAACACGTGATGCACGTGCACACCGCCGGGCGTCACATTGCCCGGCCACCAGCTCACCTCGGCGCGAATCATCCGCACGCTGAACCGGATGAACAGGAAGGTGAGTACGAACGCGATCAGCAGGAAGAACAGCGGCAGCCGACCCGTCTCGACGATCGTGCGATCGAACCAACCCGCCATGGGGTCGACCCTACTGCGATATCGTCCGCCCGCAGGGCTTCGGCGCATATCCTGAGCCGATGGATCGGCTGGTGACCGCGGTGGTGATCGACGACCACCCGTTCTTCCGGGATGGAGTCTCGCGTGGGCTCACCCAGAGTGGGCGGGTGCGCGTCATCGGGGAGGCGGCCGACGGTGCGAGTGGGTTGGACCTCATCCGCCGCGAGCAGCCCGACGTTGCGGTCGTGGACTATCAGATGCCCGGGGTCACCGGAGTGGATGTGGCTCACGCGGTGACTCGCGACGGCCTGCGCACCCGAGTGCTGTTGTTGTCAGCGGTGACCGACGGCCCGATCGTGTTCACCGCCCTCGAGGAGGGCGCCTGCGGGTACCTGTCGAAGGATGCCGACCGCGACGAGATCGTGGGCGCGGTGACCCGGGTCGCGAACGGCGAGACGGTGGTTCCGCCGCAGCTCGCGGCCGGTCTGGTGGGCGAGATACGGTTGCGGTCGCAGCCCGACGTGCCTGCGCTCTCCGAGCGGGAACGTCAGGTGCTCGACGGTTTCGCCCGCGGCAAGTCGATCCCGCAGGTCGCCGCGGAGCTCTACATCGGTGCGGCGACGATTAAGACCCACACGCAGCGCCTGTACGAGAAGTTGGGGGTCTCCGATCGCGCTGCCGCGGTCGCCGAGGCGATGCGCCGTGGCCTCCTCGAGTAGCCCGCCACCGCGCCTCGGCCTCGCCGAGCTCGCCGAGGAGCAGCGAATCGACACGATCCTGGTCGCGCATGCGCTGCAGGGCATCCGGATTCAGGTGCTGCTGCGGTTGCTGCTCACGATCTTCGTGGTGCTGTCGGTGACGGTGGAGCCGCCGATCTATTCGACAACGCTCTGCATCGCACTGGCCGCGGCCTACGCCGGATGGTGCGCGTTGGGTGCCATCCTGGCGCCACGGGTCGGTCTGCTCGCTATCCGGTTTTCCTGGCTGATCCTGCTCGTCGACCTGTGTGCGCTCGTCGCGGTCACCGCGGTGGCCAGTGGTTCGGATCAGATCAGTTGGACTGCAGACGTTCTGGTGACCGGTTTCGCGATCGTGCCGATGATCGCGGCGATCAGCATGCGTCCACTGGTGTGCGCGGCGGTGGTGATCCCCACGGTGGTGGTCTATTTCGCGGCTCAGGTGATCGCCCGCATCCCCAACGGGCGGCCATGGTCGGTAATCGCGCTCGAGACCCTCGTGATCGTCGTTCTCGCGTTGGGCGCGGTGCTGCTGTCGCGGCTGCAGCGCTCCCGGGTGGAGACCATCGGATCGCTCGCCGCGCAACGTCGTCGGCTACTCGACGACGTGATGCAGATCGAACAGCGTGAGCGTCGCGACCTTGCCGAACATCTGCACGACGGCGCGTTGCAGTACGTGCTGGGGGCACGTCAGGAGCTGGCTTCGCTCGGCGAGGGCCCGTACGACGCCGAGAGCATAGCGCGGATCGACGGGGCACTGCGATCCGCTGCGCAGCTGCTGCGGTCCACCCTGGGCGAACTGCACCCGGCCGTGCTGGATCAGGCCGGCCTCGCCGTGGCGCTGGCGGATCTCGCGCGCTCGGTCGAGCAGCGCTCCACACTCACGATCGCCGTCGACGCTGTCGGATGGCCGGACGACCTCCGCTCACCAGCCGACCCGCTTCTGTTCGCCACCGCGCGTGAGCTCCTCACCAATGTCGTGAAGCATGCCGGGGCGACGAGGGTGGACCTCACCGTCGAGATCGATGACGGACGCGGGCGGCTCGTGGTGCTCGACGACGGTGTCGGCATCGACGAGGCCGCACTGTCGGATCGCGTGGCCGGCGGACACATCGGGCTGGCGTCGCGACGGGTGCGGCTGGGAGGCCAGGGCGGGTCGTTGACCGTGCGGCGGCATCCCGACGGCGGCACGGTGGCGATCGCCGAGGTACCGATGAGCGAGGTACCGATGGGTGGGCTACACCTCGGTCATGAGTGAGCGCCCGCCCGAGCCGCGAGTTGCTCGGTGAGTTCCTCGGCGTAGGCCAACTGCCGCGCCAGCTTTCGGCACGATTCCTGTGCCCGTTGATGGAATTCGGCGAGTTCGGCACCGGCGGCTGCCTTGCCGTCGGCGGACGCTTCCGGGTCGTCGAGGACCGCTTCGGCATCGAGCAATCGGCGCATGTCGTCGAGACTGAACCCGGCAGGCTTCATCCGGCGGATCACCAATAGTCGGTCGATGTCGCCGGGCGTGTAGAGCCGGAAGCCGCCCGCCGACCGTGCCGACGGGACGACGAGTCCCACCTCGTCGTAGTGCCGGATCGTCTTGATGGACAGTTCGGTGCGATGGGCCACCTCCCCGATCTGGAGCAGATCGTCGGCGGCCGCCGGCGTGTCCGGTTTCTCGGTCCCCGTCATGGTGTCAGTGTGCCCCGGACAGATGACCACTGAGCCGTTCGTGACGCTGCGCGCTGCTGTCGTTGAGGCCCACGATCGTCGCCGTCTTGCCCTTCGCCGCGTACTTGGTGGTGATGGCGTCGAGGGTGGCGACGGTGGAGGCGTCCCAGATGTGGGAGTCGCTCATGTCGATGACGACGTTGCGCGGGTCGCCGACGTAGTCGAACTGATAGACCAGGTCGTTGCTGGAGGCGAAGAACAATTCGCCGCGTACTGCGTAGACGCGTGTGTCGTCGTCAGGGTGCGCGACGTCGACGACCTCGGTCAGATGCGCGACCCGGCGGGCGAACAGCACCATCGCGGTGATCACGCCGACGATCACACCGTAGGCCAGGTTGTGGGTCACCACAGTCACCACCACGGTCGCGAGCATCACGGTGATCTCACTCTTGGGCATGCGGCGCAACGTCTTCGGGTTGATGCTGTGCCAGTCGAAGGTGCCCACCGACACCATGATCATCACCGCGACGAGCGCCGCCATCGGGATCAGCGCCACCACATCCCCGAGGCCGACGACCAGGATCAGCAGGAACACACCGGCCAGGAAGGTCGAGATGCGCGTGCGTGCGCCGGAGGACTTCACGTTGATCATCGTCTGGCCGATCATCGCGCACCCGCCCATGCCGCCGAAGAATCCGGTGACGATGTTGGCCACACCCTGCCCGACGGCTTCCCGGGACTTGTCGGAGTGGGTGTCGGTGATGTCGTCGACGAACTTCGCCGTCATCAACGATTCCAGCAGTCCGACCAGCGCCATGGTGAACGCGTACGGCGCGATGATGGTGAGGGTGTCCCACGTGAACGGGACATCGGGGATGAGCCAGGCGGGCAGGCTGTCAGGCAGTTCGCCTTCGTCGCCGACGTTGGGGACCGAGAGACTGGCGGCGATGGTGACCGCGGTGAGCAGCACGATCGCCACCAGCGGCGCCGGGATCACCGTGGTCATCCGCGGCATGAACACGATGATGGCGATGCCGATGGCGACCATCGGATACACCAGCCACGGCACCCCGATCAGGTGCGGCAGCTGCGCACTGAAGATGAGGATGGCCAAGGCGTTGACGAAGCCGACCATGACGCTGCGCGGGATGAACCGCATCAGCTTGGCCACGCCGAGCCCGCCGAGCAGCATCTGGAAGACGCCGGCGAGGATCACCGCGGCGATCAGGTAGTCGAGGCCATGGCTGTCCACGAGCGGCGCCACGACCAGCGCCACCGCGCCGGTCGCCGCCGAGATCATCGCGGGTCGGCCGCCGACGATGGCGATGGTGACCGCCATGGTGAACGACGCGAACAGGCCCACCCGGGGGTCGACGCCGGCGATGATGGAGAACGAGATGGCCTCCGGGATCAGCGCGAGTGCGACGACGAGTCCGGCGAGCACCTCGGTGCGCAGTCGGCGCGGGGACCGCAGTGCGGCCAGGACCGACTGCTCCTGCTGGGGCGAGACCACAGTGGTGGTCGACGACATGGACGTCTCCTTCGGCCGCGCACGGCGGCACACGGTGATCGCGTCACCTGACGATGCTGGGCACCGACCGCACCGTTGCGGTCGGCGAGAAAGATGCCGGCGGGCAGACCGCCGGACGCAGCTCGGAACTCTACCCTTCGGGGAGGGTAGAGTTGCAAATCCCCGGCCCCGCTGTGGTGCGAAACACCCGGTGCGCGCCCGCCACAGTCCCCTGCCGCCGATCGAGTAGCCCGAGGCGCCAACCGAAGCCGCCCCTTCTCGCTGATCCAATAACCCCAGGCGCCAGCCGAGGCTCACCCTTCTCGCTGATCGAGTAGCCCGAGGCGCTAGCCGAGGCTCACCCTTCTCGCTGATCGAGTAGCCCGAGGCGCTAGCCGAGGGCGTATCGAGATCCCCCCGCACCTCACGGCCCACCGATCGGTGGCCATCACCTCCACCACCGGATCCCCCGGTCGGCGGACCTTGCGAACGCCAGGTCACGGCAAAGTTCTCGGTGTCACCATCGTCGGCTTCGATCAGTGGCGAGTCCCCGCTGCGCGCCGGCCCGCGGCAGTGAAAGCGCCGGTCGGCGCTTGGTTCGTCCGCGCTCAGTCGGCGCGCGCTCGGTCGACCACGAAGTCCCGGAATCGGTCCGCCGCATCCGGCAACGGTCTCGGACGAAACCACGTCAGCCCGATCTCGCGAGACTCGTCGGCCAGCGGGATCAGCTCCACGCCCGGTCGGAGCGCAGTGTCATCGACGGGCACCACCCCGATCCCCAAACCGGCACCCACCAGACCCGTGATGGTGGTCAGTTCGGCGGATTCGAAGGCGATGGTCGGCGCGATATCGGCTGCGGCACAGAGCTCGTCGACGATGCGCCGCATCCCGTATCCGCGCTGCATCACGATGAACTCCTCGTCGGCGGCCTCGGCGAGCCCGATGACCGAACGCCCGGCGAAGCGATGGCCCCGCGGAACCACCAGGGCGAGATTCTGCTGTGCTATCGCGAGCCATGCCATGTCGGTACGCATCGGCCGGGGTGAAACGATCGCGAGATCCGCCTCGCCACGGGCCACGTGATCGACCACCGTGGCCGCCGCATCCTGGGTGAGGGTGAACCGGGCCCCGGGATTGGCGTCTCGGAAACCCTTGATCAGATCGGGGACCAGCGCAACGCCGAAGGAATGCAGAAAGGCCAAGCGGATCGGTCCCTGCGCGGGCCGAGTCATGTCCTCGATCTCCCGTCGCGCGGTGTCGAGTTGGACCCGGGCGCGCCGGGAGCGCTCGAGGTAGACGCGCCCGAAGCGGTTGAGGACGAGTCGCCGTCCGTGCCGATCGAACAGCGGAACTCCGAGGTCGAGCTCGAGGCGCGCGACGAAACGAGACAGCGTCGGCTGCGAAACGTGAACCTGTTCGCCGGCCGCAGTCAGGTTCTCCGCCTCTGCGATGGCGATAAACCAGTCCAGTTCATCGTGCATCAGACTCAATCTACCTGCAATTATTCCCATCTGCATAAGAGACTGGCACATGCTTCATTTTGCGCATCTGCGATGTGGTGCTTGCCTGAGTAGCGATGACGACCACAGCCTCTACAGCCGCGAGGACCGGATACACCCCGGGCACACCCGGGTATCGCCGTGCCACCATCGCGTTGTTCGCCGCCGGCATGACGACATTCATGGCGCTCTACTATGTGCAGGCCCTATTGCCGCAGTTGTCGGATCATTTCGGTGTCTCCCCCACCTCCGCGGCATTGTCGGTATCGCTGACGACCGGTTTCCTGGCCGTCGCGATCATCCCGGCCAGCGTCTTGTCGGAGCGCTTCGGTCGGGTGCGCATCATGGCGATCTCCGCGCTGGCCGCATCGATCGTCGGCATCCTGCTGCCGTGGGCGCCGACCATTGAACTGCTGTTGGTCGGCCGCGGACTCCAGGGCGTGCTGTGCGCTGGGGTGCCGGCAGTGGCGATGGCCTACCTCGCCGAGGAGATCGACGGCGGGTCGCTCGGCACCGCAATGGGTCGCTACATCGCCGGAACCACCATCGGCGGCTTGACCGGTCGCCTGATCCCGGGCTTCGCCGTCGACGTGGTGACATGGCAGTGGGCCCTAGAGATCGCCTGCCTGGTGTCGCTGGCCTTCGCCATCATCTTCTGGCGGACCGTCCCGGCGTCGCAGTTCTTTGCCCCGCAACGTATCTCACCGGCCACCACGATCGGTAACCTGCTCGGCCATCTGCGCAACCCGGGACTGCTCCCACTGTTCCTCCTCGGTTTCGTGCTGATGGGCGGATTCGTCACCGTCTACAACTTTTTGGGCTACCGCCTGCTGCGTGGCCCCTTCGGGCTCAGCGAGGCAGTGGTCGCAACCGTGTTCGTGATGTACCTGGCGGGCACCTTCTCCGCGACGATCGCAGGCCGGTTCGCCGACCGATGGGGACGACGGCCGGTACTGATCGCCGCGGTGTCGAGCATGCTGGTCGGTCTCGGCCTGACCGTGCCCGACAATCTCCCAATCGTGCTGGTCGGCATGTTCGTGTTCACCGCGGCCTTCTTCGCCGCGCACTCGGTGGCCAGCAGCTGGGTGTCGGCGCGCGCCACCGATCACCGTGCCGAGGCATCGTCGCTCTACCTGTTCCACTACTACCTCGGGAGTTCGGTGGTGGGTGCGCTGGGCGGGCTGGCGTTCTCCGCGTTCGGATGGGTGGGTGTAGCCACATACGTCGCGGTGCTGGTGGCGGCGGGTCTGGGCCTGGCCGTATTCGGGCAGGAATGACCCCCGATCAGTACGGTGGTGGGTTCTGTGTGTTCCAGCGTTCCATGGCGCGGGTGTCGGCGCGCTCTACCGATTTCGCGCGTTGGCCGCGGAGGGTGTCGATGCGTTGTCGGGCGGGGTCATCGGGTGGTCGGGTGCTGCGGGTGAGCGAGGTGAACAGGTCGCGGCCGGTGAACGCGTTGCCCAGGTAGGTGTGGCCGGTCGGTGATTGGAAGAACACCGTGCCCAGTGGGTCTTGGTAGTCGCGCCACCCGGTGGCGAAGGTTTTGATGCGGTGGTGAAAACGGCACAGCGGCTTAAGGTTTCGTGCATCGGTGGCGCCACCCTCGGCGTGTGGGACCGAATGGTCGACATCGGCGTGATAGGCGCGGTTGTTGCAGCCGGGAAAGCTGCAACACAGCTCGCCGGCCCGGATGAGGTCGGCGAGTTTTTTCGACGGCGCGTAGCGGTCGGTTTGTGCGAGGTTGGTGGTGTCGGGTGTGACGTAGCAGCGTTTGGCCTCGGCCAACAATGCGCGGGCGGTGTCGGCATCGATGACACCGTGCCCGTCGAGGAAGGCCGGATCATCATCGTGACCGAGCAGGGTGCTCAGGTTGACCACGATGTGAAACGTTGGACGCGGCGCACAGTCCGACGTGACGGTCTCGGCGCCGGCACCGTTCTCGGCATCGGTAACAGCCTCGCCCTGCTTGTCGCGGACCTCGGCCGCACCATTCACGTTGGTGTCAGACGCGGTCACGTCGGAGGCGTCGGTGCCGGTGGCGTCGCTGCCGGTGTCGGGTGATGCGTCGGGTCCGTCGCGTTCCTCGCCGGCGGCGCTGTCATCGTCGGCGCCGGCGGTGGTGGTGCAGACTTCGCACCGGCAGTCCAGACGGGCGGCACCATCGGCCAAAGCGACCAACGCGTCGGCGCGGCGTTGAGCGGCGGTGCGTGGATCGTCGGGATGCACCGAGGCGGCCATCGCTTGGAGTCGGGCATCGATGGCCGCGGCCTGCTCGGCGGGCAACACACCCCCGATACGCGATTGGCCCGGGGTGTGGCGGTCGGGGCGCACACTGATGTTGCGGTCGGTGTCGACCTGCTCACGGCGACGCCGCACCGCGGCCGGATCGATCTTCGCGATGATCTTGTCGATCATCGTGGTGAACCGGGTCATCGACATCGGTTCGCGTGACTCGATGGCCGCAGCGATCTCGGTATCCAACACGGCGAACTTCGCGGGATCGGCCAACACGGTGCGCCGTACCACCACCAGAAACCGCGGTAGGTCGATCCGTCCGGCGACGAGGGTGGCGCCGGTGAACGGCAACTGATGCCGTAACACGCTGCCGGCCTCGATCAACTCCCGCGCCCGGGCCGGGGGCACCGTCAACGCCGCACCGACCTCGGCGATCGCCATCTCCAACCCGGTCGGCCCGTACTGGGCGCGGGGATCCTCCCCGGCCGCCGCACGCTTGGCCAAACGTTCCAAAGTGGCCAGCGACGTCGACTGCTCACCCAACGCCGCCGCCAACCGCACCAGATGGTCCTGTTCACGTTCATCATGAATCAGGCTGACCGCCTGCAACATCCGATAATCGGCGGCCGCGCGCACCGCGTTGCAATGATGAAGCACCTCGACCAACTCGGTAGCGCAATGCCGCTCATCATCGGCCATCTGGGCCAACGCCGGCGCGCTCGAAGTCATGACACCAAACTAACCGCACCCACCGACAACATTCGTCGACGCAGGTCAGACACCGGAAAGGACTGCGAGGAAGGCTTGGCCGGATGACGGCCGAACACGGCAGTCACATCCGGGCCAGCACCGCCTGTGCAGCGTGGAAGCCACCCATTCCGTGCACGCCCGCCCCCGGTGGTGTCGCCGACGAGCACAGGACGACTCCGCGAACGCCTAGAGCGTACGGGTTCGTCGTCATCCGCGGCCGAAAGGCGATCTGCCGGGCGGTGTTCGCACCGGCGCTGATGTCGCCGCCGACGTAGTTGGCGTTGTACTTCTCCAGCGCTGCCGGACCACGAGTCGACGTCGCGATGATCCGCTCCCGGAACCCCGGCGCGAAGCGCTCGATCTGGCCGATGATGGCCTCCGTCGCATCGCCGGCATAGCCATGCGGAACGTGCGCATACGCATAGATAGGATTGATCGAGCCGTTGGATCGGCTGCTGTCAGCGATGTACTGCTGACCCACCAGCACGAAGGGGCGCTTCGACATTCGGCCGCGGACCGTGTCGCGTTCTGCCGCCACGATCTCGCGAGCGGTCCCACCGAGATGGAGCGTGCCCGCCCGGGCGCAGTCACCGTTGGTCCACGGGATGTGACCGTCGATCGCGATGTCGACCTTGAACGCGGCCGGGCCGTATCGGTAACGGCCCACTGCCCGCCGAACCCGATCGGGCATCTCATCACCGACGATCCGCGCCGCGGCGTGCGGGGACGTGTCGAGCACGACCGCATCGGGTCGCCGGCCGGTCAGGTCACGCAACTGGTCCAGCGAGGTGACCCGGATGCCGGTGATCACCTTGCCGCCCAGCGCCGCCAGCTCCGCGAGCAGTGCATCGGTGATGCGTTCGCTCCCACCCTCGGCGACGGGCCAGCCGACGGCGTGCGCGGCGGCGGTCAGCATCAGGCCCACCGAACTGCTGAGCGGGGTGTCGAGCCGGCCGAACGCATGCGCGGCGACACCGGTGAACAGTGCCCGCGCCGGATCGTCGGTGAACCGGCAGGCTGTCCACGTCGCGGGTTGCACCGCATGTAATCCGAACCGCCCGAGCGTGACCGGATGTCGCGGAAGGTGCGCCAGAGGCCGGAACACCTCCCCGATCAGCTCGTCGAAGTGTGTCGTCGCGCCCGAGAAGAGCCGGTCCCAGGAGCGGGCATCTACCCCGAGTGAACGTGCGGTCTCCGCGCGATCCCGCGTGGCGAGGCCTGCGTGTCCGTTGTCGAGCGGATGGGCCAGATCGAACTCCGGCCAACGCCAACGCAATCCGTGCCGCTCCAGATTCAACGACCTGAAGAACGGTGACGCGACGCCGGTCGGGTGGAAGGCGGCACAGTCGTCGTGCAGTACTCCGGGGACGGTCGGTTCGCTGGTCCGCGTACCACCGCCGGGACGGTCATGCGCCTCGAACACCGTGACGTCGACGCCGGCCTGAGCCAGCCGGATGCCGGCAGCGAGCCCATTGGGTCCGCTGCCGACGACGACTGCGTTCGTCATGCCACCGCACCCTTGCCGTGGGTCAGGGTTTCCTGTCGGCAGAAGCCGTCTGCCGTCCACGTAACCTGAAGCCGCACCGGACCGTTCGGCAGCCACGGCTGTTCCTTCACGCAATCGCTCACATTCCAGGTACCGCGTTCCACGACGCCGAGTGCGGCGTCTATGACGCGATACTCCTGCGCCGGATTGCTCCACGGTGTGGCCGGCGACTCGCAGTAGGCGACCACAAGGTCGCCGGGCGCGAGGTTCAGACGCCGCTGGATCGCCGCGATGAGCCGTTCGTCGTGCAGGTGTCCGTCGCCGAAGTTCCAGCCCAGGATGGTGTTGCACATGAACTCGCCTTCCCGGGTCGTCCGCGTGTCGATGTCCTCGAGGTGCTCGTAGAGGACCGACAACAAGCCGCGTCCCTGGCTGTGCATCGAGCGCCAGGCGACGGCCTTCTGCAGAGTCATTTCCGCGTCGTGCCGCTCATACGGTGTGGGAAGCATCCGCTGCAGCTGGTCGATCTGGTTCTCTACCAGGGGGAGTTCGTTGAGCCGCTCTTCCACACCCGGCTTCATCGACCAGATCGCCGACGCCCAGTTGCCCGCGTACTGCCGCATCGACGGAAGGAACGAGACGAGGTCGGGCCGCAGGTTGCCGAGCACCGGACCGAAGCAGAGGATCGCGAAGACCGGTATCAGCAGCCAGGGCTGCGAGAAGTTCCAGATGTTGTAGACCGAGGCGTCGAACCCGACCCACAGCACCAGGGCGATATAGCCGAAGTACACATTCCATTCCAGCGGCACCGCTAGCGGGAAGGTCGAGGTGATGTAGATGTGGAATGCCACGATGATCACCGCGCCGATGACCGCGATCGTGGTGTTGGTGGTAAGCAGCAGGACCAGCGGAATCGCGATCTCGACGGTGGTACCGGCGATGTGGGCCATGAACCAGGCAACCTTGCTGGGCCGGATGTCGTCGGGGCTGTCGCGGTAGAAGAGCCGCTTGACGAAGCGGAACTGTCCCGGACTGTTTGAGACCATCGGTGGCACGACGTTGATGAAGTGCTCGCCGAGCTTGGAGACCCCTGCTCCGATCCAGACGACACAGATGATGATCTTGAAGACCACGACCAGATCCACGAAGTTGGCCGCGTCCGCCCCATCTCCGAGGACCATCGCCCCGAAGATGGCGGAGAACAACATTATCGGCAGATACTGCTCAGAGCGAGCCGCCAGGAAGACGACCTTGTCGCGCAATCCCATCAACGTCATGGTGACCAGGATCGGGATGAACGCCACCGGCGGCACCAGCTCCTGCGGACCCGTGCCGGCCGGTAGGAACTGCACCGGCTGCGCGGTGACCACCAACGGATAGACCAGGCTCGCCACGACTGCGAGGAACAGGACGACATCGATGACGGTGCGGGTGTCGCCGCCGGTGCCGGGCACGTGCCGTCCCCACGGCGCCATCCGAACGGTGCCGGGCCGAATCCAGTACCGGACATTTCCCAGCATGGGGGTGAAGTGGCCGCACAGCGGGCCGAAAGCACCTGCGAGCCCTAGCACCTCCAGGAGCATCAACCAGACGGCGAGCTTCTGGTAGACGACGATGTTGTCGAACCAGCTCGCCGGGTCGGTGAAGTGCACGTACTGCGTGGTCCACGCGGTGATCGCCAGCCCGACAGCGAAGTACAGTCCCAGCATCTTCGCGATGTACACGACGTGCAGGACGCGTGGCGTACCGAACCCGTCGTCGACCCAGTGGGTACTCAGAATCCTCATGCGGTCGCGCAGCGGAAGTCGCACGAAATCCGAGGGTTCCATCGGCTGTGGAGAAGGTTTGATGAACCCCATGTCAAACTCCTTGCTGTGCGGGCTTTTGGGCAAGGCCGGCCCGCAGCCCGGGCTTGTCGATCTTGCCGACCGGGTTCTTGGGTAAGGCGCCCGTGATGGTTATCGAGACCGGCACCTTGATCTTGGTCAGATGCTGTGTGCACATGTCGCGAAGTTCGGTCTCGGTGACCGATCGCTCCGGGTGGAGCGCGACGTAGGCGACGGGGACCTCGCCATAGATCGGGTGCGGCGCACCCACAACGGCCGCCTCCAGCACAGCTGGATGGCCGTACAGAACGGATTCGATCTCTTTGGGGTACACGTTTTCCCCGCCTCGGATGATCATGTCCTTGATCCGGTCGACCAACCGGAGGTAGCCATCGTCGTCCAGGATCCCGACGTCGCCGGTGTGCAGCCATCCGTCACCGAGTGCGTCCACGGTGGCATCGGGCCTATTGCGGTACCCCTGCATCACGTTGGGCCCCTTGATCACAACCTCACCACGCCGCCCGGAGGGCAGTAGAGAGCCGTCGTTGTCCATGATGGCCACCACCTGGCCGGGCAAGGCCGTACCGACGGTGCCGGCTTTACGTGGTCCGTCGACGGGGTTCGCCGTCGACGCGCAGGTGCCCTCGGTGAGGCCATAGCCTTCGATCAGCGGGAAGCCGAACCGCTGTTCGGTTGCGCGGAGCAGTTCTTCGGACGCCGGTGCCGCCCCGCAGATCGCGAACCGTACCGAGGAAGTGTCGGCGGCGACGTCAGACGGCAGTGCGACGAGGTGTGCGTAAATCGTCGGTACCGCGGAGAAGAAGGTCGGCCGGAGGCGTTCGATCGCACCGAGAAACTCCACCGGATGGAATCTGGCGAGAACCGACAGCTGCGCACCGGCGATCATAGTGGCCAGGTAGCTGACGCAGATCGCGTTGACGTGAAACAGCGGCAGCACCAGCAGGCAATGGTCGTCCTCGGTGAGCCGCAGAGCCTCCACCATCGAGCCGGCCATCGCGGCGATGTTGCGGTGGGTGAGTTCGACACCTTTGGGACGGCCCGTCGATCCGCTTGTGTAGACCAGCAACGCCAGGTCGCCGACAGCGGTGACCGGGGCCGGCACGGACCTCGTCGGGGCTGTCCGCAGATCGTCGACGAGCACGCTCCATCGACCACCATCGGGCGCACCCGCGCTGGCGCGTACCACGAGTGCCGCATCCGCATCGGCGATCTGATAGGTCGCCTCCGATGCGGTGAACACCGGATTGACCGGCGTCGCAGCAGCACCGAGACGCCATGCGGCGGCGAGGCACACGAGCAATTCGACGCGGTTCGGCAACATCACTGCCACCACCGAGCCTGGACCGACACCATGATCCGCGAACTGTTCGGCGGCACCGTCGACCCGCTCGGCGAACTGCGCATAGGTCAATTCGGTGTGGCCGTCGCGAACGCACGGTCGGTCGGACTGCTCGGCGGGACGGTGCCAGGGCAGATAGTGCAGTTCCATCGTCGTCACCTCAGAACAATCCGGCGTCGAGGCCGCCGTCGAGCACAAGGCCCGATCCGGAGCAGAACGACGACTCGTCACCGGCCAGGAACAGCACAGCCTTGGCGATCTCCTCGACCGTGCCGTACCTACCCTGCTTTTGTTCGATCAGTGCGTCGAAGCCGTGCGCCGGCAGTCCCAGCGCAGTCTCGAAGCCCTGCACCTGATCGGTGACGAGGTGCGTGGCCACGAACCCGGGCAGAACAGCGTTCACGCGTACCCCGAATGCGCGGAGCTCGGTCGCCGCAGTCTTGGTCAAATTGACGACGCCCGCTTTCGCAGCCGCATACGAGGACACCAGCGGGGTGCCGGCCAATGCGGTCACCGAGCCGATGGTGACGATGCTGCCGCCGCCACTGGCGATGATGGCCGGCGCCGCATAGCGGATGGCAAGGAAGACCCCGTCGAAGTTGATCGAGGTGACCTTGCGCCACGCCGCCAGATCCATCTCCACGATGGGCGCCACCGACGCGATGCCGGCGTTCGGGATCATCACCTGCAGGCCACCGTAGGTCGCGACGGTCGACTCGACCAGGCTCTTGACCTGCTCCTCGTCGCGGACATCGCAGGCGATGGCGGTCGCGTTCGTCAGTTGTCCGGCGGCCTCCTTCGCAGCGGCTTCATCGATGTCGGCGACGACGACGCTCGCGCCAGCCGACGACAGCTGACGAGCGATCTCCAGTCCGATTCCGTGCGCTGCGCCGGTGACGATCGCGGTCTGCCCGGTGAGATCGGGTGCCATTGGATTCCTTCGTTCGGGGGTGTTGGATGCGACGAGCGTATGGAGCAGCGCAAGGCGAAAGATTGTGCTCACGACACGAACTTTCCGCGGATCGTTGTGGCAGGGTTCACATCGAGACCAGGCATCAGGTGGCGGCAGCCAGGAGTGACGCAACGGTCTTGGGTTCTGCGAACAAACCAGAATGCGGAGAGAGGACGACCCGATGGGTGGCGAACTGAGCCCGGAGCAGCGACGTCTGGCGGCGTTACGGGTCGCCGAGGTGGCCAAGACCGTGGGAGCCGAACTGCCGAGTCTCGGTCGGGCGCTGCACGCCGAGATCGCCGACTCGATCCCGGAGTTGCGCGGCGACGACGTCATCCTGGAACTGTTACGCGCGAGCACGGAGAGCAATGTGGAGACATTCCTCCACGTCGCCCAGCACGACATCCACGTCGACGATGTGCGCCCACCACCGGCTGCGATCGAGTATGCCCATCGCTTGGCGCAGCGTGCGATCTCGGCGAACGCACTGCTGCGGGCATATCGCATCGGGCAGAACCGGGTGCTCGATTGGGCGGTCGCCGAGGTCGCGGCCACCGAACGCGATCGGGACGTCGCCTTCGCGGCGTCGCAGGCCTTCCGCACCACCACGTTCGCCTACGTCGACCGGATCGCCGAACAAGTCGTCGCGGAGTACGAGGCCGAACGCGAACGCTGGCTCGCCAATCGCAACACCGTCCGGACCGCAATGCTCACCACGATTCTCACCGGCCGCGATCACGACCTCGGAACTGCGGAATCGGCCATCGGCTACCGCCTTCGGCAGCACCACCTAGGCGTCGTCATCTGGACCTCCGACGAGCACGGCGTGCCGAGCGAACTGCGTCGGATGGAGTCGTTGGTTGCGGCCATCGGCGAAGCCGTCGACGCCGACGGTCCCGCGCTGTTCCTGCCTCAGGATCGCAGCCTGGCGTGGGGCTGGATTCCGCTGGGCCGCAGCCGTGACTGTCATCGAATCGACCGTGACGCCGTCACTCGCCTGATCACCGATGCCGGCCCTGGCGTTGGTGTGGCCTTCGGTCGGCCGCACTCGGCGACGGTCGGTTTCCGTAGGACTCACCAGGAAGCACAGCGCGCGCACGTCGTCGCATCGATTGCCGGTGACCTCCTGGTCACCGACTTCGATGACGCCGGGGTTCAGCTGTGTTCGCTCCTGGCCCGCGACCTCGAAGCCACCAGAGACCTCGTCGCATCGACACTCGGTGGCCTGGCCGCCGACGATGAGAACACGGCCCTGATGCGGGCAACGCTGTTGGCGTTCCTGAAGGCCGGCAGTAGCTACGTCGCCGCGGCCGAGGTGATCCACTTACACAAGAACACGGTGAAGTACCGCGTGGACAAGGCGATCGACGCACGTGGTCGTCCCCTCGACGACGATCGTCTCAACCTGGAGATCGCCCTCACCGCCTGCCACTGGCTGGGCTCAGCGGTGCTCCCCCGGGATCGTCGTCAGGCGCGTGCCTGACGACGATCGCCGAGCTTCCGCATCACCCTCAGCATCGGCAGTCCGATGCTCGGTACGACATCGACGCCACGCACCAGAACGCCGCGCCAACGCGGCAGTACCCGGAAGAGCTGGCGACTGTCGATCAGGGCCATCCCTGCACGCGCAACGGCATCTTCGTCGAGGGGCTTCGGGCCGGAGAACAGCATCGCCGCGCCCGGGTCAGTGGCATGCGAGGTCACCATCTGGGTGCCGACGACGTCCGGACACAGTGCCCGGGCCCGGATGGGCATCCCGGCATGGGCCAGGTCCCCCTGCAGCGACGTGGTGTAAGACAGCACCGCCGCTTTGGTTGCGGCATAGAGGGCCAGGCCCGGTACGGGTGTGAGCGCCGAGATCGAAGCCACATTGAGGATCGCCCCTCCACCGGCGCCCATCTGCGCGACCGCTGCTGCGGAACCCGCCATGACGCCACGCACGTTGACCTCGAGGATGGTCGCGATCTCCTCGTCCGACTGCTTCCAGGCGTCTCCGGCGAAGAGAACTCCGGCATTGTTGACCCACACCTTCAGCGTGCCGCGCGTTGCGGCTTCCTCGGCGATCATGCGGTGCGACGCGATGTCGCGCACATCCTGGGCGAATCCGACCGCTCCGCACCCGATCTCCGCGGCGACACGTTCGGCAGCGTCGCCGTCGATATCGGTCACGACGACCTGATGTCCCACGTCGGCAAGATGTCGGGCGAGGGCACGGCCGATGCCGCGACCGGCTCCGGTGATGACTGCTGTGGTACTCATGCGACGACCGTAGAGCGCGGCGTCACCGATCTGCTCGTGTTCGCGACACAACCTTTCGTCGCGGACTTGGTCGACGCGTCCAGCCGCCGGCGTCGGTGGATGACCACGAGGTACGCGACCCTCACACAATCGATCCGGCCACGGTGACGCCAAAACCTGGCCGGAGGTCACCGCACTGTAGAAACGAGCCATGAGCACAATCGTCTTTGTCCACGCGCATCCCGACGACGAGGGAACCGGCACCGCGGGCAGCATGATCCGCGCATCACGGGAGGGGCACCGTGTGGTGGTCGTCTATTGCACCGACGGGGATCCCGGCGATGTGCCGGACGATCTCGCGCCCGGTGAGACGGTCGTGAGTCGCCGGCGAGGCGAAGCCGAGGCGTCGGCAGCGATCACGGGCACGGCCCGAGTTGCGTGGCTGGGTTACGGCGACTCCGGCATGACCGGATGGGCACAGAACGAAACCGACGGTGTGTTCTCGCGCGCCGACCTCGGCGAAGCGGCCCGTCGTCTGGCCGACATCCTGGACGAGGAGAACGCCGATGTCGTCGTCGGCTACGACTGGCACGGCGGCTATGGCCACCCCGATCACATCATGCTGCACCACACCACCCGCGCCGCAGCGGATCTCGCGGCGAAGACGCCGCGCTACCTGGAGGTCACCATGAACCGCGACCTGATGCGACAATTGTTCACCCTCGCCAAAGAGATGGGCATGGAGGGTTTCGACCCGGATCTGCGCGGTGACGACGGGAATCCGGTCGGCACACCGGAAGCCGAATTGCATTGGGCCGTGGACCTCGGGGACGACGTGATGGCCAAACGTGAGGCCCTCGCCTGTCACGCGAGTCAGAGCGACGTCAAACAACTCCTGGCGATGCCGGTCGAGATGTTCCCGGTCGGCTTCGGCACCGAGCACTACATGGAACCGGGCCGGCCGGCCGGCATGATCCGAGGTTGGTGGCTCGACGAGGCGGAGCATGGAATACTGCCGTGATGGTCGATTCACCCGAGCAGAGATCGACGATGGGTTACGACGAAGTGGTTCTGGGGCGCCGCAGCATCCGTGGGTTCACGCCCGACCCGGTACCCCGGGAGCTGATCGAAGAGATCCTCGAGCTCGCGATGCGGGCCCCGTCATCGATGAACACGCAGCCCTGGAATTTTCATGTGATCACCGGAGAACCGCTCGATCGCATCCGAGCGGGAAACACCGAGCGCAACCTGGCCGGCGTACCCCATTCGCGCGAGTTCCGGACGGGCGCGGAGAAGTTCACCGGCACCCACCGTGAACGCCAGGTCCAGGTTGCGAAGCAGCTGTTCGGCGCGATGGGTATCGCCCGCGACAACACCGAGCTACGCCACGACTGGGTGCTGCGGGGATTCCGTCAGTTCGATGCCCCGGTGTGTGTGATCGTGACCTACGACCGCATTCTCGACGGCAGCGACGACACACCGTTCGATTGCGGTGCGGTCTCCACCGCGCTGGTGAACGCAGCCTGGTCTCGCGGGCTGGGGGCGGTGATCAACAGTCAGGGCATCATGCAGTCGCCCGTCGTGCGAGAACATGCCGGTATCCCCGACGACCAGGTGATCATGAAGAGCATCGCGCTGGGCTGGCCGGATGACACCTTCCCGGCCAATGCCGTGGTGTCCGAGCGCAAGTCGGTCTCCGAAGCCGCCACCTTCGTGGGGTTCGAACCGTAGCCGGCGCCCGCCGTCACGCGCCGACGGCGGCACCCGTCTGAGGCGGGTGGGCCTCGAGCACCTCGTTCTCCTCCGGACTGAAAGCCCTCGAGCGCGAGAGGAATCGAACCCCTTCCGGCGCTTCCAGACTGAACCCGGCACCGCGGCCGTCAACCACGTCGAGGATCAATTGCGTGTGTTTCCACAGTTCGAACTGATCACCGTTGATCCACACCCGCACTGCGGGAAGGGGTTCGGTCAGTTCGATCTCGCCGACGAGGACGTCGCGCTGGCCGACCCGGTATTCACCGACCGGATAACACATCGGGGCCGAGCCGTCACAGCATCCACCCGACTGGTGGATCATGAGACCGCCGTGCAGCTCCGATAGTTTCGTCAAGAGCTGCACGGCGGTGTCTGTGGCGACGACCCGATCAGGAACCTGCTGGTCCGACACGGGTTTTCACCTCTGCTTTCTGTTGTGGTGAGATCCAGATCAGAAGAAGCCCTTGGCATTCTGCGCGTAACCGACCAGCAGGTTCTTGGTCTGCTGGTAGTGCTCGAGCATCATCAGGTGGTTCTCGCGACCGATCCCCGACTGCTTGTAGCCACCGAAGGCGGCGTGGGCCGGGTAGTCGTGATAGGTGTTGGTCCACACACGACCAGCCTGGATCTCGCGGCCAGCACGGTAGGCGGTGGCGCCGTCACGGCTCCACACACCGGCGCCGAGGCCGTAGAGGGTGTCATTGGCGATGTGGATGGCGTCTGCGTAGTCCTTGAACGTCGTCACCGCGAGCACCGGCCCGAAGATCTCCTCCTGGAAGATGCGCATCTTGTTGTGGCCGTCGAACACGGTCGGCTTGATGTAGTAGCCGCCTGACAGGTCGCCACCGAGGTCGGCGGGCTCACCACCGATGAGTACCTTGGCGCCCTCTTCCCTGCCGATGGCGAGGTAGGAGCTGATCTTCTCGAACTGGTCATTGGAGGCCTGCGCGCCCATCATCGTCTCGGTGTCGAGCGGATTGCCCTGCTTGATCTGGCCGACCCGGTCCACAGCCTTCGCGATGAAGTCGTCGTAGATGTTCTCCTGGATGAGTGCACGGCTCGGGCAGGTGCAGACCTCGCCCTGGTTGAGCGCGAACATCGAGAAGCCTTCCAGCGCACGGTCCAGGAAACCGTCGTCGGCGCTCATAACGTCGTCGAAGAAGATATTCGGGCTCTTGCCGCCCAGTTCGAGGGTGACCGGGATCAGATTCTCCGAGGCGTACTGCATGATCAGGCGGCCGGTGGTGGTCTCGCCGGTGAAGGCGATCTTGCGAATGCGGTTGCTCGATGCGAGCGGCTTGCCGGCCTCCACGCCGAAACCGTTGACCACGTTGAGCACACCGGCGGGCAGCAGATCCGCGATCAGGCTCATCAAGTAGAGGATCGATGCGGGGGTCTGCTCGGCCGGCTTGAGCACGATGGCGTTGCCGGCGGCGAGGGCGGGGGCCAACTTCCAGACGGCCATCAGGATGGGGAAGTTCCACGGGATGATCTGTCCGACAACGCCGAGCGGCTCGTGGAAGTGGTAGGCGACGGTGTCCTCGTCGACCTCGGAAATCGAGCCCTCCTGGGCACGTAGCGCGCCGGCGAAGTAGCGGAAGTGGTCGATGGCCAACGGAATGTCGGCGGCCAGGGTCTCCCGGACAGCCTTGCCGTTGTCCCAGGTTTCGGCGACGGCGAGCTTCTCGAGGTTCTCTTCCATCCGATCGGCGATGCGCAGCAGGACCAGCGAGCGCTCGGCGACCGACGCCTTGCCCCACTGCGGCGCAGCCTTGTGCGCGGCGTCCAGTGCCAGGTCGATGTCCTCCGCAGTCGAGCGGGCGACCTCGCAGAACGTCTTGCCGTCCACCGGCGACGGGTTCTCAAAGTACTGTCCCTTGACCGGCGGGGTCCACTGGCCGCCGATCCAGTTGTCGTAGCGGGACTCATAGCTCATCACCGATCCGTCGGTTCCGGGCTTCGCGAAGACGGTCATCTACAGCTCCTCATGTTGTTCCGGTTGAGGTGTCCTGGGGGTTGTCACCCGCCCCACGCAGCGGGGTCGATGTGATCTGGTGCACAGCGTAGGAGCGACCGCGTTGCACCTACGTTGCAGCCACGTACGGAACGTTGCAACGAGCCGAGATACCAGGTCAGGGCGTCAAACGAGGTGTTGTGGGCTCAGCGGACGGCGCGCTGGATCCCCTCCAGACCCGCACGGAGCAGCTCTGGCGAACAACCGACGTTGAGCCGGGCGAAACCGCGGCCCGCCAGACCGAACGCCGGACCGGAGTGCAGGGCCACCCGACCCTTCTCCAGGATCACGGCGGCCGGGTCGTCGCCGAGGTCGGTGGCTCGGAAGTCGAGCCACGCGAGGTACGACGCAGCCGGCCGATGCAGCCTCACCTCGGGCAACTCGGACTCGAGCCAATCGGAGAGCAGCCCGATGTTCGAGACCAGGACCTCGAGTGTCGCGTCGAGCCAGGCGTCGCCCTTCGCGAACCCCGCTGCGGTACCCGCACGGCCGATGATGCTGGTACGCACGCCCACCTCTTCGGGTTGGCGATCGAGCATCGAGCGCATGGTGCCGGAAGCGGCGATCATCAACGCACACTTCGCGCCTGCGATGTTGAAACCCTTGCTCGCCGAATGCGCCGCGACACCCACCTGCCGTGCGGCCTCCCCCGTCGCGAGGAATGGCGTGAACTCGCGGCCGGGGTGGACCAGCGGCGCGTGGATCTCGTCGCTGATCACCACGGCACCGTGTTGCCTCGCGAGATCGGCCAGCGCGACCAAGTCGTCGACCGGATGGATCAGGCCGAGGGGGTTGTGTGGGTGGCACAGCAGAACCGCACGCGCCCCGGCCGCGAGTTCACTCTCGATCCCAGCGAGGTCGAGCGACCAGCTGCGGTTCTCGTCGCATCGCAACGGCACCTCGCACACCTGCCCACCGGCCTCGGGGATGAGTTCGAAGAACGGCGGATAGACCGGCGGCGTGATGATCACCCGGTCACCTGGGGAAATGGCTACCCGCAGCGCCTCCACGATCACCACGCTGACGTCGGTGGTGAGTCGGACGTCAGCGGGTGCGACGTCCCAGCCCCAACGCCGCTGCGCGAACCCGGCGAAGGCATCCCCGACCGCACCCGCGCCGCCCGAGTAGCCCACATCGGAGGCACGGATCTGCTCCACCATGGCGTCGGCGACCACAGGTGCGAGCTCGAAATCCATCTCCGCCACGAACATCGGCAACACATCGGCGGGGTAGGCACACCACTTCACACTGGTGCGCCGACGCAGTTCGGAAAGGTCAGGGGCCTGCGGTCGCATCGTCACCCGTCCTGCTTACCACCGCGGCGCAATTCGGACAGTGACGCGGCATCGATCCTTCGGCAGACTGGTTTTCATGACCTTCACAGCTCGCGATTTCCGTGTCCGCGTCGGTGTTCAGCTGCAGCCCCAGCACGCCCCCGAGTACTCGATGATCCGCGACGCCGTGCGCCGTGCCGAGGACATGGGCGTCGACATCGCCTTCAACTGGGATCACTTCTACCCGCTCTACGGCGATCCCGACGGCGAGCACTTCGAATGCTGGACCATGTTGGGTGCCTGGGCCGAGCAGACCAGCCGGGTGGAAATCGGGGCGCTGGTGACCTGCAACTCCTACCGCAATCCGGAGCTGCTGGCGGATATGGCGCGCACCGTCGACCACATGTCGGACGGGCGTCTCATTCTGGGCATCGGCTCCGGATGGTTCCAGAAGGACTACGACGAGTACGGCTACGAGTTCGGTACCGCAGGCAGCAGGTTGAACGACCTCGGCGAGTCGCTGCCGCGAATCACCGACCGATTGGGCAAGTTGAACCCGAAGCCCACCCGCGACATCCCGGTCCTGATCGGTGGCGGTGGCGAGAAGAAGACGTTGCGCCACGTTGCCGAGTACGCGAACATCTGGCACTACTTCGTCGATGTGCCGACCTACGAACGCAAGTCCGGCATCCTCGACGAGCACTGTGCAACCGTGGGCCGCGATCCCGCCCAGATCGAACACTCCGCCGGCCTGCAGGCCCGGACCGTCGACGATGCGCTGCGTGAGGCCGACGAACTGGTGGCAGCGGGCATCTCGCTGATCACCGTCGGCGCTGGCGGTCCCGACTACGATCTGTCGGTGCTCGAGGCCGTATGCAAGTGGCGCGAGGGCAACAACAGCTGACCGGGGTGAGCCGGCGCTGACACGGCCGGGACATCCGCCACGCCCGCGGCGTCGGACGTGGCGGATAGATTAGGACGCATGCTTGCCTCCGCCACGCTGCTCCGTCGGCTGGGCCTGACCCTCGTCGTCCTCGGTCTCGTCGCACTCGTCGCACCCGGCGTGCTCGCCGGTTCCTCCCACGCCGAACCGCCATCACGACTGCCGACGCAGGTCGTGGACTCGGCCAACGTGCTCACCACCACCCAGCGCACCGAGCTCCAGGCATCGATCGACCAGCTCTACACCGATCACGAAGTGCAACTGTGGGTGGTGTACGTGCGCGACTTCGACGGGGTGGGCCCCGAGCAGTGGGCGACGCAGACCGCGACCATCAGCGATCTCGGTGACCGCGACGTACTGCTCGCCGTCGCCACCGACGACCGCGCCTACTACTTCAACGCGCCCGAATCGGTCGACGGACTCGACCAGGACGCCATCGACGACATCGCGCGCGGCGACATCGTGCCGGCCCTCAAGGACAGTGACTGGGCGGGCGCCGGGCAGGCCGCCGTCGACGGGATCAACTCCGCGATGACACCGTCGAACGCGGGGCTCTACACGGCACTGGCCGTCGGTGGGCTCGCCGTGGTCGGTGGTGGCGGGTTCCTGCTGTATCGGCGTCGCCGCAAGCAGCAACGCATCGAGGCCGGTGTGGAAGCCATGCGGGAACAGGAATTGACCGGCGACCAGCTGGTCGCCCAGCCACTCGATGTGCTCGACCCCTGGTCACGGGAGGTGCTGACCGACACCGACAACGCCATCCGCACCAGCGAGGAAGAGCTGGCCCTGGCCGTCGGCGAGTTCGGGGAGGTGGCGACCGCCCCGTTCACCGAAGCGTTGGCCGAGGCCAAACGCGGACTGGCCGAATCGTTCACGGTGCGTCAACTCCTCGATGACTCGATCCCGGAGACCCCGGACGAGCAGCGGGCGATGCTGGTGCAGATCATCACCACCTGCACCGACGTCGATGCGGCGCTCGATGCCCAGGTGGAGAGCTTCGACGCGATGCGCAATCTGCTGATCAACGCCGATTCCCGGTTGGCCGAACTCACCCAGAAGCTGGTGGCGGTGCGTGCCCGCATGGAGCAGTCGCAGAGCAAACTGGACGCCTTGATCGGCAGGCATGGCGAGACGGTGCTGGTGTCGATCGCCGACAACGTCGATCTGGCGCGCGAGGAGATCGAGTTCGCCGAGCACAGCGCCGACCAGGGACGGGAGGCGGCCTCCGCGCCGGCCGGCGAGCAAGGGCCCGCCGTGGCCGCGATCCGCTCGGCCGAAGGTGCGTTGGAACAGGCCAACCGGTTGCTGGATGCGATCGACAACGCCGAGGCCAACATCGCCGCCGCGCACACCCGGATGCCCGCTCTGATCGACGAAGTCGACGGGGAGCTGGCCGAGGCGGCGGAGCTGACCGGCGACGGCGGGCCCGCGCTGGCCACCGCGGTGCAGAAAGCAACCGCCGCGTTGTCGGCGGCACGGGCGGAATTCCACGACGACCCGCTCGGTACGTTCACCGCACTCGTCGACGCCGACGCCGACCTCGACGACGCGCTCGACGACGCCCGCGCATCCTCGGCGGAGCGCCGGCGCCGGGCCGAACTGCTGAACTCGGCGGTGACGGCCGCGCAGGCCAAGGTATCGGCCGCCAACGACTTCATCTCGACGCGGCGCGGCGCCATCCAGTCGATCGCGCGCACCCGGCTCGCCGAGGCGCAGCGGCTGCTCGCCGAGGCCACCGCCGCGGGGGTCGCCGACGCCGCGCAGGCCGCCCAGAGTGCCCGACGCGCAGGCTATCTCGCCGATCAGGCGTTGATGGCCGCGCAGGGTGACGTGGTGCAGTGGCAGCAGAACCAAACCCCGCACCCGACGGGGCCTTCCGTCGGCGGTGCCGTGCTCGGCGGCATCCTCGTCGACAGCTTCCTGCGCGGCACCATGGGCGGCGGTGGCCGCGGCTGGGGCGGTGGTTTCGGCGGTGGCTACGGCAGCGGCGGCCGCAGCCCCGGATCCTTCGGCGGCTCGGGCAGTTCCGGAAGGATCGGGGTCGGCGGCCGCTTCTGAGTTGCCTCGGGCGTTGCTACTTGCTCGAGGTCCGACGTAGGCGGGTGTTGACGAACTCGCCCATGCCCCAACGGCCGAGTTCGCGTCCGTAGCCGGAGCGCTTCACCCCGCCGAACGGCAGACCTGGCAGCGTGGTGCCGTGTTCGTTGATGTAGGCCATCCCGACCTCGAGCCGATCGGCTACCTGCTGCGCCTTGCCGAGGTCGGTGCTCCACACCGATCCACTGAGCCCGAAACCGACATCGTTGGCGAGTTCCACCGCCTCATCGATCGACGAAACCCGGTACACCATGCCGACCGGACCGAAGATCTCCTCGGCGTAGGCGTCCATCTCGCTGGTGATCCCGGTGAGCACCGTCGGCGCGTAGAAGGCACCATCGCGGTCGAGCTTCTTCCCGCCGGTGTGCAACGTGGCGCCCTGCTTCACGGCGGTGTCGACCTGCTCGGCCACGCCGTCACGTGCCGAGATCGACGACAGCGGTCCCATGTCTGTGTCCGGGTCGGCAGGGTCACCGACGGTGACCGCTTCGAATTGGCCGACCAGCCCCTCCACGAACTCCTCGTAGAGCTCGTCGAGCACGATGAAACGCTTGGGCGAGTTGCAGGCCTGACCGGCATTGGACAGCCGTGCCTGCGCGGCGATCGTGGTCGTCCGCGCCATGTCTGCGGTGTCGAGGAGGATGAACGGGTCTGAGCCGCCGAGTTCGAGCACCGACTTCTTGAGGTGTTCGGCAGCGGTCTGAGCCACCGATGCGCCCGCCTTCTCACTGCCGGTCAATGACACACCCTGCACAACGGGGTCGGCGATGAGGTCCGCGACCTGACTGCTGGAGGCGAAGACGTTGATGTACACGTCGTCGGGCGCGCCCGCCTCGTGCAGGATCTCGGCCATCAGCTGCGCCGAGGCGGCACAGATCGAGGCGTGCTTGAGGATGATCGAGTTGCCGACCATGAGATTCGGTGCGACGAAACGGACCACCTGGTAGTAGGGGTAATTCCACGGCATCACCCCGACCAGTGGACCGACCGGTCGACGCTGCACGATCGACTCGTCGGCACCCTGGGGATCGAGTGTCTCCGTCTCGAGCAAATCGGGTCCGTGTTCGGCATACCACCGGTAGATGTCTGCGGCCAGCTGCACCTCACCGTCGGCCTGCGCCTTGGGTTTACCCATCTCCGTGGTGATCGCCGCCGACAATTCGTCGGCCCGCTTCTCGTAAATCTCTGCAGTCCTAGCCAGCACCTCGGCCCGCTTGGGCACGGGTGTGTCGCGCCACTGGCGGAATCCGGCGTCGGCGCGTTGCGCCACGGCGCGCACGTCATCATCGGACAGGCCGGGGAACTCCCGCTCGGTCACTCCGGTCGTCGGGTTCGCGGTCACATACGTGCTCATCTACTCCGTCCTTCCTGTCGGATGCAGACCGGGTACCCGCGCCACGGCGGCACCCAAACACTCCGATGCGAACATTCCGATGCGCACGTGGTGTTCGCCCTGGGTTCACGGACACCTTTCCGACGGTTCTCTTTACCTCCCTAACGTCCTCACAGTTCTCGATCCAGCCCACTTGTAGAGAGCGACCCGGAGGGAAGTTTCCGTGCGTATCCCGTTGCAGCTGTTCACCTCGACCGACCGGCCCGGCCGGTCGAAACGTGCCCACGTGACCTGCCAGTACAAGTGCGGCGAGGCATGCTGGCACGATCCGGGCAATACCAGCGACAACGAATACTTTCGGGATATCCTGCGGGCGAGTGCTTCTCGACGTACCGTGCTGCGCTCGTCGGCCGGCGCCGCGGTCGCGATCGGCGCAACGTCGCTACTCGCGGCCTGTGGCGCCGACGACACCTCCGACTCCGCAGTGGCGAGCTCGTCGGCGGTCGGCGACACTCCCCCGCCCGGGATGAACTTCGCCACCGTGGCACCCAACACCGAGGATGCCGTCGTCATCCCCGAGGGATACCGGCAGGAGGTGGTCATCGCATGGGGCGATCCGGTGCTCCCGGGTGCGCCGGCCTTCGACTTCAGCCGCCAGACACCCGAGGCCCAGGCGATGCAGTTCGGCTACAACAACGACTTCGCGGGCCTGATCCCGGTCGACGGTGTGTCGGGCCACTACTACCTGGTGTGCAACCAGGAGTACACCACCGAAGAGTTCATGTTCACCGGCTACCAGAGCGGCGAACCCACCGAGGAGCAGGCCCGGATCTCGATGGCCGCCCACGGCATCACCGTCGTGGAGGTGTCCACCGAGACGGGCACGGGAGCGGTGACCACCATCGTCGGCCCGCGCAACCGCCGAATCACGGCGACGACGCCGATGCGGCTGACCGGCCCCGCCGCCGGCACCGATTTCGTCAAGACCTCGGCCGACCCGACCGGCGAGACGGTGCTCGGCACCTTCGCCAACTGTGCCGGCGGGATCACCCCGTGGGGCACCATGCTGTCGGGTGAGGAGAACTTCGACGGCTACTTCAGCAACGCGAGCGCGGTGACCGACGCGACCGCCGCCGAGCGGCTCGAACGCTACTCGTTTGACGACGACTCCGACTACCACCAGTGGGGTCGGTTCGACCCCCGCTTCGATCTCGCGCAGGAACCGAACGAGGCCAACCGGTTCGGCTACGTCGTGGAGGTGGATCCGCACGATCCGAACTCCACCCCGATCAAGCACTCCGCGCTCGGCCGGCTCAAACACGAGGGTGCCACGATCCACGTGGTGTCGTCGGGTCCCGACGAGGGCACCGTGGTGGCCTACACCGGCGACGACGAGCGATTCGAGTACATCTACAAGTTTGTGTCGAGCCGCAAGATGAAGACCGGGGTGTCGGCGACCGCGCGCGCCCACAACATAGGCATCCTCGACGAAGGCACTCTCTACGTCGCGTCGTTCACCGGCGACAACCCCGACGCCGTCGATGGCAGCGGCGAACTACCCGAGGGCGAGTCCTTCGCGGGCACCGGCACCTGGCATCCGCTACTGACGGTCAACGCCGACGGTTCGGCCCGCTCCCATGTCGACGGGATGACCCCGGAGGAGGTGGCGGTGTTCACCCGGCTGGCCGCCGATCAGGCCGGGGCCACCAAGATGGACCGACCCGAGGACATCGAGGCCAACCCGCGCACCGGAAAGGTGTACTGCGCGTTGACCAACAATGACGAACGCGGCACCGACGGCGAAGCGCCGGCCGATGAGGCGAACCCGCGCAACGAGAACAAGAACGGTCAGGTCATCGAGATCACCGACAACCACACCGGCACCGATCTCACCTGGGATCTGCTGCTCGTCTGCGGCGACCCGGCCGCCGCCGACACCTACTACGGCGGCTACGACAAGACCAAGGTCAGCGCGATCTCCTGCCCCGACAACGTGGCCTTCGACCCGCACGGCAACCTGTGGATCTCTACCGACGGCAACGCACTCGACAGCAACGACGGCTTGTTCGCCATCGCCCTCGACGGTGCGCAGCGCGGACAGACCAAGCAGTTCCTCACCGTCCCGGAAGGAGCCGAGACATGTGGTCCGATCATCGGCAGCGACCGGGTGATGGTGTGCGTGCAGCATCCGGGTGAGCTCGACGACCACTCCGCCGACAACCCGGCATCACACTGGCCCGACGGCGGCGACACCCAACCGCGGCCCGCAGTGGTCGCCGTGTGGCGTGACGGCGGCACACCCATCGGCGTCTGAACAGGAGCACTCAGCTCTGCGACTTGCGCCCCACCACGAAGTAGGCGATCGGCCCGAAGTAGTTGAGAAAGCTCAACGCCACCCAGAGTGGCTTCGGGCCCTTCACCTGCTCGGCCGGTCGCCGCTTCAGGTCGCGCAGGGCCGCACCCTGCAGCGCGAACTGGACGATGGCGCCGACGATGATCAGCGCTCGTGACTCCGGCGGGAGTTGGGAGAATCGCTTCTTCTTCGCGCTTGTCATGGATCTCACAATAGTGTGTGCTTTTATTTCGTAAACCTAAGTATTAGCCTGGTCGTGTGTCTGATGACGAGACGTTCCAATTGGCATCGGCCCTGCGGCCGACGGTGACCCGGCTCTACCTGACCCTGCGGCGACGCACACCCATCGCCGAGTACTCGGCCGCGCAGGCATCCGCTCTGGCGGTGCTGCTCGACCACGGGCCGATGCGAATGGGCGAACTCGCCGAGCGCGAATCGATCCGGATGCCCACCGCGACAGCGCTGATCGACGGGCTCACCAAGAACGGTCTGGTCGAACGAACCCCCGACCCGGCAGACCGCCGCGCCGTTCTGGTCGGGCTCACCGACCACGGACGAGATCTGCTCGACCGGGTCCGCGGCCGCCGCGACAGCATCCTGACCGCGGCCCTCGCCGAACTCAGCGACGACGACCGCGCCGCACTCACCGCCGCCGCACCCGCCCTCGAGGCGTTGCGTCATCAGCTCGAGTCGCTCCCGAATCCGGAAGCGGCCGACATCACCGCCGAATGATCCCGAGGTAACCATGACCGTCACCGAGAACCGGCCCGTCCCCCAGCCGGCCGAACACCACGAACCATCACTGCTGGAGACCTTCCGCCAACAGCCGCGCACAGTCTGGGTGACCGCATTCGCCGCGGTCATCGCCTTCATGGGCATCGGCCTTGTCGACCCCATCCTCAACAGCATTGCCGAAGCGTTGAATGCGCCACCGGAGAAGCTGACCCTGCTGTTCGGCGTCTACGTCGGTATCCAATGTGTCGCGATGTTGCTGACCGGGTGGGCTGCTTACCGATTCGGCCCCAAACGCACCCTCACCGTCGGTCTCACGTTGATCGTGATCGCCGCCGGGATCTCATCGTTTGCGAGCGGGATCGATCAACTCATCGCCTACCGGGTGCTCTGGGGACTGGGCAATGCGCTGTTCATCGCGACCGCGCTCGCCTTCATCGTGTCCGCGGCCAAGGGGAGCCAGCACGGCGCGATCATGCTGTACGAAGCCGCGCTCGGCGTCGGCCTGGCCGTCGGTCCGCTGTTGGGAGCCGTTCTCGGCGAAGGGAGTTGGCGCGCACCCTTCGCCGGCACCGCGCTGCTGATGCTGGCCGGCGCGATCCTGTGCGCGGTCATGTTGCCATCGGATGGCCCGCGCACCACGCGCACGCCGGTCCGGATCGTCGACCCGCTGAAGGCGCTGCGCAACCGCACGCTGCTGATCACCTCGATCGGGTCCGCGTTCTACACCGGTGCACTGTTCACCGTAATCGCATGGGCGCCGATCGCGATGGGGCTGCGACCGATCTACGCCGGCCTGATCTTCTTCGGTTGGGGCCTGCTGACCGCGCTGGCCGGCGTGTTCATCGCGCCGTGGCTGGCCGAACGGATCGGCCAGAAGGGCGGTGTCATCAGCGCGATCTCGGTGTATGCCATCGTGATGGCGCTCGCCGCCATCGGCGTGCTCACCGACCAGGTGGCGCTGATCGGGACCGCGGTCATCCTGTCCGGCCTTCCCTCGGGTGTGTTGAACACCCTGTTCACTGGTGTCGCGATGTCCTCGGGTGAGGGTTCCACCCCGCGGTCGGTGTCCAGCGCCGGCTACAGCTTCCTGCGGTGGATGGGCGCGGCCGTCTCCGCTGTGCTGGTGGCCCACCTTGCCGACTGGTTCGGCTCGGTGTCCGCGCCGTTCTGGTTTGCCGCACTCTACTGTGTGATCGCCGTGGCCGCCGTCGCGTTCGTCCGTACGCAGGCTGCCGCCGACCACGAGGTCGACGACACCGCGGCACTTATCGGCGCCGAAGAGTACTGACCGGCGGGGCGCCTGCGCTGCCCACCACGCGTAGCGCCTCTGCGCCGATGAGGCGCCCCAGTTGGGTGTAGGCGGCGAACTGTCCCTCGTCGAACCACTGATCCGACGTGCTGTCATGCGGGAAGATCGAATGGGTGTTGGCATACGTCATCAACCAGTCCGGGCAGTTCTGCCAGAGGACCGCCTTCGCCAGGATCAGCCGACCGGTCCGTGACACACCGTCCTTCGGCGGATAGGTGAAGGTCGCGGTGACCACGCACTGACTCGTGATGCGCGCGTTCAGTGCGGCGAAGTCGTCGTCGGGGTCGAAGGCTGTACCGGTCCCGGGAGCGAGGTGCTCCGCGGTGTGGTCGTCTCCGCCGCCCTGTTCTGGAAAGCTGAACGTGACGCCGAGTTCGGCGCGGGCCAAGCGGATCGCGTCGGCCAGGGTGCTCAGATTGGGCGGGGTGTCGCCGCTGGCGTCGATGCACACGATGGTGGTGCAGCGGCGCCGCAACGCCTCGACGAGGCCCAGGTTCTCGTAGTGTCCGCCATCGGAGATCTGGAGGAGTCGTCCGCGGGCGGAGTTGAGGCCCAGTACCTCTCGATACAGGTAGCCTGCGCCCCGGTAGCGCGGCAGCCCGTGTGGCCAGGACCAGTTGTTCTGCTGGTGCGTCGACGCGGCCAGGAAGGCCGGGTTCGGCAGCCAGGTCCCCAGGCGTGCACCGGAGATGGCGAACAGTTTCTGATATCCCGAGCCCATCCGGCCCATCGCGGAGGCGAACGCCGCCCCGCTCACCGCGACCGCGGCCTGCACGGTCAGGTCCCGACGGATGCGCGGTGGGGCCAACTGCTTCAGGATTCGGGTGGACGCCCAGCCGACGTCCGGGCCGCCCACCCAATCGGTTCCGAAGCTGAACGGCACCGCGTTGAGCCCCGCGGCCGGCTTCTCCTGACCTGAGATCGTGGCCGCGGCAGCGAACACGAAGTGCGGTGTGGCGTCGGGGCTGTCGAAGTCCGCGAGTTCGGTGGATTCGCTACTCGGATACGCCTCGGCGGTCATACCCTCGCCGTCGGCGCTGCGGACCCGGCGGACAGCGAACGCACGGGCCAGCCGACGCCGATAAAACGGCTGCAGACTCGACGAGGTCACGTCGTAGAGCGACAGTGTGATCGCCAGGATGACCGCTATCGACAGGACCCACCACACGCCGCTGTGATCTGCGCCGCCGGCAGAAACATCTTCGCCGGACAGCATGTCGCGGGTCTGCGCTCCTTGATCGACCGGATGGGCGACAAAGGTGTCGAACGTCCACGCTCCGACGCCCCCGAAAGTGGCAAACCACGTCGCGATCACCACCGCCAAAGTCGCCAGCACGAGCAGCAGTTGCACCGCGCCGCGGGGAACTCCCTTGCGCGGCGCGTCCGGCTTGCCCCGGATCCCGGCGACGAGCTTGCCAACGAGTCCCCGGTTGCGCCACAGGATCGCGGCGAGCAGCGCCACATAGTTGAGCAGCGCGACTGCCGACGCGCTCCAGGCGATTCCGGCCGGCGACGACGACAGCACCGAATCGGCCAGCCGCATCAGGCCTGGTGCACCGACCGTCATCACCGCGATGATCGCCACGGCTACCGCGAAACACACGGCGACACCCGACAGTCGCTCCCGCCACCGCTCACCGCGATCACTGACCGACCGCGCCTCGGTGTAGCCGGCGGCGACCAGAAGGGTGAAGCAGATCGCGCCGAGAACGCCCAGCACCCACAGCGTCGCAGCGGAATTGGCGAACAGACTCGCCTGATCCGGATCGGTGGGCGCATCCGCGGTGTTCTCATCCGGTACCGGCACGATCGCAGCCATGGGGATGGTGGCGTAGACGATCCCGGCGAGCACTCCGGCGATGACCGCCGGGGTGAACAGAATTGTGAGTGACAACAACATGTTCTTGGCGATGATGACCAGTGCCGCGATCATCTCGGCGGGACTGTCGGCGATGTAGCTGGCACGGCGCCGGATGTGGTCGTACTCCTCGCTGCCCTCCCCGAACAGGTCGGCGAGACCGACCTGTTGCACGTCGTCCGCGTCGTACCGGGCCTGCATGTCTTTCGGCCACGCCCCGGTCCGCGGCGCGTTGCGGCGCATGGCCTGCAGGAATGCGCCGGCGGTGTAACCGCCACCGGATACCGACACCACGTAGTCGGGCTCGAGGCCGCCGACCTCGCGTCCGGTGAGGCTCTGCATCGCTCCCAACGCGACCGAGGCCGACCGCACCCCGCCACCCGACAAGCAGATCGCGGTCGTGTCTCCCGTGTCGGTGGTAGGGGTCAGATAGGCGCGGTCCCAGCGGGGTTCGTCGGCCCAGCGGTCGGTTCTCGGTGTCGGCGCCCACGCCTGCGCACCGTGTCTGCGCACCCAGCGGCGCGCCACGATGGCCTTCACCAGTCCGACGAGCGACCACAAGGCGATCACCGAGGCAGGGATCAGCAGCGCGAATTTGGCCGTCGCGAACACCGCCGATGCGGCGAGGTTCCCAAGCGTCCAATCGGTGGCCAGCGCCAGGTTTTCGGCGAGGTCGAACAGACCGGCCGCGACGATGCCCACCCCGGCGACCGTGGACACCGTCCGGTAGGGCGCGGTGAAGGCCAGCAGACGTCCCAGCAACGCCAGCCCGCCCAGCGACAGGACGTAACCGAGGATGAGCCCGAGGTCGGGTGCGAGGGTGCCGCGCAGCTCGTCGAGTTGCGCCTGCTCGGTCGGCGGGTACCCGAACTCCCACGGGACGACTCCAGGAGCAGACGAGGGCAGGCAGGTCACCGCCACCAGCAGCAGGCCCAGCACGATGATGATCACCACCGCGATGACCGTGTTGCGGTCGGTGGGCGAGCGTTCGGCGGAGAATCGAATGCGGGCACGGTTCGGGATCACGCTCGGTTCTGTCATCGATGCCTCGATTCCCCGGATGCGCTCGCTCGACCGATGTGATCTGTCTACACCCGTGGGTATGGTTCTGTCACCGGCGTCGACAGTTCAGATGACTCGGCTTCCGCTGTTGAACGGGCGCTGACCTGCCGGAACGTTCTTGTCGGTGGGGTGTCGTAGGTTGGTGTCAGCGAGATCGACGAAGTGATGTGAGCCAGGTCGGGCCGGTGATTGAGCGGTCTGTTTCTTTCGGAGATATGTGGGTTGGGTCTCGCGCTGCCCCATAGGTGTCTCTGGAAGGTGTTGCTGGTGTCGGGTCCGGGTTGGTCGGTTGCGTCGTGGTGGAGTGACCCGTCGCCGTGGCCGGAGTTGCCTGCGCTGTTCACCGGCGGCCTGCCGGCCGAGGCTGTCGGGTCGCGAGACACCAACGATCTGCTCGGCGCCTTGATCTCCGATGTACGCGGTGAGGCGTTTACGGCGTGGCATCGCTATCAGATCGCCGCCGAACTCCACACCCGCCTGGTCGGTGCTGAATCCGATGATCACGCCCTGTTGCTGCATGACGGGTTCGCCGACTGCGCCGCCCGGATCGCGGTGAGCCAAGCCATCAGTCAGGGCGCGGCCGAAAAGTTCCTGCATCAAGCGGTCGCGTTACGCGACCGTCTGCCACAAGTGGCGCAGCGGTTGCGCGAGGGGCGGATCACTGCCGAGTTGATCGTCAAGATCATCTCCCGCACCGAACTGATCGACGGCCAACCCTATGCCGCGGCGGTCGATGCCGAGATCGCCGCCAACCTCGACGCCCACACCACCGCCTGGTCAGCGCACCGGCTACGCGACATGTGCGATCGCATCATCTTCCGGCATCATCCCGATGCGGTACGCGAACGCCGCCGCCAGGCCCTCGACAAACGTGGTGTGCACTCCAAGAACACCGGTGACGGGATGGGCGAGATCTCGGCGACGATGGCCGCCGAAAACGTACGCATCGCCGCCGAGGCGGTCCGTAAGCTGGCCGACGCAGTGTGCGACAACGACGAACGAACCCGCCAGCAACGGGCCTCAGATGCGATGTTCGCCCTGTTGTCGGGCACACCGTTCGAATGCCTATGTGGTGTCGACACCTGCACCGCCGTGATCCCCGAGGCGACCACGGCGCCACCGGCGGATGCGAAGATCGTCATCCACGTCGTGTGTGACGAGGCCACCCTGGATGGTGCTGAGCATGCCGGATTCATCGACGGCTACGGCGTCATCGACGACGCACATGTGCGGGACCTCGCCGCGCGTACCGATGCGGTCATCAAACATCTGGTACCCACTGACACCACACCGGACCCGGATGGCGGGTTCACCCTGGACGCCCATCTGCCGTCGGATCCGTATCGGCCGACGGCCGCGTTGGACGCCTTCATCCGAATTCGCGACGGCTATAGCGTGGTGCTAGGTAACGACACCCCCGCGTGGCGCGCCGATATCGATCACGTCGCCGAATACAACCATGCCGATCCGGTCAGGGGTGGTCAGACCGAACCGGACAACCTGAACGTCAAAGACCGCTTCTCCCACATCCGTAAGACGTTCGGGTCGTGGCTCGACGACCAGTACCGCGACCGCCACGGCCGGTTACGCACCGAGTTCATCACTCCCGAAGGCCTCGTCATCGCCGGCGATACCGAAAGCATGGAGAAACTGTTCCCCGGACTACGACGTATCCGATTCAAACCACCACCACCGGCGGCCGACAAAAGCACCGACACAACGACGCCGCCGCCGCCGACACCACCCACCCGCTCCACACCTCGGGTGGCAGCCAAACACGCCCGCCGACAGCAAGAACGCGAACGCAACCGCCAACGACGAAAGGAAGCCGAAGCCGCCGAGACACAGGACGAGCAGCGCGGCGACGGGCCGCGTCATGGACCGCCGCCAACTCAATGAGATTCGCTCTCTTCCAACAAGATCGGTAGACCCACGTTGATCGAGTGAATCCCCACCGAGGTCGTCATCTTGAGAACCTCCAGAATCTCACGCTGCGTCACCCCGCAGTCCAGAGCGGCGCGAATGTGTCGCCGCAATCCGGGTTCGTACAGATGCGTGCACGCGGCGTCGACCGCGATGCACAGCAGCTGCACGACCTGTGGCGGGAGCACGCCACTCTGGTAGGGCTCGAGGACCGCGGTGAGGTAGTCCTCGGTCCAGATAGGGTCGAGTTCGTCGAGCCCGGTCCACAGCTCGTTCCAGGACCCATCGGACTTCAGACGGTCCACCAATGACCTGTCGTCGTCCTCCGCGGCAATCACGCCGACCTCTGCTCAGATACCGTCACGAGCAGTTCGTAGGTCAGCTGCAATCCCCGCGGCCACGGGCCGTAACCGGCGGCCGGATTGAGGTGTCCGACATCGCCTAGGTCGACGACGCGACTGCCCCACACCTCCGCCATACCGGTGATGCGTCGAAAACCGCCCAGTGGGTCGGATCGACTCGCCGCAACCGTAGACGGGAACGGCAGCCGTCGGCGCGGGATCGGGTTCCAACCGCCGTCATCGAGGTCCGCAGTGCTCGGATACCCTGCGGGAAGTGGTAGCTCCAGGTCCGCGGGCGTCACCAGCAACGCGCCCGCGATCTCCCGCGTCGGATGCTGCGCCCAGTGCACCGTGGTGATGACCCCGGCGCTGTGCGCCACCAGCACCACCGGCCCACGCACACGATGCAGCACCTCGTCGAGGGCGGCGACCCTCGCCTGCCGGCTGAGCTTGTCCCGCTCGAGCGGCGGTACGATGACTGAGTCGAGCGCTGCGGCCAGATGCGTCTGCCAATGATCGGCGACGTGATCGCGTAAACCTGGGACGATCACTACCGTCGGTTCGCCCCGGTTCATCGGACACCTCCGGCCGACCGAGCCTGCAATGCTGCCAGCTTGCGCACGCCGAGCGGATGCAGCCGATACCCCGCAGCCAACGCCACGATCGCAGCGACATAGACCAGCGGCGAGAGTTGCAGGGCTGTACGCAATCCCACCCAATCGGCAAGGATGCCGACGACGAACGGCCCCAGCGCCAGACCCAGCAGATTGTTGGCCACTGTCAGCGACCCCATCGCCGAGGCACGCATCGAGGCATGCGTCAGATTGGCCACCATCGCCGCCGTCGGGCCGGATGATCCCGCGGCGAAGAATCCGCCGAGACAGATCAACGCCACCTGCGACGCACCGGCAGCCAGACCGAAACCGACGGTCAAGCACACCAGTGAGTGACGCAGAACGCGATCGCGCTCAACCACTTACGCCGGATGTCGACACGCCCGACACGGTCGGTGATGAACCCACACACCACCATGCCACTACCCACGAGCAACACGATCCCGGCCGCCGCGATGCCGGCCTTGTCCGGGGCCAGACCGTAGAACCGGTTGAAGAAACTCGGTGTCCACGACAACAGCACGGCGGCAGTGAACATCTGCAGACCGCCGCCGGCATACGCACAGAGAACCGCCGGGTTGGTGAACAAGCTCGACACCGGCGCGCGCCGGGGACCCGACGGCGCGGCGCTGCTCACCACGCCACGTGGCGCAACGTCGTCCACCGAGTTCTCGGCGACTTTGCGCTCGGTGACGATCAGCCGGAACAGCGCGACCAGGATGAGCCCGAACACCGCCATCGCGGCGAACGACCAGCGCCACCCCAGATGCACCGCGATCACGCCGCCGAGCGCGACACCGAGCACCGACCCGAACGAGCCGCCGGCCATGAACGCCCCGCTGAGCGTTGCGTGTACCCGAGGCGCGAACACGCTGAGTACCAGCGCGATTCCGACGCTGCCGTATGCGGCTTCGCCGACGCCGACGAGGAAACGCGCGGCCAGCATCTGTTCGTAGTTGCTTGCGATGGCGCACAAGAGCGTCGCGATCGACCACAGCACCGCCATGACGACGAGGCTGCGCACCCGGCCCCAGCGGTCGGCGATCAACGACAGCGGCAGGGTCAGCAACCCCACCATCAGGGCGACGATGCTGGTCAGGTAGGCGAGTTCCGAGTCGGCCAGCGACCACTCGGCCTTCAGGAACGGGAAGACGGCGCTGAGGACCTGCCGGGACATGTAGTCGGAGATCAGCAGAGCGAAGGTGAGCGCGAACACGAGCCACGGGTAGAGGCGGCGTCTGGTGGTCCGCGGCGAAGCGGGGTGGGTGGTCAGCGAGGTGTCGTCGGCCGGTGGGATCGACGAGAGGGGAGTGCCCATGGGAGGCTCCTGGCGGTGCGGGTGAAAGATGTGAGGGCGCAAGATGCGGCGGCGCACGTCGATCACTCCGAGGTGAGCGACGTCTGCTCGGTGACCGGACCGCGCCGAAGCCGGCCGGTCCGGTCACCGATGAGGATGGTCTGACGGGTGAGGGTGTAACGGGCCCCGTCAGCCCTGGGTCTGGAATCCGTGGTGGGTGAAGCCGACCTGCCCGGGGCGCCGGTTGGGCGCATAGCCCAGCTTCGCCAGTGTCTCGTCGGCGTCGCGATACTGTTCGCCGATCCGGTAGATCTCACGGGCTTCCTTGCCGCCGGCCACCTCACGCCCCAGTTCACCGGCGATCCGGACCAACTGTTCAATCTGTTGTACCGACGTCATCTTCTCACCGACCCTGCCCCAGATGGTGTCTTCATTGCCACATCGGGTGTGCAGGCCCATCGCGATCGCCATCGCGTTGACCGGCAGTACCGACCGCATCAGCGTCTCCAGCGTCAGGCAGGCGCCGTCCGGGACGCGCTGGATGAAGTTCATGATGTTGTACGGATTGGGGCCGTCGAAGCCGCCGCCGATGCCGACCCAGGTGAGGTTGAGGGGGCCGGTGTAGACGCCGCGGCGGATCAGCCGCTCCACCGTCTCCAGCTGCGGGATGCTCGACAGCTGGAAGTGCGGCTGGATTCCCGCGGTCTGCAGGCGTCGCAGATGCTCCTCTACCCAGGCCGGTCCGGCGGGGACCGTCATCTCCCGGTAGGTCGACGCCAGCTCCGGACGTGCCAGCGAGGTGCCGCCGATGTCGTCGGCGGTCATCAACTCCATGATGTTCATCTGGCTGGTGTTGATGGCGATCGTCACCTGGTCCGGTGCCGGATCCAACTCGGCCAGCATGTGCCGGGTGTCGTCGGACAGCCACTTGGCATCTGCGCCTTCACCTTCAGGGGCGAACGAGATGGAGCCACCGACCTGCAGGATCATCTCCGGCACCGCCTCGCGCAGTCCGGAAAGCAGTTCGTTGAACTTCGACAACCGCTTGCTGCCCTTACCGTCGAGTTCACGGACATGGATGTGCAGCACGCTGGCGCCGGCCTCGTAGCAGTCGACGGCCTGCTGGATGTGCTCTTCCATCGTCAGAGGCAGGTCATCACGGAAGTCGTCGGGTTCCCATTCCGGACCGTAGGGCGCTGCGGTGATGACCAGCTTGTCCTGGTTCTCCGGGAACAGTGCGTCGTCGTGGAAATGCATGGTCGTGCTCCTTCACTGATGGTGAATCAACTGTGTTGTCGGCGTGGATGGGTGGGCCGGTGGTGTCGTGCGCCCGGGGTCAGAAGGGACGATCGCCGATGATCCCGGCGCGCTCCATCTTTCGGACGGCCGGCCAGTAGTCCTGGACGGCATAGTGTTGGGTGCTGCGGTTGTCCCAGATGGCGATGCTGTTCGGCGTCCAGCGCCACCGCACCTGGTACTCGGGGATGGATGCCTGGCTGATCAGGTACTGCAACAGGTTGGCGGCTCCGGGCGCATAGTCGATGCCGAATCGGATGTTGTCGGCGGTGTGGTAGTTGACCAGATGGGTGGCGAACGAGTTCACGAAGAGGATCTCGTCGCCGGTGTCCGGATGGGTTCGGACCACCGGGTGTTCGGCATCGGGGTACCGCGCGTGCAGCGCCGCGCGCTGCTCGGCCGACATCCGCGCGCCAAAGCTCGCCTCGATGCTGTGGCGCGCACGCAGATTCGCGATCTTATCCTTCACCGTCGCCGGTAGCCGGCGATAGGCCTCGACCATGTTCACCCAGATGGTGTCGCCACCGACTGGCGGCGCCTCGACGCAGCGCAGCACGCAGCCGAACGGCGGGTTCTCCCGCCAGGTCGCGTCGCAGTGGTAGGCGTTTTCGTAGTGTTCGGGCGGGCTGTCGAGGTCCTTGTAGATGCGGACCAGACCGGGCTGGTCGGGGTCACTGCCGACCACCGGATGATCCTCGAGCGGTCCGAATCGTTGCGCGAGGGCGACATGCTGGGCCCGCGTGATGTTTTGGTCGCGGAAGAACAACACCTTGTGCTGCACCAACAGCGCGCGCAGTTCGGCGAACAGGTCGGCATCGGAGGCGACCTCGCCGAGGTCGCACGCCGTGATCTCCGCTCCGATCGAACAGGTCAGCTGTTCGACCTGAAAAGTGCTGGACGTCGCTCTCGTTCGAGTTGCGGTGGTCATCGGATTTCCTTTCGTGAGTGTCGTGTGATCAGACCGAGAACACCGACGAGCCGACACTGCGCCCGGATTCCAGGTCACGATGTGCGGCAACGGCGTCGGAGAGCTCATAGCGTTGGTTGATCTCGATGGAGATCCGCCCGGCGGCCACGTGTCCGAACAGCTCGGCAGCCAGTTCTCGGCGTTCGGCCGGGTCGGCGATGAAGTCGGCGAGCGCCGGCCTGGTGACGTACACCGACCCGGCGAGCGCCAGTTGCATGGCATCGATCGGCGGCACCGGACCGGATGCGGTGCCGAAGCACACCAGCAGACCGCGCCGTGCGACCGATGCGAGTGACGATGCGTAGGTGCGGGCACCGATACTGTCGTAGGCCACTCGTACACCCACACCGTCGGTGAGTTCGCGGACACGTTGTGCCACATTCTCTTCGGTGTAGATGATCACCTCGTCACAGCCGTGCGCATGGGCGACCTCGGCCTTGGCCTTGGTCGACACTGTGCCGATGACGCGGATACCCAGCAGACGAGCCCACTGAGTGAAGATGAGGCCGACCCCGCCGGCAGCGGCCTGCAGCAACACGGTGTCGCCGGCCGCGACAGGCCAGATGCGGCGCAGCAGGTATGCGGTGGTCAACCCGCGCATCGTCATCGCCGCCGCGGTGTCGAAACCGATCTCGTCGGGCAGGGCGATCAGATGCTCTGCGGGCATCACCCGTTCGGTGCTGTAGGCGCCGAGGGGGCTGCCCGTGTAGGTGACGCGATCGCCGGGCGCGAAGTCCGCGACACCCGGCCCGACGGCCTCGACGGTGCCGGCCGCCTCCACACCCATCCCCGCGGGTAGGGGCGCCGGATAGAGTCCGGTGCGGAAGTAGGTGTCGGCGAAGTTGAGTCCCACCGCCTCGTGCCGAATGCGGACCTCCCCGACTCCCGGTTCGGGTACGTAGACCGCTTCCCATCGCAGGACCTCCGGCCCGCCGGTCTCGTGGAATCGAACTGCCTTCGCCATGGTGGCCCCTTCTCTGTCCCCGGCGCGGCGGCGAGCGTGTGATGACCTGCCGCGCCGATTTCGTTTGTGATGCAGACCACGTTATGGACTGGCGAGACGCATTTCTTTTCCGTACGGGACTCACCACTGTTCATTTGGGGACATACTTGGGGTGTGAAACCTCTGGCGCGCTACGCGGCGCTCAACAACTTCGTCGAGCTGGGGCACTCGCTGGGGCTCGATCCCGCACGCCTCATGCGTGACGTCGGCCTGGATCCGGCCAGCATCGGCCTGCAGGATCGGTGGATCCCGGCCGAGGCGGCCGTTGAGGTGCTTGAACGTGCCGCAGCCGCAGCCGACCGCGACGATCTCGGTCTCGCCTTGGCGCAGTTCCGAAGGTTGTCGCATCTGGGACCGTTGAGTCTGGTGCTGCGCGAAGAGCCCGACGTGCGCAGCGCGCTGCTGCTACTGATCCGTCATCAACACATGTACAACGAGGCGTTGCGCATCCGGCTGACCGAGCAATCGGGCATCGCGACCGTGCGCGTCGCGCTGGACCTGGGTTACCCCGGTGATTTCCGGCAGTCCAGCGATCTCGCTGTGGGCGTGCTGCATCTGTTGATCCAGGGGTTCATCTCGCCGGGGTGGCGTCCGTTGAGCGTCTCCTTCGCGCACCCGCCGCCGCGTGACCCGCGGGTGTGCCACTCGTTGTTCGGCCCTCAGGTCCGCTTCGACGCCGACTTCGATGGGATATCGCTCTACACAAAGGATCTCGACACAGCAAATGCAATGGCGGACCCGACGCTGCGCCAATACACCCAAGAGCTGCTCGGCGATATCGACACTCCCGGCGCGCCGACCACCGAGCATCGGGTACGCGAACTCGTCGAACTACTGCTGCCCACCGGACGGTGCTCGGTCGAGCAGGTGGCCCGCAGCCTCGGCGTCGACCGGCGGACGGTCCACCGTCGGCTCGACGACGACGGCACCTCGTTCTCCGCGGTTCTCGATGACACCCGCGCGGAGTTGGCCCAGCACATGGTCGCCGGCCGCCGGCAATCGATGATCGACATCAGCGAATCACTCGGCTTCGCCTCGCCCGGCAACTTCAGTCGCTGGTTTCGCAAACGGTTCGGGCAGTCGCCCAGCCAATGGCGCGCCGAGCCCACCAGCCACCCTCCGCCGGACCACCAGCCAGGCGACCCTCCGCCAGGCAACCAGCCACACCCCCCTCCGCCAGACAACCCTCCGCCGGGCAAACAGTCAGGCGACCCTCCGCCAGACAACCAGCCACACCACCCTCCGCTGGTCGAGTAGCCACCGAGCCGCTAGGCGAGGCGGCGTATCGAGACCACTTGCGTCACATGAATGCTCGACCATCGTCGGACGTCACCTGATCTCGATACGGCTCCTCGCTGCGCTCGTCACCTACTCGATCAGCGAGCGAGGTCACCCACAATCAGCGAGCGAGGTCACCCAAAATCAGCGAGCGAAACTGCCCACATTCAGCGAGCGAGGTTGCCCACGACCAGCGAACGAGGTCACCCACAATCAGCGAACGAGGTCACCCACAATCAGCGAACGAGGTTGCCCACGACCAGCGAACGAGGTCACCCACAATTAGCGAGCGAGGTTGCCCACGATCAGCGAGTTGGGTCACCCAGGAGCAGCGGGATAAGCGTGCGCGGGAACGCACAGCTCAGTCCAGCCAGTCCAGCACCGCGGCCGCCGTCCAGCTCTGCTGCATGCTGCCCAGCGGCTCGCCGGTGAACGGTTCGTAGTACTCGGCGAACGCGCCGTCGGTGGCCTGCCGCAAGCCTTCCTCCCGCAGCCGGGCCGATCGTTCGGTCCAGCCGCGACGGGCGAACGCCCAACTGAACAGCCACGTCATCACCGGCCATACCGGACCGCGCCAGTATTCGCGCGACCGGAAGTCCATCGAGATCGGCGACGTCGACGGAGGCACCGCGTACCGCAGATCAGGATGGCCACAGAACCGCGGGCCGTCGAACAGCCGCAGCAGGGCGCGCTCGCGTTCACGCGAGAGCCCGCCACAGATCAGCGGCGCGAACACCGCGAGGGTCTCGGTGTTGATCCACTGGTCGGTGCGCAGGTCGTAATCGCGGGCGGCGCCATTGCGTTCGTTGGCCGACGCCACCACACCCGCGCGGAATCGGTCGGCCCACGCGCGTAGGTCGCGAACATCGGAGCGCGGTTTGGAGTAGTCCTCGCCGATGGTGGCCAGCACATCGCAGGCGACCGAGAAGATGGCGCTGACGAAGACGTCCTCGACGGCGAAACTCATCACCTTCGGCAGCAGGTCGTCGTCGTAGTTGGAGCGCTTCATCTGCTCGACCAGCCAGAGGTAGCGGTCGTATTCGAGGTCCGACGGCCGCATCGACAAGTCACCGACGTGGTCGAGATCGGCACGCACGTAGGCGGGCAGATCCACCCCGGGCACCACGTTGGCATACGGCCGGTCCCAGCGCGGCGAGTTGTCCATCCCCGATTCCCAGCCGTGGAACAGGGTGACGCGGCCGTTGCCGTGCGGGTCGCGTGCATGGGCGAGCCAGCGATGCCACCGCACCAGCGACGCCCAGCGACGGTCGATGAACTCGTTGGCCACCGACCGTGTGGTGCGCCCGTGGCGGCGCGAGTGGTCGAGGATGCGTTGCACGGCGATCGCATGCACCGGCGGCTGGGTGATGCCGGAGGTGTCCGGCGCGTCGGGGGCCGCCGGCGCAAGGCGCGCACATTCCCAGCGCGCCGGACCGGGGAAGTACCCGTCGCGGCCGTTGGCGAACACGATGTGCGGGATCATGCCGTTGTCCCACTGCGCCGACAGCAAGGTGTCCATCTCGATCACCGCCCGCTCCACCGATAACGGCGCAAGTCCGACGGTGACGAAAGCGGCGTCCCAGCTCCACATATGTGGGTACAGCTTGGGCGCGGCGCTCGTCATCGTGCCCAGATCGTTGCCGCGTAGCAGGTACGCGGCGCGGGCTGACAACTGAGTCGGGGTGAATCCATACCGGGCCACCCGTCGATTCTGCACCGGGTCGACGGTCGTCGCGCAGCGAGGAGGTCACAGATGCGCGCCGGGGTAACGTCGATGCCGTGTCGACCGCATTGATCACCGGGGCCAGCCGTGGCCTCGGCGCCGAGATCGCCCGACAGCTCGCACCGACCCACGACCTGCTGCTCGGCGGTCGCCCCTCACCCGAACTCGACCAGCTCGCCGCCTCGCTCGACGGGGCGAGCACCTTCCCCGTCGAATTGACCGACTACGAGGAGGTGGAGGCCGCCGTCGAGGCCATCTCGTCGCTCGACGTACTCGTCCACAACGCGGGCGTCGGCAGCAGCCTGGAGACCGTCGCCGACACCCCGGTCGAGGAATGGCATCAGGTACTCGAAGTGAACCTGGTGGCCGCTGCCGAGCTGACACGGCTGCTGCTGCCCGCACTGCGCGCAGCGGGCGGGCATGTGGTGTTCATCAACTCCGGCGCCGGCCGCCGCGCCAATCCCCGCTGGGCGCCGTACGCGGCGAGCAAGTTCGGCCTGCGTGCGCTCGCCGACGCGTTGCGCGCCGAGGAACCCACGCTGCGCGTGACCTCGATCTTCCCCGGCCGGATCGACACCGACATGCAGCGCGACATCGTCGCCAATGAAGGCGATGATTACGATCCGAAGCGGTTTTTGACCACCTCCACCGTCGCGTCGGCGGTGGTGCATGCGGTCACCACGTCGGCCGACGCCCATCCAGAAGAGATCGTGCTGCGCCCGACCGGGCGGCGCTGACTACAGCTGCTTGAGGTCGGACTGCTCCCACACCGCTCGCATCGACGACACCTTGCCGTCGGCGTTGAACACCATGATGTCGATCGGGGTGATCTCGAACTTCATCCCGGCGGTGCCGGTGACCAGGGTGAACTCGAAGACCCCAGTGTCCCCGGCGATCTTCTTCCATTTCAGTGTCGCGGTGCGCTCGTCCATCCCGGTGATGACGGAGTAGAACTCGATCAGCTCCTCGCGGGTGGTGCGTAGTTCAGCGCCGATCGGGTCCTCGACGGTGGCGTCGGGCGCGTAGAGATCGGCGATCTGCTCGGCCGTGCCGTTGTTCAACAGCTCCACGTACGCGTCCACCGTCGCGTTGATCTGCTCGCTCAGGGTCCCCTGTTCCACCGTCATGACCGGCCTTTCGTCGTCGAAATAGAACGTGTTCTAGTTCGTGACGGTAGCACTGCTGGCTGGTGGGCCACCCATCGTTCGGCCAGATCCCGGATCGGCAGGCATTCTTCGGTCCCCACCGAACTGCATCAGTCGACGTCGGACAGACGTCCCAGCAACAGGAGCCGCAGCACATGGCGGAGATGTCGCGGATCGACTGGAGGGTGTCGATGCGTCGCGCACGGACCTCGCGGGCCATCAACTCGACAGCCACAGCTGCACCACTGGCACCGGTGCTCGATCACACCTGGAATCCGCCTGGCATCGAGCGGTACTGAGAATCGCCGAGAGGCGTGAGCAGCCAGTCCATGGTGGCGAGTCGGCTCTTGCCGGGATGAGCGATGAATTCTGGCCACTCTCGACGTCTGTAGTCACGGCGGACGAACCCGTCCGCGCTGATATCGCCGATGTCCACAGGCATCGCGAGGAGGCGAGGTTCACGATGACCGACGCGACCGGCGCAACACTGACCCATACCTTCGACGCCACTCCAGATGCCGTGTTCGACGCGTGGACGACTCCGACACTCTTCTCGACGTGGTTTGGCGGCAGCGCCAACGAGGTGCCCGTCGACTCCGTCTCGATCGACGCGCGCCCCGGCGGCACTTGGATGGCCACCATGATCCTCGGTGAGGAGATGCCCGACCTCCACTGGCACGGTGCGTATCTCGAGGTACAGCGGCCCCACAGGCTTGTCCTGACCATGACCGACGAATCTGGTGACGATCGCGAAGTCCTCACCGCCGACTTCGTAGCCATCGACAGCGGTACCGAACTTCGGTTCAGCCAAACCGGCGGAAACCTCACGCCCGAGCAGTACGGGTACGCCGCGTCCGGATGGCACGCTGCGTTCGAAACGCTGGACAAACTGCTCGCCGACTCGCCCTAACCCTCGGCCCGCACCGACCTCTCGAGATAGTCCAACCCCTGCCGCATCTGCGCGATCACCCGTTCCGCTCCCGGCTCGGTGTCGCCCGCAACGGGGTCGAGCACGGAGTGGACGGCCATGTCAGCCAGCTGCCGTGCGATGGTGCGGTCGGCCTCGGCGTCGCCCGGATGATGCCACCACGCGATCCAGTTGAGCATGCCGACGATGCCGAGCGCCGACACCCGCGGATCGGCCGGCCGGAACTGCCCCGCGTCGATCCCCTCCTCCATGGCGGCGACCAACTCCTTGAGCACCCGCCGACGGCTCTGCCGATAGGTGTCGGCCACCCCGGCGGGCAGCTCGGCCTCGGACCGGATCAGCACTCGGAACCGATCGAGCGTCTGGGTCTGGTGCAACGCGATCGACATCGCCATCTCGTGCACCTTGGCGACCGGGTCGAGATCGTCGCGCTGGTTGATCTCGTGCAGCAACACCGCCGGCTCCTCGGCGATCTCACTGACCAGCCGGGAGAACAGTTCGTCCTTGTTCGCGACGTAGTGATACAGCGCCGGCCGGGTCAGCCCGGTCGCTTCGGCGATGTCCTGCAGCGTGGTGCTGGCCAGACCCTTCTCGGCGAACAGCCGCGTGGCCTGCTCCATGATCTCGCGCTCGACCAGCTCGCGCCGGGAGTTGCTTCGGCCGCCCTTGGCGGCGGTCGCCACCGAGTCGTCGGTGGTCGCCTTCGGCGTCGAGCTGGTCATAGGCGAAGAATAGTGCCGTCAGACCGCGGCGGTGTGCACAACCTCGGACACGCAGCCCCGCCTGGCGGCATCGGCGATGCACACCAGATCGGCACGCAGACTCACCAGCCCGGCCACCAAGTCGTCCTGGGCGTCGGTCGGCGCCTCGACGACCACCACCGCAGCGGTCTCGCGCCGCAACCGTTCACCGAGATCGAGGCGGGTCAGCACCGCACTGCGGTCAGCACTGCCGGTCAGCCACAGCACGGATGCACCCGCCGATCGCGCGACGATGTCGTCGGCGCCGGCCCCCCACGCGGCACCGAGGTCCACGGTGATCACCTCGGTGCCGGGTTCATCCCGCAGCGACTGCGGAGCGGTCCGCCGCGGAAAGGTCAACCCGTGCCTGGCCAGCGGCCGCGCCAACACCCAGTCGGCCAGTCGCTCGGCGGGGACGCGCGCCGGGTCCACCCCGGCGTAGTCCGCAAGACCGCGGGTGGCGACGTCGGGCGCCGACGACACGAACCGATCCAGCCCGACCTTCCCGGCGCGGGTCATGTAGGCGATCATCAACTGCTCGACGGGGATGTCGGTGCGGCTCGGGAACGACTCCCACCACAGCTCGCTGCGAGCGGCGATCGACTGCAGATACTCGACGCCCGGCCGACGGGCGGCCTCATACGCCGTCAGCGCGTCCTCGAGGTTCGATGCGTCTCCCACGGCGCGGTCGAGCGCGATGGCGTCCTCCATCGCCAGCTTGGTACCCGAGCCGATCGAATAGTGGGCGGTGTGCGCGGCGTCGCCGAGCAGTACGACGTTGCCGGTGTGCCACCGTTCGCATGTCACGGTGCGAAAGCGCATCCAGCGGGTGCGGTTGCCGATCAGTCGATGGCCGCCGAGGGTGTCGGCGAACGCGTGGCGCAGATAGGTCAGCGACGTCTCGTCGCTGTCGGCGGCCGCCGTTTCTGCCGTCGACACATCGAAACCGGCGTTGCACCAGGTGTTCTCGTCGGTCTCGATCAGGAAGGTGCTGCGGTCGGCGGCATACGGATAGGCGTGGGCGACGAAGGTGCCGTGTTCGGTGGTCACCGGGGTGAAGATCGCACTCGGGAGGGCGAAATCGGTTCCGCACCAGAGATAGAGGCCGTCACCGGTGGTGATGTGCGGTCGGAACTCGGTAGCGAGGTCGGCACGGGTGGCACTGTTCACTCCATCGGCGGCGATGATGAGGTCGGCGTCGATCTCACCCACGGAGCGGCGCTGCCCGAACTCCAGCCGCACACCGACGTCGGCAGCATGCCTCTGCAGTACCTCGAGCAGGGTCGTCCGTGCGATGGCGAGCAGTTCACCGTGGGACAGCCGTGCCACATCATCGCCGACCTGCATCGACATCTCGTGCGGATGCGACACGTCGACGATGGCGTCGAGTGACGCCGGATCGGCCTCCCGCAGATTGCGTTGGGTTCGCGACGCCAGCCCTACGCCGAACCCGAATGTGGTGTCCGGCGAGCCCTGTTCGTAGACGGTGACGTCGGCGTCGGGGTGGCTGCGCTTGAGCAGCCGTGCCGCGTACAGGCCGCCCGGCCCGCCGCCGAGCACGGCGATGCGCCTGAGATTCATCGGTCTTTCCTCACTGATCTGGAGTTTCGGCAAGCCTGGCGACAATGTCGGCGCGGAGCCGCTTCTTGTCGATCTTGCCCACATTCGTCTGGGGAAACGCACGCACGAACTCGAGACGTTCGGGCCATTTGAACTTGGCCACGCCGCGCGCCTGGAGATGCTCGCGCATCTCGGACATCGACAGGACTGCACCGTCCACCGTCACGAGATATGCGCAGGTGCGCTCGCCCAGACGTGGATCGGGCATGGCCACGACCGCCGCGTTCGCCACGTTCGGGTGTGTCACCAGCAGCTGTTCGACCTCTTCGGCGTTGATCTTCTCGCCACCGCGGTTGATCAGGTCCTTGATGCGCCCGTCGATCGAGACATACCGGACGCCGTCGATGACGACGATGGACGCCAGATCTCCGGTCCGATAGAAGCCGTCGGAGGTGAAGGCCATCCGATTGTGTTCGGGTGCATCGTAGTAGCCCGGGATGGTGTACGGCCCGCGGCAGGTCAGCTCGCCGACCTCGCCGTCTGCCACCTCGGTCTCGGTGCCGGGTTCGAGGATGCGGATCTCGTCGGTGTCCGCGATCGGTGTGCCGACCGTGGTCATCCTCGCCGACGCCGGCGACTCGTGCGGGGAGACGGTGAACAGACCTTCCGACATCCCGAACAGTTGCCCCGCCCATCGTTTCTCGCCGTCGTCGACGCGCTCGAACAGCTCGGAGCTCACCTTGGCGCCGGACAGGATGACGGTGCGCAGCACTGGTCGGACCTCGTCGAACGCCGGACTCGCGACGGCCTGATAGTGGCCGTGGCCGATGAGGACGTCGGTGGCCCGTGCTCGCGCCATCAACGAAAATGCCTGGGTGACATCGGCGGTCGCCAGAATCAGACAGGCACCGACGGAATGTGCGGCGTGCAGCCCGCAGCTGATCCCGGCGTTGTGGATGATCGGGATCAGGTGTGCGACCCGGGTGTCCTCGGTCCAGCCGAGGCGGCGTGCGTAGAGCCGCGCATTGTCCCAGTATTCGACGTGGCGCCGCGGGATCACCTTGGGCACGCCGGTGGTACCGCCGGAGAGCTGGAACGCGACGACGTCGAGCGGATCGATCTCGGCTTGCACCGCCGCGACCCGTGCGCGGGCGTCGTAGGGTGCGATGTCAGCGCCTAGCGTCTCCACCGGGGTCCCCTCACCTGCGGGTGCACCGATGGTGAGCATCGTCCGCAGAGTCGGATGTCCTTGTGCCTGCTCGCGAGCGAAGTCGACGAGGTCGAACGACAGGCCCGCCTCCACGACGTGACCCACGGCGCCGACGGCGCGGGAGATGTGACCGATCTCGTGTCCGCGGTGCGCGGCGAGGGTGGCCACCGGCACCAGTCCCGCTTTGATGCAGCCGTACCAGGTGAGCACCGTTTCCAGCCGATTGGTCGCCTGGAAGATGATTGGCTCCCCCGGAGACAATCCGAGGTCGAGCAGCCCAGCGGCGATCTGATCGGTACGCCGCCCGAGTTCGCGGTAGGTGATCGTGCCGGCATCGGTGGTCACGGCAGGCCGGTCGGCATATCTGTCGACACTGTCCTGCAGGCGATGTGCCAGTGGCCGATCCGTCCACTCCCCCGCCCTCCGGTATGCCTCGGCGCGGTCCGCGGGGTACCCGACCAGCCGATCGCCCCATCGCGCTCGACCGGCCGGCTTCGTCATCGTCATCGGCCCGCCACCGCGGGGAGCAGCTGGGCGAGTTCGGCGACCCGATCGGGATGGTCGACCGGGACGATGCCCGAGTAGATCGCGGTCCAGCAGCCGGGACAACACTGCTGCCGGAACACGACCTCGGTGTCGACGTACTCACCGGGATCGGAGGTGACCTGCGGTCCCGCGTCGCTCGACGGACCGTCGTAGCGAGCCAGGTCGAGGCGTCCGGACTTGCTGTCACCGAGAAGCCGTCCACAGTGGGCACATCCGACTGCGCGCGACTCCCCGATGGTGACCTCGACGAGATTGTCGTCGAGCCGACGCGCACGGCTCAGGTCGAGGTTCGCCTCCTGGCTCTGCGGGACATCGGACCGGTCGCGGCGGATCTCGCGCAGCTCGTTGCGCTTCTTCTCGGTGCCGGCCTCGTCGACCTGTCCGCCGGCGAGCACGACGCCGTAGTTGTCGGCCGCGCCAGTCGCGGTGACCTTGCCGTTGCGGACATCGTCGGCCACCGCGTCGGGCTCGCGACGCAGTGGATCGCCGTAGCCACCACCGCCCTGCCAGTGCATGTACAGCACCTCGCCGGGCGCCAGGTAGCTTTCGGCGTAACAGGGGCCGAGTTCCTTGTCGCCGGACAGATCTTCCAGTGTTGCCGGAATCGTGCCCTGCGCCAACAGCTCCTGCACCCCGGATGCGCGGGCGAGGATCTCCAGCCCGGTGTTGCCGGGCAGACCGCCGGCCAGCCCGGAGTTCTGCGCGACTGCCTTCCCGGCAGACGCGAACACCAGTCCCATCGGCAGACTCGTTCCATACGGGGTGACCGCCAACGACGCCGATACACCGCCACGATGCCGTCCGGGCCCGCCGGAGTCGGGTTCTTCACGGCGCCACAGGGTCAGCAGCGGGTAGAGGAACTCGGTCATCTCGGTGTCGGGGATGCGGCCCATCGGGATGCAGAACAGGCCGCCGGTGTCCATCCCGTCGGCGACCGGCCGGGCCCCGTAGCCACCGGCCATCGGTTCCATCATGATGTTGAGGAACGGCACCGGCTGCTCGCCACGCTCGTCGAGACCGGCGACGACGGCGGTGTCCCAGGTGCCGCAGCACGACGCCTGCACGTTCTTCCCGAGTTCGAGATGGCGGTCCAGCATCTGCGCCAGACATTCGGCGATCAGGTTGCCGGTCAGCCAGGCCGGGCCGATCGGTCCGCGACTCACCGCGGCCGGGAAGGTGGCGTTGTTGATCGTCCCCTCCTCCGCGATCAGGTCGAAACAGCGCATCAATCCGCCTGCCGACCAGGGGATGTCCCCGGCGAGGATCGGCAGCAGCGCCAGCATCACCCCGCCCCGCATACCGGCGTAGGTGCAGTTGATGACACCGGTCTGCGGGTCGGTACCGGTGAAGTCGAACGACAGGTGATCGGTTTCTTTGGTCATCGCGACGGTGATCTTGTGGACCTCGCGGTCACCGGTCTGCGCCTGATCCTGGTATCCGGTGGCGTGCCAGGTGCCGTCGGGCAGGTCGGTCAGCTTGGCGCGCAGCCGGCTCTCGGCGTCGGCCATCATCCGTTTCATCACGGCCTTCACCGTGTCCGCACCGTACTGTTCGATGACGGCGAGCAGACGGTCGCGACCCACACTGTTGGCACCGATCTTGGCGCGCAGGTCGAGACCGACGAGCATCGGCACCCGCGACCGCCGGACCCAGACGTCGGCGACGTCGCGCTGTAACTCGAAGTCACGCACCACCTTGATCGGTGGCGTCGGAAGCGATTCGGAGAAGACATCTTTGGCGGCCGGGTCGAAGGAGCCGAGTCCGGACCCGCCGAGGTCGGGTTCGTGGCAGATGGCGCTGGTCCAGCCGAACAGCTGGCCGTCGTAGAACACCGGCTGGTAGACGATGACGTCGCTCTGGTGCAGTCCGCCGCCGACCCACGGATCGTTGCAGAGGAACATGTCGCCCTCGGTGATGCCGGGGTTGGTCGACCGATTCTGCAGCGTCCAGTAGATGGCGAGGTCGACGGCCCCGACGAGCATCGTGTTGTAGAGGCCCACCTGGACCTCCTGGCCGATCTCGTCGCTGACGGCGAAGTCGAAGTCGTTGGCGTCGGTCACGATCGGCGATCCGGACATGCGCTTGAGCGCCTCGCCCATCTCGTCGGTCACCGACCACAGGCGGTGCCGGATCACCTCGTAGGTGAGGGGATCGACGGCGTCGATCTGTTCCTGGGTGACGGTGTGGACGGGCAGCGACGGCGGCAGTGAGCGGGCCAGCGCGTCGAGGTCTGTCGGGCGGCTGGAGAAGACCTCCGAGCCGGGAATGGGTGCGGTCATGAGTGCAGAACTCCTGTGGCTGGTGGCTTATGCCTGGTCGACGGTGATGGTGAGGTTGCCGAGGCGGTCGATCTCGCCGGTGGTGTCGTGCGGGATCACCACCGTGGTGGTCGGCACCTCGATGACGGCGGGCCCGGTGATGACGTGACCGGCGCGCAGGCCCGCGTAGTCGTAGATGTCGGTGTCGACGAATCCGCGGCGGCCGTCGAGGCACACCTTGCGCATCCCGAGGTGCGCGTCGCTCGGGTCGGCGGAGTCGGCGACGGCGAGTTCTGGCAGTTCAGGAGAGAACGGCAGGACGCCGGTGCCGCGGACGCGGTAGGTGATGGCCTGGATACCGGCTTCGCGGAACCCGCTGTCCTTGCCGTACAGGTCCGCATACTTCTTCTCGAATGCCTCAGCTGCATCGGCGATCTCGGTGGAGGTGAGCGACCCGTCGGGCAGCGGCGTGGCGACCTCGGCCAGCTGCATGGTGTAGCGCATGTCGATCTCGCGCTCCATCACGATAGACGCGAAGTGCAGGCCCTGCCGGTCGAGCTGGTCACGAACCTGCTCCTCGAGCACCTTGAAGTTCTGCTCCACCCGGGCGGGGTCCAGCGGCATCGCGGCTGGGTCCGAGAGTTCCTTGGCAAGAACGATATCCGACGATGCCAGGCCGTAGGCGGAGAACGCCGAGGCGACCTGACCGAGCGGGACGACGACCCGCGATGCCCCGATCTCCTGCGCGTACAGCCCGCAGTGCGCAGGCCCTGAACCGCCGAAGGCGTAGACGATGAAATTGCGGGGGTCGTGGCCGGCTTCGACGACGGTCTTGCGCAGCAGGTCGCCGGTCTGGGCGTTCTGCACCGCGTAGATGGCGGCGGCAGCGTCCTCGACAGACAGGCCGAGTGGTTCCGCGATGCGGGTCCGGATGGCCTCGCGTGCCTTGGTGATGTCGAGCGCCTTACGCCCGCCGAGCAAGCCGCGTTCGGGCAGGATACCCAGCACCAGGTTGGCGTCGGTGTTGGTCGGCTCGGTGCCGCCCTGGCCGTAGCAGGCGGGGCCGGGAACGGCCTGCGCACTGTGCGGACCGATTTGCAGGTTGCCACCGGCATCCAGCCAGGCGATCGCTCCGCCACCCGCGCCGATCGCGTGGACTTCGAGCGTGGGCACGTTGATCGGATGGTGGTTGATGATCGTCGTCGACGACCGCACCGGCTCGCCATCGACGACCAGGCCGACGAGGAACGTGGTGCCGCCGGCGTCGGTCGCGATGATGTTGTCGTGGCCGAGTTGGCGGCCGAGCGACACCGAGCCGACGACACCACCGGTGAGCACCGAACCCACAGTCGAGATCGCGTTGCCCGGCGCCTCCGACGCGGCCACCGCACCACCGTTGCTCTGCATCACCAGCAGCGGACCGGCCAGCTGGTGTTCGCGGAGTCGACCCTCGAGTTCGCCGAGGTAGTCGCGCAGGCCCGGCCCGATCTGGGTGCTCATGATGGTGGTCGCGTTGCGCGCGAACTCCCGGATGCGTGGACTGACCTCGCTGGACAGTGAGACGAACACCGTCGGGTCGATCTCGTGCACGATGTCCCGGATGCGCTGCTCATGGGTGGGATTGCGGAACGACCACAGCAGCGACACCGCGATGGCGCTGATGCCCTGGGCGAGCAACGTGCGCACGGCCGCACGGACCTCGTCCTCGTCGAGGTTCACGATGACCCGACCGTCGCGGTCCACCCGCTCGGTCACCTCCAGCGCATGGCGTTTGTCCACCAGTCCGTGGGACTTGCTCTGCGCCATCACGTTCTGCAACTGCTCGGGCGACCGACCGAGGTAGCGGCCCTCCACGTTCATGATGTAGATCGAGTCGCGGTGACCTTTGGTGGTGAGGAACCCGACGTCGGGGACCTTGTTCATCACCAACGCGTTCAGCGACGACGTGGTGCCGTGCGCGATGTGATGGGTATCGGCGAGCATGTCGTCGAGCGGTCGGCCGAGTTGCTCGGCGAGCACCGCGAGGACATCCATCACGCCTTCGGAATAGTCGGGTGGTGTCGAGGGCGCCTTACCGGCGACCACCAGGCCGTTCCCGTCGTCGAGAACGGCATCGGTGAACGTCCCACCGACGTCCACTCCGATCACGTATGCCATGGCCAGGTACTCCTTTGTCAGCTGGATTGACGTTGGCGTTGAGTATTCGACGCCGACGACTCACTGTCAAGGCTTGGATGTGAGTACGGTCACCCGATTGTGCCCGTGTCGCGGCTGTTTGCCCAGTTCAGGACCGGTTGTGGCGCACCCTTGACGAATTTTCGTTTGCGTCGAATAATTGTCGTTGGCGTCAACGTGGCGTCGAGCGGCCCGTTCGTCGGCCGAAATCGAAAGGACCACAGACACATGGGTGTCCATCGCATCGGCCTCGTGGTGCCGAGTTCGAACGTCACCGTGGAGACCGAGATGCCGGCGCTGCTGAACCGCCATCCGGTATCCGCGTTCTCCTTCCACTCGACCCGGATGCGGATGCATCAGGTGTCGGCCGAAGAACTCGCGGCGATGAATGCGCAGCGCGAACGCTGCGTCATGGAGATCGCCGACGCGTCGCCCGACGCGATCCTCTACGCGTGTCTCGTGGCACTCATGGTCGGCGGACCCGGCGAGCATCAACGCGTCGAAGGTGCCGTCGCCGAACAACTCGCCACCGGCGGCTCCGACGCGATCATCCGCTCCAGCGCCGGCGCCCTGGTGGAGGCGCTGCGGGCAATGGATGCGAAGCGGATCGCGATCGTCACGCCGTACATGCGGCCACTCGCCGAGAAGGTTGTCGCCTATCTGGAGGCCGAGGACTTCACCGTCGTCGACTGGCGGGCCCTGGAGGTCGCCGACAACGCCGAGGTCGGCTGCATTCCCGGCGACCGGGTGATGGACGCGGCCCGCTCGCTCGACCTCACCGACGTCGACGCACTGGTGCTGTCGTGCTGTGTGCAGATGCCGTCGCTCCCCCTGATCGACGATGCGGAACGCGAGTTCGGCATCCCGGTGCTGTCGGCGGCCACCGCCGGTGCCTACAGCATTCTGCGCGGCCTGGGCCTGTCCGCCTCGATCGACGGAGCCGGCAGTCTGCTGCGCGCCGACCTGGCGTCCGTACCCGCCTGAACCATTCCCGCTCAACCCAAGGAGTAATGATGAGCGAACTCGTCCATAAGGTGCGTGGCGTCGACCACGTCGCCTACCCGACCTTCGATCCGGCCGCGACGGTGCGGTTCTACCGTGACGTCCTGGGCTTCCCGGTGGTCCACTCGATCTGTGCCGCCGGTTGGGGACCGGACAAACACCCCGACTTCATCCACTTCTTCTTCGACATCGGCAACGACGACCGGCTCGCGTTCTTCTACTACTTCGGTCTCGAACCGTTCGACGGTGGACCGCAGGGTGATTCGTACTCTCGGTTCGCCGAGGACGTGCCGATCTGGTTCATCCGGTCGCGGCATCTGGCGATTCACGTCGACAGCGAGGAGGACCTGCTGGAATATCGCCGCCGCCTCGACGGCAGCGAGTGGCCGGTGGAGATGCAGATCCAACACGAGACCATCGAATCGATCTACACCCACGACCCGAACGGCTACATGATCGAGGTCACCCGGGCGATGCGGCCGGTGACCCCGCAGGAGGACCTCGACGCCAATCTCACCATCGACGCCCTGATCGACGTGGTATCGCAACCGAATCCGAGCATGGCCGCGCTGCTGGCGCGCAAGGCGGAGAAGATCGTCGAACGCGCAGCGACCTGGCAAGAGGAGCAAACCGAGCGCGAGGCGGTGTCGGTTCGATGACCACCCTGTTCATTCTGGACGTACCTGAGAACAAGCCCGTTGCCGCGGTGGCCGGCGAAGACCCGGCCGTGACCGTCGAGCACCTCGGACCGTATTTCCGCATCACCGCCGATGACGCCATCGTCGTGGACCGTCGTGCGACCGGATGTCGGCATGCGGTCTGGTACAGCAGCGTCGCCGGTCTCCTCGATTCGCGGATCACCCAGTGGGACAAGGACGCCCTGCGGGTCGAACCGAGCGTGGTGTCCGGCCGATGATCGTCTCGACACCGCCGGCCACGAGTGGGATCGGCGCGGGCCGCTATATCGAGTCCGCCGAGCAGCCCACGGACACGACGACGTCGGTGCACGAGCTGTCGACGGCCGACGGCGCGAAGGTCACGGGGGTGCTGCGCACGGTTCCCGGCGCGTCGACGGTGATCGCGCTGATGCATCCCCGCCAGGACCTCACCCATCACGTGCTGGTGCCCGAACTGCTCGCGCGCGGCTTCGCGGTGTGGACGCAGGGCACGCGGTCGGTGAACAACGACTTGAACCTCGTCCATGAGCAGGCACTACTCGATGCCGCGGCAGGTCAGGTCTTTCTGCGCGACAATGGCTTCGGCTCGGTTCTGACGCTGGGACACTCAGGCGGTGGCGCGTTGTTCGCCTTCTATCACGAACAGGCGGGACTCGCCCCGGATAATCGTCTGGCGGCCACACCGGCCGGACGTCCGATCGACCTCGCCGGTGCCGACATGCCCGTTCCCGACGGCGCGATCTTCCTGGCCCCGCATCCCGGCCAGGGACAGCTGCTGCTGAGGCTCATCGACCCGTCGGTGAGCGACGAGAACGACCCACTGAGTGTGGACCCGTCACTCAACCCGTTCGACCCAGCCAACGGGTTCGCCGAACCACCCGAATCGTCCTCCTACTCTGCGGAGTTCATCGAACGCTACCGCACCGCACAGCGGGACCGGGTGGCGCGCATCGACGCCGTCGCTCGCGATTTCGTCGCCGAATCCGGCCGCGCACGTGCGCACTTCACGGTCTCCGGCGACCCGGCCGATCGTCGAGCGGCGTTGGCGCCGCGGGTGATGACCGTCTACCGCACCGACGCAGACCTCCGTTTCGTCGACCTCTCGCTGAGTCCTAACGACCGCCCGTACGGGTCGCTGTTCGGCCGTCGCCCCGACCTCACCGACTACGGACTCGTCGGCTTCGGCCGGCTCGCCACACCCGAGGCGTGGCTCTCGACGTGGTCGGGCCTGTCCAGCAACGCAGGTTTTCTCCGCTGCGCACCCGAGGTGCGGGTACCGACCCTGTTCGTCGAACTGACCGGCGATCAGGCCTGCTTCCCCGAGGATGCGGTGGAGATGGTGAACGCCCTCGGCGCGGATGATGTCACCCACGTCCGCGTCGAGGGAACCCACTTCGGTGGGCCAGTACGGAAGGGCGCGCCGACCGGGGCGAGCCTGGCCGCCGCGGAGATCGGAGGCTGGTTGGCGCAGCGGTTCGGCTGAAGCACCGATGAGTTCTGCGATCCGGTGCAGTCTTACTCCCATGGGCACACTCATCTATGGCTTCACCGTTTCGGTGGACGGCTACATCGCCGACGCACAAGGCAGCATCGACTGGTCCGAACCCAGCGACGAACTGCATCAGTACTGGAATGACTTCGAGCGGGAAACCGCGCTGTCGCTGTACGGGCGGCGGCTCTACGAACTGATGTCCGCGTACTGGCCGACCGCCGATCAGGACCCGGACGCCGGCCCGATCACCACCGACTTCGCCCAGGTGTGGCGTGACATGCCCAAGGTCGTCTTTTCGAACACACTGGAGTCGGTCGACTGGAACTCCCGCCTCGAACGCGGCGACCCGGTCGAGGTGGCGACCAAGTTGAAAGCCGAGACCGACGGCCAAATGGAGGTGGCCGGCGCGACCCTGGCCGCGCCGATCATCCGGGCCGGGCTGGTCGACGAGTTCCGTCTGGTGGTTGCTCCCACCGCTGTCGGCGGCGGACTTCCGTTCTTCCCGACGCTGCCGTCCTGGATTTCCCTGCGGCTGGTAGAGAACCGTACCTTTCCGGGCGGAATCGTACTTTTGCGCTACGAGGTCGAGCGCGACTGAGCAAGATCCGTGAAACAGCCGGCCACGCTCAGTCGATGACGGCGCGCACCACACGCTCCAGCGCGTCCGCTGTCCGATCCAACGCGGCGATGCTCCGCTGGGCCCGACACATCGCCACCGTGCCCTCGATGGCGGCAACGATGAGGGTCGCTGTCTGCACGGCATCCGCATCGCTCGCCCCGTGTGCCCGTAGCGACTCGGCGAGCATGTCAGTCCAGTGTTCGAAAGCGAGCTCCGCTGCGCGCAGCGGGGCGTCGTCCTCGCCGGGTTCCTCCACGGATACGGCCAACACGGGACAGCCCGCACGAAAGTCGCTGGTGACCACGACGTCGCGCCACATCTCTACAAAGCTGCGTAGGCCGGCGACAGGTCCGGACGAGTCGAGTTCTCGTGCGAGCACCCGAATCGTCAACGCATCGGCGAACTCCACGGCCTCGACCGCCAGCTGGGACTTGCCGCCCGGGAAGTAGTGGTACGTCGAACCCAGCGGAGCCCCCGAGTGTTTCGCGAGTTCGCGGACGCTGGTCGCGCGCAACCCACGCCGCCCGAGCATGTCGGCCGCGCCCGCAACCAATTGGTCCCGAGCCGTCGACTTGGCCATCGTTTCACTCCCTCTTGCCTATGACAGTCGTTCTAGCGTAGCGTGCGCGGTGTTATGACGGTCGTTATAAAGGGCCCCTGATGACCGCCACCCAAACCGTTGCCGTGTTCGCCTGACAACCGACCCCCGAACAGGAGAAGCCCGATGAGAAGCCTGATGTTCGTCAAGCCCGGTGAGTTGCGATTCGATGAGGTCGACGAGCCGGTGCTCGTCGATCCCACTGACGCGCTTGTGCGCCCGATCGCGTCGACCACCTGCGATCTCGACCACCACGTGATCGCCGACAAAACTCCGTTCTCGCCCTTCGGGCCCTTCCCGCTCGGGCACGAATGCGTCGGGGCGGTGGTCGCGGTGGGTGACGAGTGCACGGCGGTTTCCGTCGGAGACAAGGTCGGAGTCGCATGGCACATCGCCTGCGGCACCTGCGCTCAGTGCTCCATCGGGCATCCGGCCCGCTGCCTCGTGCACGGCGATGCGCAGTACGGCCTGCCGGTGAACGGCCAGTGGGGCGGCACCTTCGACGAACTCATCCGGGTGCCGTTCGCCGACTACAACCTCGCGAAACTCCCCGACGGCGTCGACCCGGTCCACCTCGCCTCCATCGGCGACAACTTCGCACTCGGCTGGGAAACGGTGATGCCGGCCGTCGAAGGGATCACCGATCCCAAGGTCGCGGTCTTCGGTGGTACCGGATCGATCGGCCTGTATACGGTCGATGTCGCCGTCCACTGCGCCGAGGCGCACACCGTCTACTACGACGACGACCCGGTGCGGATGGCGGTCGCCGAGAAGCTCGGCGCCGAGGTACACGACATCAACGGCAAGCGCGACAAAGACTTTCACGTCGCCGTGGACGCCACCTGCGATCCCACCAAGCTGCGCAAAGCACTGCTCTCAGTGGTCCCCGAAGGCACGGTCAACAGCGTCGGCATCTACTTCGACGACGTCTCACTCCCCATGTTGACCCTCTATCAACGCGGCGTGAACTTCCACAACGGCAAGGGCATGGCACGGCCCAACATGACACCGACTCTGGAAGCCGTCGCCGATGGCACCCTGCATCCCGAATTGGTCACCAGCGGCATCTACGAGTGGGAACAGCTCCCCGAGATCCTCACCGGACCCGACGCCGGGCACAAACCCGTCTTCGTCCTCGACCCGTCCTGAGTCAGCGTCGGGACTCCGACCGATCAACCACCGTGGCTCTACCGGCGGTTACTTCAGATCCGCGCTCGATTTCCCCAGCACCCGCCGCGCAATGATCAGCTGCTGGATCTGCTGCGTGCCCTCGAAGATGTCCAGGATCTTCGAGTCGCGCGCCCACTTCTCCAGCAGCATGGTCTCCGAAAATCCTGCGGTGGCAGCAACTTCCACCGCCTTGTTGGTGATGTCGGTGACGGTGCGACCGGCCTTGGCCTTCGACATCGAGGCCTCGGCCGAGTTCGGCTGGGAGTTGTCGGCCATCCAGGCGGCGCGCAGCGTGTGCAACCACGATGCCTCCCAGTCGGATTCGAGGCGGATGAACTCGCACACCGATGCATGCTGGGAGGCTGCCGGTGCGTCGTAGTCGATCTCGCGGCCCGCTTCCTCCAGCATGCGTCGCAGTTCTTCGAGCGCGGCACGTCCCAGACCGATCGCCATGGCGGCGACCACCGGGCGAGTGTTGTCGAAGGTCTGCATCACCCCGCCGAACGCCTTCTTGGTGTCCACCTCAGGCGATCCGAGCAGGTTCTCGGCGGGCACGCGGGCGTTCTCGAAGCGGATCACGGCGGTGTCCGACGACTTGATGCCGAGCTTGTGCTCGAGGCGAGCGACGGTCACCCCATCGGTGGTCATCGGGACGACGAAGCTCTTGATGGCCGCGCGCCCGGCACTGCGGTCGATCGTCGCCCACACCACCACGTGGTCGGCGCGGGAACCGGCGGTCACGAAGATCTTCTCACCGTTGATCAGGTAGTCGTCGCCGTCGCGGGTGGCCGTCGTCGACACCGCGGCCGAGTCCGAACCGAAGCTGGGTTCGGTGATGGCCATCGCGGCCCACACCCCGGAGAACTTCTCGAGCTGTTCCTCGGTGGCGACCGCGGCGATCGCGGCGTTGCCGAGTCCCTGGCCCGGGATCGACAGCAGCAGGCCGACGTCGCCCCAGCTCATCTCGCGAGCGGAGATCAGGGCGCGCATGTTGGGGCCGTTCGCCGACGGGCCGTCGGCGTCTGCTGACGTCGCCTCGCCGTCGGATTCCCGCTCCTGAGCTCGCGATTGTTTGGCGAGTTTGCCCAGCTCATCAAGCTCGGTCGGATACTCGTGTTCGGCCTTGTCGTACTTGCGGGAGATCGGGCGGAAGATGTGCTCAGCCGCCATGTGGGTGCGCTCGACCGTCGAATCGAACTTCTTCGGGAGCTCCAGGTTGATCGCCATGCGCACATCTTACTGGGGAGTAAGTTCTTTTCCAACCCCACGCGGTTCTTTTGCAACTCTCGTTGAGGATTTAGGCTCTTACGCGTGGCATACGACCTCGATCTCGCTTATCGCATCCGCGGGATGCTCTCGACCGAATGCGGGGTCGACGAGCGGTCGATGTTCGGTGGCCTCGCGTTCCTGATCAACGGCAACATGGCGCTGGCGGCCAGTGGGCAGGGCGGCATCATGGTGCGTGTCCCGCCCGAGCAGACCCAGGGGCTGCTGGAGTTCGACCACACCGAACCGATGGTCATGTCCGGCCGCGAGGCACGCGGATGGCTACGCGTCTCCGACGAGGGCATCCGCACCGAACGTCAGCTGCAGCGCTGGGTCACCCTCGGCTCCGATTACGCACGCAAGCTCCCGCCGAAGTAGCGGGCCGCAACCGCGCAGCCGCTGCGGTGCCGCGCATGTCGCGACGTGCGCGGACTCACAGCGGATGCGCACTTGCCGTGGATGAAACCTACGGTCCGTCTGGCGCGTCCAAAGAGTGTGACTGCCTTTCCCACCGATCGACATGGCCTCGTCCATCGCTGCTCGGCCCTCGCCGGCGGCTACACCGACACCGAACTGGCCCGAGCACACCGGAAGCACGACCTCATCCACCTGATTCCGGGGGTGTCGGCACTGGCCGCCGAACGCACTCCCGAACAGTTGCATCGTCTCAAGGCGATCGCCGTGCTCGAGACCACCGAACCGGATCACACCGTGAGCCATCAATCCGCGGCCACCGTCCACGATCTGCCCATGCTGAAGCCGAACCTGCGCCGCGTCCACGTCACGACCGGTTCGAAGTCGGGCGGTCACCGCAGCGCTACGCGGCATGCACATGTCGGGGAACTCAAACCAACAGAGGTCGTACTGGTCGACGGCATCCGGGTGACCTCCCTAGAACGCACCGCCGTCGACATCGCGTGCACCACGTCAATGGGTTTCGCCGGTGCGCTCGCCGTCTTCGATGCCGCGCTTCGCCTGGGCGCCGACCACACGGCGATGTCGGTCATGCTGCGGCGTCGGCGTCCCGGCATCGCCCAGGCACGCCGGGCATTGCATCACGCCGACGGGGCATCGGAGAACCCCGGCGAGTCATGGGGACGCGCGCAGATGATCGAAGCCGGACTGCCGATCCCACGCCTGCAGCATGAGTTCCGTGGCGAGAATGGAAAGCTGGTCGCGCGAACCGACTACGACTAGGGCGGACTCCTCGTCGGGGAGTTCGACGGAGACGTGAAGTACCGGAAACACCTCAAACCCGGAGAATCGCCTTTCGACGCGATGAAGCGAGAGAAGAACCGGGAGGACGAGCTGCGGAAGATGGGGATCATGGTGATCCGCTGGACCTGGAACGACCTCGAGCAGGGGCGAGTCGTCGGACTGATCCGGGACTGGCTCGCCCGACTCAGCCTCTCGGCCGCCTGAGCATCGAATTTATCCGCGCACCCGTCATGCTCGCGCGCATGTCGCGACGTGCGCGCGAGCGCGATGGGTGCGCGGTTGGACAGGCGCGCGCCACACGGCCCCGCGCTACGGGACGACGTTGACCATCCGGCCGGGCACCACGATCACCTTGCGGGGCTCGCCGTCGAGCAGCGGGGCGATCTTCTCATCGGCCAGGGCGGCGGCCCGCACAGTCGCCTCGTCGGCGTCGGCGGCAACGGTGATGCGACTGCGCACCTTGCCCTTCACCTGGATGGGGATCTCGATGGTGTCCTCGACCAACCACTGAGGATCTGGTTCGGGGAACGGACCCCGCGCCAGCAATCCGTCGTGGCCGAGCCGATGCCAGAGTTCTTCGGCGAGGTGCGGAGCCAGCGGCGCCAGCATGATCACCAGCGGTTCCACCACCGCACGTGGCGCGCCGGTCTTCTCGAAGTTCTTCGTCAGGTGATTGGTCAGCACCGTCAGCTTCGCCACCGCGGTGTTGTTGCGCAGTTCGGCGTAGTCCTCGCGGACACCGGCGATCGTCTTGTGCAGCAACCGGATCGTGTCGTCGTCGGGTTCGGTGTCGCTGCAGCGCAGGGCCCCGGACTCCTCGTCGACCACCAGGCGCCAGATACGTTGTAGGAAGCGCTGCGATCCGACGACGTCCTTGGTCGCCCACGGCCGTGACTGATCGAGCGGACCCATGAACATCTCGTACACGCGCAGCGTGTCGGCGCCGTAGTCTCGGCAGATGTCGTCGGGTGCAACGGAATTCTTGAGCGACTTGCCCATCTTTCCGTATTCCTGAGTCACCTTCTCGCCGTTGTAGAAGAAGGCGCCGTCGCGTTCCTCCACCTCCTCGGCGGGAACATAGAGTCCACGCGAGTCGGTATAAGCGTAGGCCTGGATCATGCCCTGGTTGAACAGCTTCCGATACGGCTCCCTACTGGTGACGAAGCCGAGGTCGAACAACACCTTGTGCCAGAACCGCGAATACAGCAGGTGCAGCACGGCATGTTCGACGCCGCCGATGTAGAGGTCGAGCCCACCCGGATCGTCGGGCCCGTGCAGAGCCGGCCGCGGGCCCATCCAGTAGGCCTCATTCTCCTTGGCGCACAGCGTCTCTTCATTGGTCGGGTCGATGTAGCGCAGCTGATACCAGGAGCTGCCGGCCCACTGCGGCATCACGTTGGCGTCACGGGTGTAGGTCTGCAAACCGTCGCCGAGATCGAGTTCGACGGTCATCCAGTCGGTCGCCTTGGCCAACGGCGGCGACGGCTCACTGTCGGCGTCCTCGGGATCGAAGGAGACCGGCGCGTAGTCGTCGACCTCCGGGAGTTCCACCGGCAGCATCGATTCCGGCAGCGGATGGGCCACGCCGTCGGCGTCGTAGACGATGGGGAACGGTTCGCCCCAGTAGCGCTGGCGGGCAAACAGCCAATCGCGCAACTTGTACTGGATCTTCCCGGTACCGGCGCCCTCGGCCTCCAGACGCTCGACGATGGCCGCCTTGGCATCCTCCACCGACAGCCCGTTCAGGTAGTCGGAGTTCACCAGCTGCCCGTCGCCGGTGTAGGCCTCTGACTCCACTCCCTGCTCGGAGCCGATGACCTCGCGGATCGGCAGCCCGAAGGCAGACGCGAACTCGTGGTCACGCGCGTCGTGGCCGGGCACGGCCATGATGGCGCCGGTGCCATAGCCCATCAGCACGTAGTCGGCGATGAACACCGGGATCTGCTGCCCGTTCACCGGATTCGTGGCGAAGGAGCCGGTGAACACACCGGTCTTCTCCTTGTTCTCCTGACGCTCCAGATCCGACTTGGCCGCGATCGCGGCGCGGTAGCCCTTGATCGCCGCAGCCGGGTCGGCCGCGTCGCCGGTCCAGCGCTCGTCGGTATCGGCGGGCCATCCCTCGGCGGTCAACGCGTCGACGAGCGGATGCTCCGGCGCGAGCACCATGTAGGTGGCGCCGAACAGGGTGTCGGGACGGGTGGTGAACACCTCGATGGCGTGCGGTCCGCTCGCGAACCGGACCTGGGCACCGCGCGAGCGTCCGATCCAGTTGCGCTGCATGGTCTTGACCTTGTCGGGCCAGTCCAGCAGTTCCAGGTCGTCGAGCAGTCGGTCGGAGTACGCGGTGATCCGCATCATCCACTGCCGCAAGTGCTTACGGAACACCGGGTAGTTGCCGCGGTCGCTGCGGCCGTCGGCGGTGACCTCTTCGTTGGCCAGCACCGTGCCCAGCCCGGGGCACCAGTTGACCAGCGAGTCACTCTGGTAGACGAGCCGATAGGAGTCGATGACCTCGGTCCGCTCGGCGGCCGACAATGTCGCCCACTCGCGGCCGTCACCCACCGCGCGGGCACCGGAATCGAACTCGGCGATCAGTTCGTCGATGCGCCGCGCCTTGCGCTGGTCGACGTCGTACCAGGCGTTGTAGATCTGCAGGAAGATCCACTGCGTCCAGCGGTAGAAGTCGACATCGGTGGTGGCCACCCGGCGCCGTTCGTCGTGGCCGAGTCCCAGGCGACGAATCTGACCCAGGTACCGCTCGATGTTGGCCTCGGTGGTGGTGCGCGGGTGGGTACCGGTCTGCACCGCGTACTGCTCGGCGGGCAATCCGAACGAGTCGAAGCCCATCGTGTGCAGCACGTTCTTGCCCGTCATCCGCTGATAGCGGGCGAAGACGTCGCTGGCGATGAAACCCAGCGGGTGCCCGACGTGCAGGCCGGCGCCCGACGGGTACGGGAACATGTCCTGGATGAACATCTTGTCCGGGGCGTCGGGTGCGGCGCCGCCGACGGTGCTGAGGTCACCGGCCAGCGGCCCCACCGGGTTGGGTGCCTCGTAGGCGTGCTGGTCCGCCCAGGTGCGCTGCCACCGGGCTTCGATCTCACCGGCGAGCTCCGCGGTGTACCGGTGGCCGGGCACATTCGCCTCCGGGGCCGTCGATGCGGTGCGGGCAGAATCAGCTGAAGTCACCCGACCAGCGTAAATCGTCCGCGACGGCGGGCTGTCGTGGGGAGTGGATCGTCGCGCATACTGCGTCCCGCCTTCTCGACGACGCCGCCCGGGCGAGCCGATGGTCGAGCGGGCGCACAGACGACGATTCGTGCTGCTACGACCGTCAGTCGTATGGTTGTCGCTGTGAACGTCCTGCTTGTTGTCGCTGCCGTCATCGTCTTTGCGCTGGCCGCGATGTGGCTCGTGGTGGGCGCGCTGGCCATCACCGGCCGGCTGCGACGCAATCGGTGGGTGGGTGTCCGTGCCGATGCCACCATGCGCTCCGACGAGGCGTTTGCCGTCGCGAACCGGGTGGCTGCGCCGGGTGAGTTGGCCGCCGCGGGCATCCTCGTGCTCGCCGGGATCCTCACCCTCGGAGTGAGTGGCTACTGGGCGTTGGTGTTCGCGGTCATCGGAGTGGTCGCCGCCCTGTTCGTCGTCGGCATCGTCAGTGCCTACGGCGTGCGCGCTGCGGCCGCCGTGCCCGAGGACAACCCGGCCGACGACTGCGGCCCGTCGAGTTGTGGCGCCTGCAGCCTGCGGGGAGTCTGCTCGAACGAGTCCGCGCAGGTCTGACTCGCGTGGCAGCACCCCTGCGCGTCGCACGCGACTGGTTCAACCGCTCCCCCGTCGACGGCTTCATCCTCGCGATCCTCGGTGCCGTCATCGTCGCCGCACTACTTCCGGCGAAGGGCGACGCCGCCGAGGTCCTTGACTGGGTGGTCGTGGTGGCGATCGCGGCGCTGTTCTTTCTCTACGGCACCCGACTGCATCCGCGGGAGGCCCTCGACGGCCTCAAGCACTGGCGCCTGCACCTCACCATCCTCGCGTTCACCTTTGTGGTGTTCCCGCTCGTGGGCCTCGCCATAGGTCCGCTCGTCGAGCCGATCGTCGGCGACGACCTGTACTCGGGCCTGCTGTTCCTGTGCCTGGTGCCGTCCACGGTGCAGTCGTCGATCGCATTCACCTCCATCGCCCGCGGCAATGTGCCGGGGGCCATCGTCAGCGCGTCGGCGTCGAACATCCTGGGTGTGGTGCTGACCCCGTTGCTGGTGGTGTTGCTGATGACCACCGACGGAGACGTCACGATCGACGGCACCTCGGTGCTGAAGATCCTGGGTCAGATCCTGCTGCCGTTCATCGTCGGACAGATCGCCCGTCCGTGGGTGGGCCCGTTCTTCGCCCGGCACGCCAAGATCACCAAACTCGCCGATCGCGGCACCATCGTGCTGGTGGTCTACGTGGCGTTCAGCGAGGGCGTCCGGGAGGGCATCTGGTCGATCGTCGACGCCGGGCAGCTGGTGGCCGTCGCGGTGATCTCACTGATCCTGGTGCTGGTGATGCTGGTGGTGACCCGATGGGTGCCGCAACGCCTCGGATTCTCCCGCGAAGACGTGATCGCCATCCAGTTCTGTGGCACCAAGAAGAGTCTCGCCACCGGTCTGCCGATGGCGACGGTGCTGTTCGCCGGTTCGACGGTCGGCCTCATCGTGCTCCCGCTGATGATCTTCCACCAGATCCAGCTGATCCTCTGCTCATGGCTGGCCACCCGCTACGGTCGCGAGGCAGACGCGGCGACCGTTTCGTAGTATCGGGCGCTCGGCGTTTCGTCTACTGCGAGGAAACAGAAACTAGCTACACTGGCCAGATGGCTGCCGACTCCACGAAGACGATCCGGGACACCGGCGACCCCGCGCCCGTGCATCGAGAGGTCGACGGGGACGCTCCGACCGGCGGCGACCTGGAGGCCGCGATCGCGCATCAGGTCCGGATGCTGCGCCGCAACGCCGGGATGTCGGTCGCGGACATGGCTGCCAAGGTCGGCATCTCCAAGGCCATGCTCTCCAAGATCGAGAACGCCCAGACCTCGTGCAGTCTCTCGACTCTTGCGCGTCTCGCCGCCGGACTCGACGTCCCGGTGACCTCGCTGTTCCGGGGCGCCGACGTCGAGCGCGAGGCGATCTACACCGAAGCGGGCAAGGGCGCGGTGATCGTGGGCCGCGGCACCCGCGTCGGCCATCACTACGAACTGCTCGGCGGTCTGCGCGGGCAGCACAAGCGACTCGAACCCGTGTTGGTCACCCTGACCGACGACAGCGAGGTGTTTCCCCGTTTTCAACACCCCGGCACCGAGATGCTGTACATGCTCGAGGGCGTCATGGTCTACGGGCACGGCAACGCCGAGTACACGCTGCGGCCGGGTGACTGTCTGCTCCTCGACGGGGAGGGCATCCACGGGCCGCATGATCTGGTCCGGCTGCCGATCCGCTTCCTGGCCGTCACGGCGTATCCGGACAATCACCGCGACGAGTAGCGCAGCGGCTACCCGATCGCTTGCGAGACCGGCAGATTCAAGAAACTCGGCCGCCGCGGATCGAGCTGAATGTGTTGCGGCTTCAGCCGCGACTCGTTCAGCAACGGCCGTAGCGGCAATCCACGCGGCAGGTTCATCGCGAACACGTCGACCCGCAGCCGGTGACCGGCCTTGATCAATGCCTCCGTGGGCAGCAACCCGATGTCGATGGCAACCGGACGGCCGGGTCGCACTCGCTCCCGCGAATCCAGGGTCAAGGTGTAGAACGGGTCGGTCACATCACCGTTGGACGCGAACTGCGACCGGGACCGCTCGTAGTTGCGTAGCGACGCGACCACCTGACCGGAACTGATCACTTTCGACGTCCCGTCGGGTGCCACATCGTTGAGGGTGGCCGTCCAGTACCCGTCGGTCGCATCCATCACCGCGTTCACCCGCACGTTCGCGTACCCGGACACGCTGCGCGTGGTGCGCACCGGGGCGCTGGTGAAGGTGAGCGCGTTGCGTTCGGAGATCCGTGCGTCTTCGGCACACCACGGGAACAAGGCCGTGGCGCCGGCTGTCTGCTGTGCGGAGTCACGAGAGCACAACGTCAGCACACCGGGTGAGATCGTCAGCCGGCCTCGCGAGCCGGTCGGCGCGGTGGTGAGGCTGCCGTCGCGGACCGCATGCGGCGCGGTCCCGCTGCGCCGATCATCGAGGTAGAGCCGCTGTCGGGTCATCCCGGCGCGCGGGAACTGCTGGGCGGTCATCCACGCGTCGCCGACCTGTTTGAGGTTGACCGGTCCGTAGCGGTCGATGCCGTTGTCGATGCCCTTGAGCCACTTGTCGAACCACGCCTTCTGCAGGACGTCCAGGCGTGGCGGGGTGCCGGCACGGCCCTGCTGGCCGCCGCCGATGGTCAGGTGATAACCGTCGCCCATGATGAGCTGTTTGCGGCCCGGCGCGAGCGGGATCTTGTTATACATCCGCACCTCGCTGTTGGTGAACAGGTCGAACCAGCCGCCGTAGATGAACGTCGGCGTGGTGATGCGCTCGGCATGGTCGAGCCACGACGTGCGTGGCTCCGAGTTGGTGGTGAGGAGCTCGTCGAGCTGCGGTGGAACCGACGGGATGTCGGGGGTGAGCAGCGCTGCGAACAGCTCCGGGTAGAAAGTGAACGGATCGGAGATGCGGTCGGCCAACCACGTCCAGTCGAAGGTGCCGTCGAGCATCGACGCGACGTTGGGCACCATCTTGGTGCTGTTCACCAGGGTCAGCCACATCGGCAGGAAGCCGACGCCGAGCGCACCACCCGGGGCGACGATGTCGCGGATGAGGTCGCCGCCCGGCTCCACGGGGAAAATCGCCTTGAGCGCAGCCGGGTTCTTGTTGGCCGCCTGAATCTGGTTGATCGCCGAATAGGAGACCCCGGACATGCCGACCTTGCCGTTGGAGAACCGCTGCTTGGCAGCCCAGTCGATGACCTCGACGGTGTCGGCCTGTTCGCGGCTCTGGAACACATCCCATCGGCCCTGGGAGAACCCGGTTCCACGGACATCGACGACGACCTGGGTGTAACCGCTGCGTACCAGATCCTCGTCGACCAGGAACGTGCGCGCACCACCATCGCGCAGGGTATTGGTCAGCTGCGAGACGTCGGCGATGTCGCGGATCGGCGCCGCGATCTGACTGATGCCGTCCACCAACTGCGTCAGGAACGGACCGAGCACCGGGTGCTGCGTGACTGCCGTACCAACGGCGGTGATGAGCTTGGTGTACGGGGTCATGTTGACGACGACCGGGTGGCGTTGCGACGTCGCCCGACCCGACTTGTCGGCTGGGCGGTAGACGTTTGCGCGCAGCACCGTCCCGTCACTCATCCGGATCGGCACATCCCAGCTCACCGACACCCCGGCATACGGCTGCGGACCGTCGTGCGACGTGGCCCATCGTGCGGCCGACGCCCCACCGGTTGCAGACGGTTGTGCCCCCGCGGTTGCGGGCAGGACCAGCATCGTCACCGCGACGATGAGCACCCCGACCCCACGAGCCACCCGCACACTTCTGACTGCAACCCCCACGCCGCTGACCCCCGGTCGAGTTGAACAAGCGACCAAAAGGTAGCAGGAAGTGTGCCCTGCGTCACTGGAATCGCGGTGGCTGCCCTGATCAGTTGCGCGCGATGTCGATCGGGTGCGTCGCGAGCAGCGGCGTCGGCCAAGGCTGGCGGCGCAGCACCGAACCCCAGAGGTCGGTGGTCGTCGGCACCAGCAGATCACCGGCCAGCGCGGACGCCAGCAGCCAGCTGTCCTGCTGCAATTCGGCGTCGAGCTGGCCCTCACCCCAGCCGGAGTATCCGGCGAACACACGGACTCCTTCCAGGACGTCGGCGAGTTCGGTGGGGTCGGCGTCGAGGTCGACGAGCACCACCCGACCGTCCACCGGCCGCAACGCTTCGTACCCGGAGATGTCGGCGCCCAACTTCACCACCCCCAGACAGAGGGCGGCGTCCTGTTTCACCGGCCCGCCGACGAACAGCGCGCGCGGCGACGCGGACAGGTCGGTCCACTGCGGCAGCAGGTTGTGCACCGCCGTCTGGCTCATCCGGTTGAGCACCACACCGAGGCTGCCGGCGTCGTTGTGCTCCATGATGTAGATGACCGTGCGCGCGAAGGTCGGTTCGATCAGATCGGTCGACGCGATCAACAGCGTCCCGGGCCGAACTCGGCCGGCCGCGGGCATGTCGGGTGCAGCACCCTCCGAGTAGAACTCGGGGGTCGGATCCTCTGAGTCGTCGCCGCCGGCCACCCACCCATCATGGCATGGCTCACCGGTCGAGGTCGGTACTCTGAATCAGTGACGTCAGGCTCGCCGCACACCTCCCCCGGTCTGCGGGGGTTCATCCGCTCGCTGGGGCATTCGCCCGGGCTCGGCCGGCTGCTCGCGGTGCGGTTGACCAGCCAGATCACCGACGGTGTCTTCCAAGCGGCGCTGTTCGCCTCGATCCTGTTCAACCCGGAGCGACACGCCGATCCGTTGGCCGTGGCGGGCGGACTCGCGGTGCTGCTGCTGCCGTACTCGCTGATCGGTCCGTTCGCCGGGGCACTGCTCGACCATTGGGATCGACGCAATGTGCTGATGTTCGCGAATGTGCTTCGCGCCGGGCTCATCTCTCTCGTAGCGCTGGCCATCGCCACCGGCGCGAGCGACACCGTGGTGCTCTTCGGTGCGCTCGCGGTCACCGGCGCCAGTCGGTTCGTCGCATCGGGCCTGTCGGCGTCGCTCCCACACGTCGCGCACCGCGACGTCATCGTCGCGACCAACGCGCTGTTCACCACCCTCGGAGCCGGCATGCTCGCGGTCGGCGCGGGCATCGCTGCAGTCCTGCGGATCATCTTCGGGCCCGACAATTCCGGCAGTGCATTCACCACCCTCGGCGGTGTGGTGATCGCGCTGATCGCGGCGACCCTCGCGCACGGGTTCGGTCGACTGCAACTCGGACCCGACGAGCCCGATGACCCCGGGCGCTCGGCGGTGCATGCCATCACCGTCGGCCTGCTACACGGGGTCCGGGCGGTCGCTCATTCGCGCACCGTGGCGGCCGCGTTGTCGGCGATCGGCGCCCACCGGCTGGTCTTCGGGATAAACACACTGATGCTGCTGGTGCTGAGCAAACAAGCGGGCGTCGGCGACGGGCTGGCCGGCGTGTCGGTGGTCGCCGGATTCACCGCAGGCGGCGCCTTCCTCGCCGCGGTGGTGACGCCGTATTCGGTGGAACGATACGGCCGACGGCCCACGCTGATTGCCGCCATGCTGGTGGGCGCGGTGGCGGAGGCCTCGCTGCTCACCTTCCATCCGGTGGTGTTCTGCATCGGCGCGTTCGTACTCGGATTGATCGGGCAGGTCGCCAAACTGTGCGGCGATGTCGCCATGCAGGTGGACATCGGCGACATGGTGCGTGGCCAGGTGTTCTCGGTGCAAGACGCGGTGTTCAACATCGCCTACGTGGGTGCGGTGACGATCGCCGCGGTCGCGATCCCCGATGACGGGCGCTCGGCCGGGATGTTGGTCCTCGGTGTCGTGCTCTACCTGATCGGGGCGGTGGTGGTGCGGTTGGTGCACACGCCACCGCACCACGGGCCGTTGGCCATCGCCGATCATCCGATCCAGCCGACCGGTCATCACAGCTGACGATCGCGCTCCGTCACCTACCGACCGTCACCGAACCTCGAATCGAGGCGACCGGTCATCGAAGCTGACGTCGGCGCGGCCATCACCATCGGAGTCCACCAGCACACGATCGAAACGGCCGTCGCCGTCGGCGTCGACGTAGAGCCGATCGGCCACCGGAATGCCTGCGCGGCGAGTGCCGACGAGTTCGATGTCGGCGGTTCCGTCACCGTCGAGGTCTGCTGAGCGGACGACCACGGCGTCGTCGGTGTCGGTCGGCTCACGGTCGCGGTGCGGCGCCGGATCGGCCACCCGGCCTGGCGCCGGCGTCACCTCCGGTTCCGGTGGTGGTGAGGCAAGGTCGGTCGGTCGTTGAGCAGTCTCGCCCCACACTCCTGATCCGTCGTCCCGATAGAACTCGTGGCCGCGGCCGTCGTCGTCCCGGTCGAGCGCGACGACGTCTGCGATCCCATCGGCATCGCTGTCCCACATGGCATCGTCGCGCCGCCCGTCACCGTCGAAGTCGAGAGCCACCGCATCGAGCGTGCCGTCGCCGGAGAGGTCGATGTCGGGCGGCGACACCCACGCTGTGGTGACACCGTCACCGGTCCCGAAGACGTACTCGATGGGGTCCATGGTGTTTGGACGCTCGGGGGGCACTCGTGGTTCCGTGCGGCACCAGACTTCTGGCCCAGCGGTGGCTCGCCTGCAGGCCGTCCGGCTGTCAGTGACCGTCGGAGCGTCGCTGGTGCGGCCCGGAGTACTTCGGAGGCGGAGAGTACGGACGCGCAGAACCCGGAGGGGGGTAGTGCGGGGGGTATCCATGGACGAAGTGGCCGTGGTTCGCAACGGACACAACGCCGTGGCCGGCCTCGACCGCGCGTGCTTGGCGCAACAGGCGTCTGCGGCGACGATGCAGCGCGATGGCGCCAATCGCTGCCGCGATCGGAAACCCGATCATGCCGACGAGGCGGCCGAGGGCCTCAGCACCCGAACTCGGGGCAGGTGTGATCGGTCCCGAGGTCGCTCGGCCGAGCGCACCGAGAATCATCACACCCACCAGCACCCACAGCAGGGTCGCGCCGAGGAGTGCGCTCGAGGCCCGGCGGCGCAGTATCGCCGGATCACGCGGTGGCGCCGGTGTAGGCGGGAAGTAGGTCATCATCTGTCCTCTCGGCCTCATACGGCGTGAATGATCGCGGCGGGAAGGGCGGTGGCATCGCCCCGTCCCCGGTATGCCGTCCCGGTCAACTGGGGCCAGCACGTTGTTGTGGTGTTCGCGAATGAGACGCCCCCGGCGGGTGGTTATGTTCCCGCCCGGTGTCACGCCATCGGGTAGCGGATCAGCCGGAAGTGCTGCGGACGACGCTGGGCCCACGGGTCAACGAACTCGGCATGAGCTCACACGTGGTGACCAGGCACCTGATCGGTGTGGACGGTCATGCGCTGCCACGGCGGCTGACGAAGAACCGCGGCCGAACCCAATGTCGCCGCGATCAGTCCGGTGACCACACCGATCAGGGCCACCCGGCCTCCGTCCACGACGGGAGTCCACGTGGTGGCGGCACCCGCCGAAGTCATCGCACCCGGGTTCGCCGGCGACCAGGGGTGCCCGGTTCGAGTATCCCCCAACACCGGTAGGTTCAGAAGTCATGTACGTGAGCGAACTGGGTGAGCAGTGGCGACGTGCACGCCTGCGCCCGGAAGTCGTCCACCTCGACTCCGCGGCTGCCGGTCGATCCTCGAACGCCGTGATCGGCTCCATCTCGGCTCATCTGTGGCGCGAGAGCGAACGCGGCTCCTATGTGGCCGCCGCCGATCGCGCCGACGAGATCGCCCGTGACAAGCGCGATCTCGCGTCGCTGATCGGACACACCGCCGACGAACTCGCGTTCCGGGAGAGCGCACGCGCCGCCCTGCGCGCGCTGCTCACCTACTGGAACCTGCCGATCTCGAGCACCGTGTGGGTGGCCAAGAACGAGTTCGGACCGAACCTCGTGGAGTTCGAACGCCGCGGCTACGCGGTGCGGCCGCTGCCGGATGCCGACATCGCCGGCCACGTCGACACCGACGCGCTGGAGAACATGCTGCAGTTCGAGCAGCCCGACTTCATCCACATCTGTCATATCGGGGCGATGTCGGGCATCGTGCAACCCGTCACTCGGATCGTCGAGATCGCCCATGCCGCAGGCGTTCCCGTGGTGGTCGACATGGCACAGACCGCCGGCCACGTGCCGACGGTCACCGGCGCCGACGTCGTCTATGGCACCAGCCGCAAATGGCTGACCGGGCCGCGCGGTGTGGGATTCGTCGCAGTACGCAAGGATGCGTTGCGTCCGGTGGAGATCGAGAGTTCCGAAGCATTCGTGGCCGGACGGCTCGGCCTGGGCATGGCGGTGTCGGAGGTTCTGGCCATCGGGCAGCAGCGCGTGTTCCGCGAACTCGCCGCGATCGGCCGGGCCACCCGCGAACGCCTCGACGGCATCGGCAGTTGGGAGGTGCTCGAGCCGGTCGACGAACCGTGCTCCACCACCACCCTCGCGCCGCCGCCGGGCTGGCAGGCATCCGACGTGGCCGCCGCCCAGGCCAAACTGTTGTCGCTGGGCATCCTGGTCACCTGCGCCGACTCCTGGCGCGCCCCGCTGACCACCGAGCAGTCGGTGTTGCGGGTCAGCCCGCACCTCGACGTCGAGCGCGAGGACTTGGACAAACTGGCCGACGCGCTGCGGACGATGGGTTACTGAGCTCGAACCTGCTCGATGAGCTCGGTGATCGCGGGACGGGCACGGTCGGCGTCGGCGTCCACCAAGCCGATGCGGGTGCGCCGGTGCAGGACATCGTCGACGGTGAGTGCGCCCTCGTGAGTGAGCGCGAACTCCACCTCCGCGCGGGTGACGTCGATGTCGTCGACGATCGCATCCAACGCACGCTCGACCTGCGCTGACGACACCACCTTGGCCGCCTCGGAACCGAACCGACTGATTAGCGACGCCGGCAGCTCCGGCGGTGCTGTGACGGCGGCGGCACCGATGAGCGGGGTCGTCGCCGTGATGCAGCGGCCCGCGGTCAGTCCCCCGGCGTCGACCGCGGCATCAACGGCATCCTGGGCCATGCGACGGTAGGTGGTGAGTTTCCCGCCGAGCACACCCACCAGCGTGTCGTCACTGACCTGGATGCGGTGACGCCGCGACAGGTCGGCGAGGCTTCCCGAACTCGAATTCTTTTCCGCGCCGACAACATCGACGAGTGGTCGGAGCCCGGAGTAGGTGCCGATGATGTCGGAGCGGGTCACCGACCGGTCGAGCGCCGGGTTGATGGACTCGAGCAGGTAGTCGATCTCGGCCTGCGACGCCTGCGGGACGTCTGGGATCGGGCCCGGGGCGGCGACGTCGGTCAAGCCGACGAAGACCCGTCCGAGCGGCTCGGGCAGGGCGAACACGAACCGTGAGATGGAGCCGGCCACCGGCACGGTCAGCGCACCTTCCGGGTGCCCGAAGGTGGCGGCGTCGAAGATCAGATGCGTGCCCCGGCTCGGCCGCATCCGGACTGCCGGATCCACCTCGCCGGCCCAGACACCGGTGGCGTTGACGACGGTGCGCGCAGCCACGTCGAAGGACTCCCCCGTGCAGGCGTCGGTCAGGCGGGCACCGTTGCCGGTGACGTGGTCGGCGCGGGTATACGTGCAGATCATCGCACCGAAAGCGGCAGCCGTACGCGCGACCGCGACCACCAGTCGGGCGTCGTCGACGAGCTGTCCGTCGGAGTGCGCCACGGCACCCCGCAGTCCGGCCCGCGTCGTCTGTGGGCACAACGCCAGCGTCTCGGCCACCGACAGCCGGCGCGGACGGGGCAACACAGGTGCTGGGGTGCGCGCAACCCGGCGCAGCACATCGCCGGCCTGCACACCGGTACGAATCATCGCCGACGTGGCGCGCGAACCGAGATCGGGCACGACCTGCGCCAACGGCCGGATCAGATGCGGCGCGATCGTCGTCATCAGATGGTGTCGCTCGACCGCGCTCTCGTAGGCGATCGGCAGATGGCCGCCGGCCAGATACCGCAATCCCCCGTGCACCAACTTGCTGCTCCACCGCGATGTGCCGTGGGCCAGATCGTGCGCCTCGACCAGCGCGACGCGCAGTCCACGACTCGCGGCGTCGAGGGCCACTCCGGCGCCGGTGATCCCACCGCCGACCACGAGCACGTCGAGGGGGCGGTTCTGGTCGGCCAGCGTGGACTGCCATCGGTGCCGCTGGGCGGCGTTGAGCCCGGTCATCCGCTGATCGTCGGCGGCTCGCCGCCGGACGGGCCCAGAGGAGACGAACCCAGATGGGTCGGGCGCAGGTAGGACGACAGCGCGTGATGCAGTTCCCGACTCCAGTCGTCACCGAGAATCGACTCCACCAACGCGCGTGACTGGATCGCTGATTGGGTGATCAGCAGCACCATCGACGCCAGCTTCTGCGGGTCGCCGTCGCGCACCTGGCCGCGCTGTTGACCGTGAGCGATCGCCTCGGTGAGGATCGCGAGCACGCCCTGCTGGCTGGTGCCGAGGCGCTCGAAGACATACGGCGTCATGAATTCGCGCTGGGCCCGCCACAGCGCCGCGACCAGCTCGTCGTCGCGCAGAGCGGCCGCGATTCGCACCACCAGGTCGACGGTCGCGTCGAACTCCGCCGTGCGCAGCGGCGTGACATCGGTGACAGCCGTGACGATGCCCATCACCTCAAGGGTGAGCAACGCGCGCGTGATCTCGGACATATCCGGCCAGCGTCGGTACACGGTGGGACGACTGACGCCGGCTTCGCGCGCCACCTCGGCAAGTGTCACCTTGCGTCCGCCACTGCGGACCAGGCAGGCCCGGGCGGCGTCGAGGACCTGCTCACCGATATCCGCTTTACAGATTGACATGATGTGTAAAATCGTAACCCATGGCGGGCGATCCAAACCACCACAGCGCCGACCGGAGGTCGGTCGGTCAGGTGACCCTGCTGGTCAATCCGCACGCGCGTCACGGTGCGGCCGGCGACGTCGCCGAGGCGGCGATCGCGCGGTTCGCGGCAAGCGGCATCGCCACCGAGATCATCGTCGGAGCCGACGCCCAGGATGCCGCCGAGCAGGCCGGAAAGGCGGCCGGCGGCGACACCGACGGGATCGTCGTGGTCGGCGGCGACGGAACCATCCGACTCGCAGTGGAAGCGGCCTTCGGCACCGACAAGCCGTTGGGCATCGTACCGGCCGGCTCGGGCAACGACGTGGCCCGCAACTTGGGCATTCCGTGCGACGACGTCACCGCCGCGGTCGACATCATCGTGACCGGCCACACGCGGTGCATCGATCTCGGCCGGGTCACCTTCCCGGACGGTCGTACCGCACTGTTCGTCACCGTCGCGGCGACCGGGTTCGACGCCTCGGTGACCGCGCGCGCCATCGACATGCGCCGGCCCAAGGGCCCGGCCCGCTACACACTCGCCGCGCTGCGCGAGCTCGCCGGCCTTCCCTCGTACCATTACGACGTTCGCGCCGACGATGTCGAGATCGACGACGACCTGGTGTTCGCCGCCATCGGCAACACCACGTCCTACGGCGGCGGTATGCACATCACCCCGCGCGCGTCCATGACCGACGGACTGCTCGACCTCACGCTCGCCCATCATCCGGATCGGTTCGCCCGCGCCACCGTTGCGCGGGTGTTCCCGAAGGTGTTCGGCGGAACCCACGTCGACCATCCGATGGTCCGCACAATGCGGGGCGCGGAGATAGAGCTGTACAGCGATCCGCCGGCGCTGGTGTCGATCGACGGCGACATCGTCGGCGAGCTACCGGCGGTGTTCGAGGTTGTGCCCGGTTCGACGAACGTGTTCGCCCCGTCGTGAGCAGGGCCGCGGCGTTAGGCCCGCCATCGGACACCTTCGATCCACACAGCGACCGTCAGCCCTGCGATGCCCACCATTCCCGCAGGGCCTCCTCGGCCTCCTCGCGGGTCAGCGGACCGCGGTCGAGACGCAGTTCCTTCAGGTAGCGCCACGCCTGGCCGACCTTGGGGCCGGGCGGCAGTCCGAGCAGTTGCATGATGGCGTTGCCGTCGAGGTCGGGTCGCACCCGCTCGAGATCCTCGGCTGCCTGCAGGTCGGCGATCCGGTGCTCGAGATGGTCGTAGTTCTCCTGCAGCCGCCGCGCCCGGCGTTTGTTGCGCGTCGTGCAGTCGGCGCGCACCAACTTGTGCAGCCGATCCAGCAGCGGTCCCGCGTCGGTGACGTAGCGGCGCACCGCCGAGTCGGTCCAGGCGCCATCTCCGTAGCCGTGAAACCGCAGATGCAGGAACACCAGCTGCGACACGTCGTCGACGACGGCCTTCGGATACTTCAGCGCCCGCATCCGCCGGCGCACCATCTTGGCGCCGACCACCTCATGATGATGGAAGCTGACGCCGCCACCCGGTTCGTGCCGACGGGTGGCAGGTTTGCCGATGTCGTGCAGTAGCGCCGCCCAGCGCAGGATCAGGTCGGGATCGCCGTCTTCGAGGTCCACCGCCTGTTTCAGCACCGTCAGCGAATGCTGGTAGACGTCCTTGTGCTGGTGATGCTCGTCGATCGTCAGCTTCATCCCCGGTACCTCGGGCAACACCCGAGCGGCCAAGCCGGCGTCGACCATCACGTCGATCGCCTCGAGCGGATGCTCGCCGAGGATCAACTTGTCCAGCTCGGCCCGCACCCGCTCGGCGGTGATGCGCTCGATCTGCTCCGACATGTCGCTGATCGCCTCGAACACCCGGGGTGCCACCCGGAAACCCAGTTGGGAGACGAAACGCACGGCACGCAGCATCCGCAGCGGGTCGTCGTTGAAGGATTCCTGTGGCGTGGCCGGTGTGTCGATCACGCCTGCCAGCAGGGCGGTCATGCCGTCGAGGGGGTCGACGAACTCGGCTGGACCGTCGGCTCCGATCCGCACCGCCATCGCATTGATGGTGAAGTCGCGGCGCACCAGGTCCCCGCGCAGGGAATCACCGAAGACGACCTGCGGGTTTCGGCTCACCCGATCATAGGAATCGGCACGATAGGTGGTGATCTCGATGGTCGCGTCGCCTTTGCGCGCGCTGACCGTTCCGAATTCGATCCCGGTGTCCCACTGTGCGTCCGCCCAGCCGGCCAGGAGCGCGGTGACCTGCTCGGGCCGCGCGTCGGTGGTGAAATCCAGGTCGCCGGCCAACCGGCCCAGCACGGCGTCGCGCACCGACCCGCCGACCAGATACAGCTCGTGGCCGGCATCGGCGAACAGCGTGCCGAGCGGAACCAATACATCCGAGAACGTCTGAAGCGACACGGCCGCGCCGGCCAGCAGACGAGTTCGGCGATCGGGGTCGGTCACGGCACATCAGCCTACCGTCGACGCAGCCGGGGTCCGCATCCCATCCCTGGTCGGTATTGCCACCCGATTCCGGGTGAACCGGGCGGATTCGCGGTGAACCGTGGCACAAACCGCCGCCCATCCGTGTCGACACCACCCTCGGCGCCACGGCCCATCCAGGCAAACGCCAGGTTGCCAGCGGCTAGCATCGGAGACGTGTCCGCCGACCCGTCCACCGACCCCTCTGACGTCTCCGACGACGTCATGGCGGGTTCGCGTGGTCCCAACGGGACCGGACGGCGTGATTCCGGACATCAGGATTCGGCACGATCGGCCGACACCTCAACGGGACACCGGGTGACCCCTGCCGACCTCGCACGCGCGAACTCCCGCGGCGGCGGTGTTCAGACCGGCACCGGATCGACCGCAACCGACGACCCGGGCGGAACCACTCGGCGCGGGCGGCGCGGACGACGGCGCCGCGGACGACGACCTTCTCCTCCCAGCACCGCCGACGCCGGACACGACGAGACACCGGCCGCCGAACGACGCGACACGCCCAATCCCGGGCAGATGCCGAAGCGGTCCGGAAAGGCCGACCACGTCGAGGAGGAGTTGCGCCCGACTCACACGCGGGTGTCTCCCCCGAAACCCTCCGACCTTGTCGCGGTGACCGCCAAGATCACCAAGACCGGACTGACCCACACCTCCGCCGGCGCCGAGGCGACGACCTCGACGACCGCGAAGTCGAAGACCCGGCGCCGCACCGGCGGCAAGGGACCCGAACGCGGCCAGGAGCGCCTGCGCACGGTCCGCGAGACGTCGGCGGGCGGGCTGGTCATCTCCGATCTGGACCTGCCGACCGAGGAATTGTGTGCGGCGCTGATCGGCCGCATGGACCGTCGCGGACGGATGATGTGGTCGTTGCCCAAGGGGCACATCGAGACCGGCGAGACGGCCGAGCAGACGGCGATCCGCGAGGTCGCGGAGGAAACCGGCATCAGCGGCACCGTGGTGGCACCGCTGGGCAAGATCGACTACTGGTTCGTCAGCGAGGGACGTCGAATTCACAAGACGGTGCACCATTATCTGCTGCGCAGCATCGGTGGAGAGCTCTCGGACGCCGACTATGAGGTCAGCGAGGTGGCCTGGGTGCCGCTCGAGGAGTTGCCCCGCAAGCTCACGTACTCTGACGAGCGGCGACTGGCCCGGATGGCCCGCGGCGTGATCGCCGATCTCGCCGCCGACCCCAACCGGTTGGCCCAGTCCGAGGCCGAGAGCATCCGCACCGAACCCAACGCCTATGAGAGAGCCGCAGCTGCCCGCAACCAGCGCCGCAACGAGCCGTTGCCCCCGGCGCGGTCGCGTCGACGGCGCAGGCGGCCGCGGCGTCCACCGGCCGGCGATGCCTGACCCGGTACCGCCCCCGCTGCCGCTTGTTCTCCATCGATTCACGCACGGTCGATCCACGCGCGCATCCGCGGTGGTGTTCGCTGTCGTGGCGCTCGTGGTGCTGTGCGCCGGACCGGCCACGTTCGCCACCGCCGCGCCCGTGTCCGACGACACGGCCGGCACCACCGACGCCGACGGGACCGGTGGCTTCCTGCGCCTGACGATCGACGAGATCACCCCGTCGATCGTCACCAGTGGAGGCGGCGCCGACGTCACGGTGTCCGGCAGTGTGCGCAACGTCGGCGACCGTGATCTGGAAGACCTGTCGATACGCCTCGAGCGCGGCGATGCGATCAGCGACGCCAACGAGCTGCGCAGCAGCCTCGCGGTGGCCCCGGTGCCGGTGAGCGCGGCCACCGCCTTCCGCCCGGTGACCGACGCACTCGCGCCGGGCGAGTCAGATGACTTCAGCATCACCACCCAGCTGTCTGCGACCGACGGGCTCAACATCCAGCGAACCGGAGTGTTTCCGCTCAACGTCAACGTCAACGGCGTCCCCGACTACGGCAACGCAGCCAAGCTCGCCCAGTCACGCACGCTGCTGCCGGTACTGTCGCTGCCGCCCAACGCCACGCGAGCCGATCAGTACGTCGATCCCAGCACCGACGTCGACGACGCGAACATCGACAGCGATCTCGGCTCCGACGGATCGGTGTCGGCGAATCTGTCGAGCCCCGCACAACTCACGATGCTGTGGCCGCTGGCGGCGCCGCCCCAACTCACCCCGGGTGTGTTGGGCGGCAGCACCGAACCGGTCCGGCTGGTCGGCGAGGAGATGGCCCGCTCCCTGTCGGACGGCGGGCGCCTGCACACCTTGCTCGACGCCGCGCGGTCGGTGGCCGGATCCTCGGCCGGCGCGACGTCGGCGCCTGCTTCCGACACCACGTCGCCGACACCGTCGGTCGCTGAACCGGCGGAGCCCGAACCGTCGGCTCCGGGTGCCGCGCCGCCCTCGGCATCGGGAGAAGCCGCACCACCCGAAGGCGCTGCATCACCGGACGCGCCGTCGCGGCTGGCGCAGAGTATGTGCCTGGCGGTGGACCCGGACCTGCTGGTGACCGTGCGCGCGATGTCGCTGGGTTATGCGGTGTCGTCGGATCCGATGGACCCCACGTCGCCGACCACCCCGGGCACCGGTCAGCCGGCCGCACTGCAGTGGCTGACCGAACTGCGTGACGTGGCCTCCCGGATGTGCGTCGTCGCATTGCCGTTCGCGCAGGCCGACCTCACGTCGCTGTCGCGGATCAACGATTCGGGGCTGACCGACGCCGCCCTGGCCGGGCCCGCAGACGTCGTCGACGCCGTTCTCGGGGTGCGCAGCGTGCGGGGCATCACCGTGCCGGCGCTCGGCGCGATCGACAACACCGGCGCCGACGTCCTCGCCTCCGCATCGGTGGGCGCCGCGGTGACCTCCGCCAGCAGCGTCGACGCCGAGCGCGCGGACCCCACCGGCCGCTATCGAGTGGGTGACCTGGCAGTACAGACCAGTGAGGCACCGCTGACCGCGGCCCTCGCCGGTCTCGGCGACACCCCCACGACACCACCGCTCACGCCGGCCGACCAGGAGGTGTCCTTCGACGGTGAATCGGGCACCGCGCGCCGGCAAGCGGCGGTCGCCGCCGTGGCATATCCGGCCATCGACGCACCCACCCAGCCCGACCCGGCCGACCTGCCCACCGCCGGACGCAGCGAGTTCGTGATGCCGCCGACGTACTGGTCGCCGACCGCCGACGACACCGACGCCCTGTTCACCACCGCGACGCTGCTGCTCGAGTCGGGCGCCGCCACCCCGAGTCCACTGGCCGATGTCCGTGGCGCCCTCGACGCGACCACCACCACGGCCCGATTGACCCAACCGCCGGGCAGTCGACCGCTCGCCGAACTGGGCATGGCCGTCTCCGACGACGTCGCCGCCCAGATCGACGACGAGGCCGAACTCTCCTTCCAGCTGCAGGCATCGTTGATGAGCTCGGCGGATGTGGCCGCGACCCCCGAACGATATGTGGCCCCACTGCGTGAGGATCTGCTGCGCGCGATCCGCACCCCGGACACCGCGTCTGCTGCACTGCGTGCCGAGGCGCGCGGGCAGCGCGCCGCACGCATCACCGCCGTGGACGCCACCCTGCAGCGCATGCGCAACTCCGTCACCCTGCTCGATCCCGGTGGCCGCTACACGCTGGCGTCCGAACGCAGCCCGCTGCTGCTGGTGGTGCGCAACGATCTGTCCCTGCCGATCCGGGTGCGGATCAACGTCGATGCACCGCCCGAACTCGACGTCGGCGATCTCGGCGTGATCGAGATCCCGGCACGCGGCACCCGACAGATCCAGTTGCCGACGCGCGCGGAGACCTCCGAGGAGGCGATCACCGTGACCATCGGTCTGACCACGTCCAGCGGCATCTCCGTCGGGTCGCCGATCTTCCTGTCGGTGCACGCCAACGCCTACGGCAAACCGTTGTTCTGGGTGACCATCGCCGCCGGCGTGGCCCTGGTGCTGTTGGTGGCCCGCCGCCTATGGCACCGCTTCCGCGGCCAACCCGACCCCGCCGACGAGGACCGGCCCGACCCCGACGAACACGATCGACTGCTGGCCGGCGCCACCTATCAGGAACGCCGCCGTAACCTGCAGACAGAACACCCGGGGCATGAGCACCACGATGTCTCGGCGGACGAGACCGACGACCACCAGGAGCCGACCACGACGAGCTCGAGTGACGGGGACAGGCCATGAGCGAACAGCGACCACCGGAGTCCCACCGGGCGGCCCCGCGTCGGATACCGCCGGGAGCGCCGTCGGGTCCGCCGCCACGCCGCGCCACCCCACCCGGTCGCGGCCGACCCGCACCGACTCGTACGGACACGCTCACCGCCGCCCGGACCGGCGGCCGACCGGCCCCGGAGACCCGCGCCGAAGCCGAGATCGACGAGTCGTCGACCGGCCTGTCGCGTGACTCCGACGCCAGCATCCTCAAGACCAGTGGATCCATCGCGCTGGCGACCCTGACCAGCCGGATCACCGGATTCGTGCGCACCGTCTTGGTGCTCGCCATGCTCGGTCCGGCGATCGCCTCGGCGTTCCAGGCCGCCTACGTGCTGCCGAACATGATCGCCGAGGTCGTCCTCGGCGCGGTGCTGACCGCCATCGTCATCCCGGTGCTGGTGCGGGCTGAGGCGGAGGACGCCGACGGCGGACGCGCCTTCATCAACCGCATCTTCACGTTGACCGTGGTCACCCTTGGCGCCGCGACCGTCATCTCGCTGATCGCCGCTCCCCTGTTGACCTTCCTCAACGTCGGCGACGGCGACGTCAACCGCGACCTGACCACCGCGCTCGCCTACCTGCTGCTGCCCGAGATCCTCTTCTACGGCCTGTCGGCCCTGTTCATGGCGATCCTGAACATGAAGGGGTTCTTCAAGCCGGGCGCCTGGGCTCCGGTGCTCAACAACATCGTCCAGATCGCGACGCTCGTGCTCTACGCGGCGATGCCCGGCGAGATCTCGCTCAACCCGGTGCGGATGACCGACCCGCAGCTGCTGGTGCTCGGCATCGGTACCACGCTCGGCGTCGTGGTGCAGGCGATGATCCTGGTGCCGTGGCTCAAGCGGGCCGGCATCCGCCTGCAGCTGCAGTGGGGGCTCGACGCCCGGCTCCGCCGGTTCGGCAACATGGCGCTCGCGATCGTCATGTACGTGGCGATCCTGCAGGTCGGGTTGGTCATCACCTACCGCATCGCCGCGCACACCGACGCCGCCGGCATCAGCGTCTACGCCACCCACTGGCAGCTGCTGCAGCTGCCCTACGGCGTCCTGGGCGTCACCATCCTCACCGCGATCATGCCGCGACTGTCGCGCAACGCGGCCGCCGACGACAACCGGGCCGTCGTCGACGATCTGTCGCTGGCCACCCGGCTGACGATGGTCGCGCTGGTACCCGTCGTCGCCTACATGACATTCTTCGGCCCGGCCATCGGTGTGGCCGTGTTCAACTTCGGCCGGTTCGATGCCGAGATCGCATCCCAGCTCGGTTCGGTGCTCGCCTGGGGCGCATTCACGCTCATCCCCTACTCGATGACGCTGGTCCAGCTGCGGGTGTTCTATGCCCGCGAGGACGCCTGGACGCCGACGGTGATGGTGCTGGGCATCACGGTGGTCAAGGTGGCCGCGTCGCTGCTGGGTCCGGTGCTGTTCTCCGACCCGGAACTGGTGGTGCGCTGGCTGGCGCTGTCCAACGGGCTCGGCTATCTGGTCGGCGCCGTGGTCGGTCACTTCCTGCTGCGCCGACGGCTCGACGACGCGCGGCTGACCGACGTCGCCCGCACCACCGCGGTGACGCTGGTCGTCTCGGTGGGCATCAGCGCCATCGTGTGGGCCGTCGCCCAGCTGTCCGGACTACATCTGATGATGACCGAGGCCGGAAAGTTCGGTTCGCTGATCTACTTGGCGCTGACGGCAGTGGTGGTACTCGGCGTCACCTACGCCGGCCTGGCCGTCACCCGCCTGCCCGATGTGGTCTCGATCGGCCTGACGGTGCGCCGCGTGCTGGGCAGATTCGTCCCCGCCTTGGCGCCGCCTGAGAGCCCGGTAAGAGAATCGACTGCAACCATCACGGTTCAGTTTCCGCAGACCGTCACCGACGAATCGCTCCCGTATTCTGGTCAGGTACAGGTGCTCCGGCGATTCGACCGGGGCACTGCCACATGGCAGTCGTACTCGGTTCACAGCGGTGGAGCCGCGCGCCTCCGCGATGGTGGCGAGATGCGGATCCACGCGCCACGCGACATGCGGTATCGCAGGAGAGGAGCTCGGCGCGTGAGTGACAATGAGATCGGTGCCACGCAGGACACCGAGATCATCCCGGACTCTCCGGCCGACCAGGGCTCGGTACGAGTCGAGGATCGGTCCGAGACATCCGCGACGGACACCCCGACCGCGGACCGTCGCGACGATCCCGGCCGCGCCGAGAAGCCCACGGACACACCGAAATCGGACAATCCAGCCAACCCCGCCCAGGCGACCACGCGGATGCCGTCGGCCACCCAGCCGCGGCCGCGGGGTCCCCGGCTGGTCCCCGGGGCGGCCGTCGCCGGCGGCCGATACCGCCTGCTCGATCACCACGGCGGCACCCGCGGTCTGCAGTTCTGGCGGGCTCTCGACATCAATCTCGACCGTGAGGTGGCGCTGACCTTCGTCGACGCCGAGCAGCTCGCGCCGCCACCGCGCCGCGGCGAAACCGCCAAGGTCACCGACGACGGACCCCAGGGCGTGCTGTCGCGCACCTTGCGACTCGGTCAGATCTCGTCGGCCGGGGTGGCGCGTGTACTCGATGTGGTGCGCGGATCCTCGGGCGGCATCGTGGTGAGCGAATGGGTGCCCGGCTCGTCGTTGGCCGAGGTCGCCCGTTCCGAACCGTCCCCCATCGGGGCGGCACGCGCGGTGCGCGCACTGGCCGCGGCCGCCGAGGCCACCCACCGCTCGGGTGGGGCGCTGTCGATCGACCACCCCGACCGCATCCGGATCAGCACCGACGGCAACGCCGTGCTCGCCTTCCCCGGCACCCTCGCCGGTGACGACAAATCCTCCGACGTCCGCGGACTGGGTGCGGTGCTCTATGCATTGCTGCTGGCACGGTGGCCGCTCGACGGCCGCACCGGTACCCGTCTGGTGACCACCTCCGACACGACCGACGAGGTCGGCGGCCTGCCGATCGCGCGCCCCGACAAGAACGGCGCGCCGATCGAACCCCGGGAGGCGCGGCCGGACACGCCGTTCGAGATCTCGGCCGTCGCCGCGCGAGCCCTCGACGGCAATCGAGGCATCCGCACAGCCGGCACGATTCAGCACGTTCTCGACCAGGCGACGGTGATCGATCTCAACACCGACATGTTGCCGGCGATCGAGACCGACCAGGCCCCGGTCGCAATGACCCCGACGCCGTCCCGTACCACTGCCGGTACCGAGCCGGAGGGCACCGGACGACGCAATGTGGCGTTGCTCGCCGGCGCCGGACTGCTGGCGCTGTTCGTCATCATCGCGCTGGTGGTGTGGGCGACCAACATCTTCGGCTCCGACGGCGACGCGTCGGACATCGACTCCATCCTCACCACCACGTCGGCACCTCCGGCGACCGAGACCCAGCAACAGGCCGCGGCCCCGCCGGCAGCACCGGCCCCCATCCCGCTGCAACGGGTGAACCTGGTCGACTTCTCGAACCAACCGCCCGACAGTTCCACCAATCTCGGCAATGTGATCAGTGGTGTCGCACCTCCGTGGAGCACCGACATCTACCGCGGCTCAGCCGATTTCGGCGGCCTCAAGGATGGTCTCGGGCTGATGTTCGACCTCGGCAGCGACCAGTCCGTCGCCACGGTCACCATCCGGACACCCACGCCGGGGTTCGATGTGTCGATCCGGACCGCGACGTCGGCGCAACCCACCTTCGCCGAGACCACCGAAGTCGCCTCCGGCACCGTGTCGCAGCCGTCGACCACCATCACCATCCCGAACCCCACCGAGAGTCCGTTCGTGATGGTGTGGTTGACGTCGCTGCCGGCGGGTGGCGGTGGCTTCCAGGCAGAGATCGCTCAGGTCTCGATGGCGGGCTGATCCCGCCTGTGCGGTGAGCCCAGCATCCGCTGACGACCTGCGCGTACCGGCGGATTCGTCGTCGCCGGCTTCCAGCCCGGCGGTCCGAACACCAGACCCAACCGCGTCCGCACGCCTCGGGCGGCCCGCACATCTCGGGCGATGGCCACGTACTCGTGGGTCTGCAGCCGCCAGATGTTGTAGGTGTCGACCGGCGTGGTCAATCCGTACGTCGGACGATGTTCCTCCGCGGCAAAGCTGCCGCAGAGCCGATCCCAGATGATCAGGGTGCCACCATAATTGCGGTCCAGGTACTCGCTGTCACTGCCATGGTGGACGCGATGGTGGGACGGCGTGTTGAAGACGAATTCGATCGGCCGCCAGAGCTTTCCGAGGTGTTCGGTGTGAATCCAGAACTGGTAGACGAGATTCAATGAGTACGCCGCGAAGACGAGGGCCGGCGGAACGCCGAGCAGGGGGAGTGGCAGCCACATCAGGATGCCGGCGCTGTTGTTCCACTTCTGTCGCAGCGCCGTGGTGAAGTTGAAGTACTCACTGGAGTGATGCGCCTGATGGGTCGCCCAGATCAACCGGACCCGGTGCGCGAGACGATGCTCCCAGTAGAACAGGAAGTCGAGTCCGACGAACGCGATCAGCCAGGTGTACCAGGCGTCGGCGGGCAGCTGCCACGGCGCCACGTAGCCGAATACGGCCGCATATCCCAAGAGCGCCAATGCCTTCCACGCGGCGCTCGTGCCGATCGAGACCACACCCATGAGCAGGCTGGCCCGTGCGTCACGGATGTTGTAACTGCCGGGTGCCGACGACGAACGTCGCGTCCCGTGCAGGTGCGCGCGCTGTGCGGGCCGGTCACGTTCGGTGTGGTCCAGCTTCCACGCCGCCCACCACTCGAGCGCAACCATCGCCACGAAGAACGGAACAGCCAGCACCGTCGGCTCCCGCATCGCCTCGGGCAGAAAGTCCAACACCGGCCACTCCTCGGTCGACGGTCACCAGACCGTTTCGGTTTCTGACACGAGTGCATGTCAGATAGTTCTGACACGGTAGCGTGTCAGATAGGCTGCTGTAAACAGTTCTTGGTATTCGCGATGCTTTCCCAACCGAAGCGGCAGGAGTCCGGCACGATGACCACCCGGGGACGGCGCTACGGCGGCGCCGACGCGGCGCAGCGGCGAGATCGTCGGCGCAGCGACCTCATCGCCGCCGGTCTCGAGCTATTCGGGACCGAGGGATTCGCCACCGTGTCGGTGAAACGGATCTGTGACCACGCCGGGCTCACCCAGCGCTACTTCTATGAGTCCTTCGAGGACAGATTCGCCCTGCTCGCGGCGGTGTATGAGGACTGCGTCGCCACCGCCCGGGCGGCCACGATCGGTGCTGGGGCCCCGTTCGTGGGCGGCAGCGGGGGAGCGGTCAGTGAGGGCGAGAGCGCGAAGAGTGTGGGAATTCTCGCCACCGACGCCGAAGCCGTAGCGCGGGCAGCGCTGGGGGCCTTCATCGGCACCCTCGCCGACCAACCTCGGCGCGCGCGGGTGATGCTGGTCGAGATCGTCGGGGTCAATCCGGCCCTCGAGCGGCTACGGCTCACGGCGATCCACGGGTGGGCCGACCTCATCCTTGCGCTCGCCCTGGGCGAACGGTCCGCCGCCCGACCGCAGCGACTGGCGGCCATCGGCCTCGTCGGCGCCGTCACCCAGTTGCTGGTGGATTGGTATACGAGCACGGCGGGGGAGTTCGCCCCCGGCGATGCCACCGACGCCGACCTGTTCGAACTCGACGCCATCCTCGACGTCAGCGTGGAACTGTTCGTGGCGGCCTACCAGCGACTTCTGGGCTGACACCGCCCGCGTTCCGCGCGGTGCACACCAGATTCCACACACCACGCATCTTGTCCCCAGTTCTGTGGACTACGTGCAGGTCAGTGGCACATCGCCGGTTCACTTCCATTAATCTTCTCCCATGACTCGGGGGAGCGTCGATGCACGCAGCGACGATGACCTGCTCCTCGCCCACGTGCACGGCGATCCCGGCGCCTTCGCGGTGCTGATCGAACGCCATCACGCCTATCTCTGGTCGGTCGCCTGCCGCACCAGCGACAACCCCGACGATGCCGCCGATGCACTGCAGGACGCCCTGCTCAAGGCGCATCGGATGGCCGATCAGTTCCGCGCCGACGCAAAGGTCACCAGCTGGCTGCACCGGATCGTGGTGAACTCCTGCCTCGACCGCATCCGACGCAACCGGGTGCGACTGAGCGTGCCGATCCCCAACTACGACGTCGAGCCGTACCCCGACGAGCGTGATCAGATGGCGGCCGTGGATCTGTCGCTGTCGATCGGCCGGGCGCTCGACGCGTTGCCACCTGAGCAGCGCGCGGCGGTGGTCGCCGTCGACATCGAGGGCATGACGATCGTGGACGCGGCTACTCGCCTGGGCGTGCCGGTCGGAACAATCAAGAGCCGGTGTTCGCGTGGTCGCCTGCGGTTGGCACAGATTCTCGGTCATCTGCGCGACGACTGATCACCCCCGGCGAGAATTGCACACGATCCGATGGAACCGGACCGCGGGCCGGTGCGTCTTACAGTTGACGAGCACGAGTTGACGACCGCCGCACGGTCGGATCGAACGGCCCGGCAACTGGCCGGGCACGTGCACCAGAGAAGTGGGAGAGTGCAGCGATGGTCCCGCCGGGAGCAGACGACGAGGCGTCATCCTCTGCTGAGTTCACGCGCTACCCCGAGCCGCCGTATTCGGTGGAACTGCTCGCCGATCTGCACGCCGACGTGCTGGCTCCCGACGTCGCCGCGCACATCCGGTCCCGACTCGTCGACGACCCGCACGCGCAATCGGTCCTCGATGCGCTCGATGCGGCCGCCCGCGACCTGCGCGGCGCCGCGGTCGCCCCGGTACCCGTCCCACCCGACGTCACCGAACGGACCCACCGGACACTCGACCGGCTCGGCGCCGAGGTGACTGCCGTCGGGGGCGGCGAAGTGGTGGCCGCCCGCCGACACCATCGCGCCCGGCGATGGGCTGCCGCCGGTGTGGCAGGCGCGGCCGCTGTCGCCGTCGTCGCCGCGGTCTCCGTCATCGCGCCGCGCGCTCCCGAACCGGGTACACCGGTGCAGGCCCAGCCGTCGGCGACCGCAGACGCGGGGGAGCGGGTCACCTTGCTGTCGGTGCTCGGCAACGACGGCTTCGCCCCGTTCGGCTCAGAGGCCGCCCTACGACGCTGTACCGCCGCCAACGGCGTCGCAGCCGACGCCGGCATCGTCGGCTCGGGCCGGGTGTCGCTGCGAGACCACGACGACGCCGTAGCGATCCTGCTGTCCACCGGTGTGGCCGGTGTGTTCGACGCCCTGATCGTCGGCTCGGACTGCACCACCGACAATCCGTCGACCATCTCCCGGACCACCGTCGGCAACTGAGTTGCCGGTCACGCGGACGACAACCACACCGCGTCCTGTGACGCGGCCGGTACGGGCGCGGACGGCGGGAACATCTGCCCTTACCCTGATGTTGAGACAGCCGAGACCGACGCAGCGCGATCACCTGACTGCCCAGCAGCGTCGACGAGTACGGAGGACGGATGACCCACGCAGACAGCCAGCAGATCCACGACCTGATCATCATCGGATCCGGACCCGCCGGCTACACCGCCGCCGTTTACGCGGCACGCGCTGAGCTGGCACCGCTGGTCTTCGAAGGCACTCAGTTCGGTGGTGCCCTGATGACCACCACCGAGGTCGAGAACTTCCCCGGCTTCCAGAACGGGATCCAGGGGCCCGCACTCATGGATGAGATGCGTGAGCAGGCCATCCGCTTCGGTGCCGACCTTCGGATGGAAGACGTGGACACCGTTCGACTCGAAGGTCCCATCAAGGAGGTCGAGGTCGCTGGCGAGGTGCATCGCGCCCGTGCAGTGATCCTGGCCATGGGCGCCGCGGCCCGCTACCTGGGTGTCGAAAACGAGCAGGAACTGCTCGGCCGCGGGGTCTCGGCGTGTGCCACTTGCGACGGTTTCTTCTTCAAGGACCAGGACATCGCCGTCATCGGCGGCGGCGACTCGGCGATGGAGGAAGCTACGTTCCTCACCAAGTTCGCCCGCAGCGTGACCCTGATCCATCGCCGCGACGAGTTCCGGGCCTCGCGGATCATGCTCGAGCGCGCCCGCGCCAACGACAAGATCCGCTTTGTCACCAACTCCGCGGTGACGTCCGTCGTGGGCGACGGCTCCGTCACTTCGCTGGGTCTGACCGACACCGTGACCGGCGAGACCAGCTCCATCGAGGTGACCGGCATGTTCGTGGCGATCGGTCACGATCCGCGCAGCGAACTGGTCAAGGGTCAGATCGACCTCGACGCAGAGGGCTATGTGCAGGTGGACGGCCGCACCACCTACACCTCGGTGCCCGGGGTGTTCGCCTGCGGCGACCTCGTGGACCACACCTATCGGCAGGCCATCACTGCGGCAGGCAGCGGCTGTTCGGCGGCGATCGATGCCGAGCGCTGGCTCGCCGACCAGGGCGTAGCGGCACCGTCGGTCGAGAGCGACATGTACGTCGTCGACGCCACCGCCTGACCGGCCCTCGAGTCACGCGACCCCAAACACCAAACTCCCCAAACACCAACTCCACAGTCCACAAGGAGGACACCCATGGGAGCAAACACCGTCGCCGTCACCGACGCGACCTTCGCCGATCAGGTACTCGGTTCCGACAAGCCGGTGCTGGTCGACTTCTGGGCCACCTGGTGCGGTCCGTGCCGCATGGTCGCGCCGGTGCTCGAGGAGATCGCCCGCGACCACGCCGACAAGATCACCGTCGCCAAGCTCGACGTCGACGAGAACCCGGCAGTCGCGCGGGACTTCAAGATCATGTCGATCCCCACGATGATCCTGTTCGAGAACGGCAAACCGTCCAAGACCATCGTCGGCGCGAAGGGCAAGGCTGCGCTGTTGCGCGAGCTCGACGACGTGGTCGGATCCCCCGCATAACACACGTCTACCTGGCGATACGCTGGCAGCACCTATGCGGCCGGCACCGTCGACACCGATGATGGCGCCCCGAGCGGCGCCATCATTTGGTCGTGCCGTCACGACCTGAAAGAATGCCTGGTGTTTGCGCCGGTACGTGGCCTGCACCGGTGAGTGGAGCGTTTTCGCCCGTGCCACGGCCGCACCGAATCGACGAGGAGTTGCTGATGCCGATGTTCCGCCTCGGGGATCATGGCTCGGCTGTGGCCGAGATCCGCAACATCCTCGTCGGTCTCGGGCTGCTCACTGCAACACCCGCACCGGAGAGTTTGTCCGGCACCATCAGCGGCTGGACACCGCCCGAAGCCGTCTTCGACGATTCGTGCGACCGCGCTGTGCGCGCATTCCAGCAGCAACGCGGCCTCATCGTCGACGGCATCGTCGGCCCGGCCACCTACCGCGTTCTGCGCGAGGCTTCCTACCAACTCGGTGCGCGCGTCCTGCTTTATCGGCTGTCGGCTCCGATGGTCGGTGACGATGTGGCCACCCTGCAGGGACGGCTGCAGAACCTGGGCTACTACACCGGCCTGGTCGATGGCACCTTCGGCGAGACCACACACAACGCGGTGTGTCTGTATCAGAGCGAGTTCGGCCTGTCATCGGACGGCATCTGCGGGCCCTCCACCCTGCGCTCGCTGGAACGTCTCGGCACGCGCGTCACGGGTGGTTCGCCGCACGCCATCCGCGAGGAAGAGCACGTGCGCCGTTCCGGACCCCAGCTGTCCGGCAAGCGGATCTTGATCGATCCGGGTTCCGGTGGGCTACACAAACTTTCGACCGGTGCTCGGGCCGAGACCGAGTCGGCGGTGCTGTGGGACCTCGGTTCCCGGCTCGAGGGACGGATGGCTGCGGCCGGCATGGAGACCTTCCTGTCGCACGACGGTCGCGGGCGTCCCGGCGACGAGGAGCGTGCCCGCGTCGCCAACATGGTCGGCGCCGACCTGATGGTGTCACTACGCTGCGGCCATTACCCCAGCGAGTTGGCCCATGGGGCGGCGTCGTTCTACTTCGGCAACTCGCACGGATCCTATTCGACCATCGGCCGGAATCTGGCCGGGTTCATCCAACGGGAGATCGTCGCGCGCACCTCGCTGACCGACTGCCGAACGCATGAACGAACCTGGGATGTCCTGCGGCTCACCAGGATGCCCGTCGCTCTGATCGACGTCGGGTATATCACCAACTCCGCCGACGTCGCGCTTCTCGAGGACGCACAGACGCGCGACGTGATCGCCGAGGCCATCTTGGTCGCTGTCAAGCGTCTTTATCTACTGGGCGACGACGATCGTCCTACCGGCACTTACACCTTCGCGGAACTACTTGCCGCAGAACGTCTCTCGAGCTGACGCACTCGGAGTGCCGACCGGCGACACACAGCGGCCGCACGCCTCGTCGGATGATCTGAGCTGAAGGCCTGCGCTCCAGGGTCAGCTGCGGCGACCGACCGGTACCGCCGTCCGCTCACGGCCCGCCAGATCCAGTGCTGCCATCACCACCAACTTCTCCAGGGCATGCTCCACCTCATGCTTCCACCCCAGGCCCTCATCGAGTTCCAACCGGAACCGTGGGAAGCGCGGATGGGACGCGATCAAGTCGAACCCCGAGTCCTTGAGGAAGTCGGCATCGATCATGCACTGCAGACACAATCCCGCCTGCGGATTGTCGTGCATCACCCGGGTGATCTCGACGATCGCTTCGTCGGCCCACAACCGCATGTCCTCGGTCATGCTCTCCAGAGCGCCCAGCTCCGCGACGTCCTCGGGTTCCGCCGATGGAGTGGGCACTTCGGAGGATGGACCAGCTTCCTCAGGTGTACGCACGAGACCGAAGGCCTCGATGGCACGCACACCACGTCGAACCAGGTCGGTGACCACGCTGTCGAGCAGAATCGGTGCCGCCTCGTCGAAGCCGGGTTCCGTGCGGATCGAAGTGAGCAGAACCGCGTCCGCGCTGACCGGAGAGGTGGGGAAGAGGGTCGACCGCGGCACCCGCCGCGGCGGTGCGTAGAACGCATTGCCCACGACCTTGCCGGTCTGGCCGTCGATGGCCACTTGGGCGCACGTTCCCCATTCGAGGAGCACTCCCGAGATCCACGCCTCTTTGTCGAACTCGCTCTCGAACGAACCGAAATCTCCGAAGATGCTCTTCTCCGCCTCGCGGGTCGACGCCGGATCGACTTCCCAGAAAACACATCGGCGGGTGTGGAGCGGCAACGTGTCGAAGGATTCGAGATCCAGGCGGGTGACTGCGAGACTCATGCGGCCGGCCTCCACGTCGGCCGCAGCGAAGTGCCGAAAGTGATGTGCGACAAGATGTTTCGTACTTTCACTATCGTCCTCGCTACTGAAGTGTCACTGTGACGTAACAACCGGGTACCTATAGGTGCGCCGATCACGCGGTCACGAAGTTCCTCGTGGATCGATTACGCCGACGATCCGCTCGAGGTCATCCACCGAGCCGAACTCGACCACGATCTTTCCCTTTCTCTTCCCGAGACTGACTGTAACCCTCGTGTCCAGTCGATCCGAGAGCCGTTCGGCGACGTCCTGGAGACCGGGCATCTGCATCGGCTTACGCTTCGCCGGTCCCGCGGGGGAGGAGGGCTGATCGTCGCCCCGGTTGGCGAGAGTGACCGCTTCCTCGGTGGCCCGGACGGACATACCTTCGGCCACGATGCGCGCCGCCATGGCCTCCTGTGCATCGCTGCCGGTCTCCATCGAGAGCAGTGCGCGAGCATGGCCGGCAGACAGGACGCCGGCCGCGACGCGCCGTTGCACGGGAATCGGTAGCTTCAGCAACCGGATCATGTTGGTGATCAGTGGCCGTGACCGCCCGAGCCGATTGGCCAGTTCCTCATGGGTGACCCCGAACTCCTCGAGCAACTGTTGGTACGCCGCCGCTTCTTCGAGTGGGTTCAGCTGTGCACGATGGATGTTCTCGAGCAGCGCATCACGCAGCATCTCGGCGTCGGCGGTCTCCCGCACGATCGCCGGAATGGTGTCGAAGCCGGCTTCTTTGCTGGCCCGCCACCGACGTTCGCCCATCACGAGTTGATAGGTCACACCGTCATCGGTGGGTGTGGGCAACGGCCGCACCACGATGGGCTGCATGAGCCCGAACTCCTTGATGGAGTGCACCAGCTCGGCGAATGCCTCCTCGTCGAAGACCGTGCGCGGCTGCTTGGGATTCGGCTGGATCTGTGCCGGCGGAATCTCGCGGTACACCGCACCGACCTCCGACGACACGACGGCAGCGCCGTCAGTCGCCTCGGCGGATGCCCCAGACGCAGGTGTCGTCGGGGTGGAGGGGGGAGCCCCTGCACCCTTGCCGATGATCACGTCCGCCGCCGCCGAACCGAGGCGGGGTCCCGACGGTGCGTCGCCTTCCGGCGGTCCGGTGGGGATCAGCGCGGCAAGACCACGACCGAGGCCGCCGCGACGTTGTGCGGGTTCTCGCTGACTCACTGTTGTCCTCTCCCTGTGTTCACCGTGAAACCGTTCGCGGCGACATCACGACCGGTCAATTCGTCGCCGATTGAGCAGCCCCGAGCCGCCAAACGACCGGTGAACTACCCGCTGATTGAGTAACCCCGAGCCGCTAGTGTCCCGCGCCGGAAATTCGTTACATGAGTTCGGCGGTCCAGGTGGATGCATCGCGAGGCGGCGGAGGATGCAGGTACTGGATGTACCTGCGACGACGCCAACGAAGCGAGGCGCCGCCTGGACGTCGAAATCATCATCGAATCTCCGACGCGGGACACTAGGCGAGGGGTGTATCGAAATCAGCAGAGCCCACGCCTCCGACTCGGCCGTTCCCCGCCCGGCCGTGCACCCGGCAGCAACCGTCGTACTCGGTCTGCACCCCGCTGCCCGAGCGCTCATGCGCGCGCGCTTCGCAGGGCGATCTCACGAGACGCGTCGAGGTAGCTCATGGCTCCACGTGAACCCGGGTCGTACTCGATGATGGTCATCCCGAATCCGGGAGCCTCGGACACCTTCACACTTCGGGGGATGATCGTGTTGAGCACCGTCTCCCCGAAGTGGCGACGCACTTCCTCGGCCACCTGGTCGGCGAGCTTGGTGCGTCCGTCGTACATCGTCAGCACCACGGTCGAGACGTGCAGCCCCGGATTGAGGTGGGCCTGCACGAGTTCGATGTTGCGCAGCAACTGACCGACACCCTCGAGTGCGTAGTACTCACACTGGATCGGGATCAGGACTTCCTTGGCGGCCACCATCGCATTCACCGTCAGCAGACCCAACGATGGCGGGCAGTCGATCAAGACATAGTCGATGCCGAGTTCGGACAGCAGATTCTCATCGAGTGCGTTTCGCAGACGGTTCTCCCGAGCCACGAGCGACACCAGCTCGATCTCGGCACCGGCAAGATCAAGAGTCGCCGGGACACAAAAGAGATGATCGTTGTTCGGACTCTGCTGGGTGGCCTCACGCAACGAGACGTCGCCGAGGAGCAACTCGTAGACCGACGCGATGTCGGGGGCGCGATGGTCGATACCCAATGCCGTGCTCGCGTTGCCCTGCGGATCGAGATCGATCACGAGAACCCCGAGTCCATGCAGCGCGAGACCCGCGGCGATGTTCACCGTGGTGGTGGTTTTCCCGACACCACCCTTCTGGTTCGCAATGGTGATGACGCGAGGGGACGGCGGGTGGGGGAGTTCCCCGGCGCCACCGGGCGTCAGCACCTGACTGGCACGAGCTGCCGCGGCAGCAATCGGGGTGTCATCGAATCCGGGAACCGACCTAGGGGAGGAGCCTCCATCGGCACTTGTTTCACGTGAAACACTTCGGTCCTGTTCGACCACGCCTGGACTCCTTCGCCCCACTTCGTATCCGTTGGCACCCTGGTCGGTATCACCGCCGGAGATCTCGGCAACTTCGGCGGCACCCGACTGATCACCGGTCTGCCGTCTATTCTGCGCCCTCCGTGAACTCCACACCAATCCGGTCACCCCTTCCGATCGCGACGACGCCCGCGTCGCTTCGCCGCACTCCTGGCACCCTGTGTACCCGTCGTTGTGCGGGCACCGCCGACGGCACGCTTGTGTCCGATCACGACAGTGGTTGCGACGTCCAGCACGCCGGCACCGCACTGTTCCACGTGGAGATCGACGATGCCCTGCCGGTGTGCGACCTCACCGTCGCGCTCGATCTCTTCGGCCGCTGACGAACCCTTGATCGCAACCATTCGACCGCCATCCCGGACCAACGGCGCGGACCACTTCGACAGGCGCTCCAGCGGTGCCACTGCACGCGAGGTCACCACATCGGCGCCACCGATGTCGGATCGCACAGCTTTCTCCTCGGCACGTCCACGGATCACTCGCACATTCAGTTCCAGCTCGTCCACGATGCGCTCCAGGAACTCACTTCTACGCAGCAGCGGTTCCACCAAAGTGATCGAGAGGTCGGGACGAGCCATGGCAAGGGGGATACCCGGCAAACCCGCCCCGCTGCCGATGTCGACGACGGTCTCGGCGTCTTCGATTACATCGCCCAGGACGGCACAATTGAGAATGTGCCGCTCCCACAATCGCGGTACCTCGCGCGGACCGATGAGGCCGAGCAGCACACCGTCCGTCGCCAACGCGGCGCAGTAGCGGTCGGCCCTGGTTTGGCTATTACCGAAGACTGAGATCGATGCCTCGGGCGCATGTGGGATCTCCACTTCTTCGTCGCGTTTCACGTGAAACATCCTCTCACTGCATTGGGCTGCTAGAACCTGCTGCCGACAGTTTCACGTGAAACCGCGGCCGAAGCGTTTCACGTGAAACAACGCCAGCGACCCAAACCACAAGCGTGTAATTCTCATACCCAGAGACGCCGAAAGTCCCGGCCTGGACCGGGACTTTCGTCAATGTCGGACTTCGGGGGACCGTCACGCGGACGGCAACACCACCACGCGGCGCCTAGGCTCGGCACCCTCACTTTCACTGACGACGCCGTCCACTGCCGCAACGGCGTCGTGGACGATCTTGCGTTCGAACGGAGTCATCGGGTCCAGTGCCTCACGCTCACCAGACTTGCGCACTCGCTCGGCCACGTCGGTTCCGAGTCTCGCCAGGCGATCGCGCCGGTCGGCCCGCCAGCGGGCGATATCGAGCATCAACCGGCTGCGCACTCCGGTGGACTGCTGAACCGCCAGTCGCGTCAGCTCCTGCAGGGCATCGAGTACTTCGCCCTTGCGGCCCACCAACTTGTCGAGGTCGTCACCGCCGTCGATACTCACGACCGCGCGATCACCGTCGACGTCCAGGTCGATGTCGCCATCGAAGTCCAGCACGTCGAGCAACTGCTCGAGGTAGTCGCCGGCGATCTCGCCCTCTTCGACCAGCCGATCCTCTTCGTCGATCTCCTCCTCATCGGCTGAGTCATCGGACTCTCCGTGCGAAGCGGCATCATCGGCATCCCGCGATGCGGCTGCGTCGGATCCGGTCTCGGCATCGGCACCCGAGGAGCCCGGGCCAGTCGCTTCGTCGGCTTGCGAGGCCGCATCCGTGGCCGCCGGCGATGCACCGGCGTCGTCGCTCACCGAGTCCTCGATCTCGCGAACCTGTTCGTCGTGTGCAGCAGTCTCTGCTGTCATCTCACTTCCACCTAACTCTGCTTCTCAACCAAACGTCTGCGTTCCACTCGAGGGGGAGGGGAGTGGTCACCCGATCGGGTCAGTGCCGCCCTCCGGGCCGGCCTCCCTTTCGACGGCGCGAACCACCCTTGCGGTTCTTGGCCGCCACGTGAGCGGTGCCCGACTTCTGCGGTCCGGACTTCTGCCCCTGGCCGGCGGATCTGCCACCGGATGATCGCTGTGCCGCGCCGGCATCCGGACCCGACGAAGTCGTGGAAGCATCGTCCTTCTCCGACTCGGTATGAGCATCGGTGCCGGTGGCCGCGTCATCGTCGCCCCCCTGCGCGGCCGCCGACGTGTCAGCAGATGAGTCGGACGAGCCGGCTGCCGTGGACTTCGATTTATCGAGCCCCAGCATGCGCTGCAGACCGGCCAGCGGACCCGCCGACGTGGTCGTCGTGGTCGTCGACGTCGTCGCATCTTCCTCGGGCGCCACCACGTCACCGTCGACCGTCGCGGGTTTCTTGGCACGGTCCGGACGCGCACCCGGCTTGGGCGCGTTCGCTTTCAGCTTCTCCTGTTTGAGCCGCCGTGCTTCCTCTTCTTCACGTTCGATACGACCGAACACGATGTGCTGCTGACCGTAAGTCCAGAGGTTGTTACTCATCCAGTAGAGGAGAATCGCCACCGGGAAGAACGCACCGGTGACCAGAATGCCCAGCGGGAAGATGTAGAGCGCCAGCATATTCATCATGCGGGTCTGCGGGTTCTCCAGCGCCGCTTCCGGCTGGCGGGCGACCGACGCACGGGAGTTCATGTGCGTGGCGATCGACGCGATGATCATCATGGGGATCACCACGATGGCGATCTGGGTGCGGGTGAAGTCGATGGCTGAGCCCGGCTCGACGAAGGCCTGGAATTCCGAGACCGGCTCGGTGATGTAGGACGACAGCGGCACCCCGAACAGGCGGGCGTCGAGGAAGTTCTGCACCAGCTCCGGGCTGAACGCGTAGTTGCCGAGTGACCGCGTCTCCTCGGCGGACATACCGGGCTGGCCGAGACCGGTCGCCATCCGGTTGAACGACCGCAACACGTGGAACAAACCGATGAAGACCGGGATCTGCAGCAGCATCGGGAGACAGCCGAGCAGCGGATTGAATCCGTGCTCGCGCTGCAGCTTCTGCATCTCCTCGGTCATCTTCACGCGATCCTTGGCGTACTTCTTGCGGATCGCCTGCAACTGCGGGTTGATCTCCTGCATCTTCTTCGTGGTGCGAATCTGCCGCACGAAGGGCTTGTAGAGGATCGCGCGCAGCGTGAACACGAGGAACACCACCGACAGCGCCCATGCCACACCGTCGCCGCCCGGCGAGTCCGGCGTCACATGGCTGAACAGCCAATGCCAGACCCACATGATCCAGGAGACCGGATAGTAGATGAAGTTCAGCACGGGTCAGTTACCCCTAACCTCTGACGGTGTCGATTCCTCGACAGATCGTTCACTGGTGACTGGTCGTTCACTGGTGGTGAAGAGTTCGCGGAGACCGCGTTCGGGAACCGGGTCGTAGCCCGGCTTGTGCCAGGGACCGCATTTCAGCAGCCGCACCACCGACAACCATCCTCCGTAGAGAAATCCGTGTCGGGAGAGTGCCTCGACGGCGTAGCCGGAGCACGTCGGTTCGAAGCGGCATGTCGGCAACCGCATCGGGGAGACCCACGTGCGGTAGAGCTCGATCACGAAGATGACCACCTGCCGGGGCAGGCGATGGATCCAGCGCAGCGGCGACGTGGTGCGGGGCGCGCCCGGATCCGGCGCTGCGGGGTCCTCGGTCACGATCGGACCCGAGACCCATGACTCGTGGAGAGGCGCTCATCGAACGCCTCACGGATCCGGCGTCGTGACAGCGCCGCGGTGATCTGCTCGGACAGCTCGGCGCTGCCGAGTTGTGCCGTAGAAGGACGTGCGCGGATCACCATCATCGTCTCGGGCACGGAGAATTGATCGTGCACGCGCGCGAACGCGGCGCGCAATCGACGCGCCACCCGATGCCGGGTCACCGCGTTCCCCACGGCCTTGCTGACGATCAGCCCCAGCCATGGACCACCGACCGTGGCAACCATGGCGGGTCGTTCGTCGGGGTCGGCTGGGGGTGAGGTGTTCAGCGGGAGCACATGGATGACGAGATCACGCGTCGTCACCCGCACACCGCTCTTCAGCGTGCGATCGAAGTCGGATCCACGTGAGATCCGATGAGCGGCAGCCACCATCGATACGAGTAGCCGGCGGTGGGAACGCCACCGCCGGTGACATCGACGTCGACTCAGGCCGTGAGCTTCGCGCGGCCCTTGCTGCGGCGACCGTTGACGATGGCCCGTCCGGCGCGGGTGCGCATACGGAGACGGAAACCGTGCACGCGTGCGCGACGACGGTTGTTGGGCTGGAAAGTCCGCTTGCCCTTGGCCATGGGTGACTCCTTGTGCTCTTGTGTGATCGCGCCGACAGCACGCGCGAACCACATCCCTGGTTGGTGGTCTGCTGATCCCGGTGCGGTGCCGAACTGACGCCGGATGGATGACCGGTGGCCATCACGCAAATCCGTCACCTGGATGACCAGTCGAGACTACTGAGTACGGCACCGCAAATCAAACGAACCGATGGCAAGCACCCACGCCGGTGACGCCGCCCACACCATGAGATCGATCATGCTGAGAGGGGCGCTCACCAGTTGCACGATTCGTCCGATCGATTGCCTCATTCACTTTGTCGGGCGCGCTGCACTCTGTTAACTTCGGCGCAGGCTCAACAAAGAGACGATTCAGTGAACTCCCTCCTGGCCGGCTTGAGACTTCGAGATACCCCCAGATCTGTACACAGCTGTGGACAACTATGTGGACAACTCGCGTTGGGGTGCGGCATGGTGACATGCTCATGACCGACGCTGGTCGTAGTTCCGGTAGGAGGGGCGCAGCACCGTGGTGAGTGATCGTGATTCGTTCGGCGAAGTGTGGCAGAGCGTCGTCGCCGAGCTCAACGACGACGCCTCCGCCCATCATCATGAGCCGCTGACCCGCCAACAGAAGGCGTGGCTGTCGCTTGTCCAACCGCTGACCCTCGCCGAGGGTTTCGCACTCCTGACCGTGCCGACCCCGTTGGTGCAGGAGCAGATCGAGCGCAATCTGCGCGACACCATCCGCTCGGCGCTGAGCCGCCACCTCGGACAACCGGTCGACCTCGGCGTCCGGATCGCCACCCCGATGGTCGAGGAGGCGGTAACCGATCCGCCGCCGCTCACCGACCATCACGACCCCACGGCCGCTCACACCGTCATCCCGCACACCGCCGGCCCGCTCGCGCCGTCGACGGCCCCGACCGGGTTCGACGGCCGTCCGGATAGAACCGCGCCTGCTCCCGACACGTCGGATTGGTCCACCTACTTCGCCGAACGACCCACCACCGGCCAGTCCCCGTCGAGTGCCAATCTCAGCCCGAAGTACACCTTCGACACGTTCGTGATCGGCGCTTCCAACCGTTTTGCCCATGCGTCGGCGGTGGCGGTGGCCGAGGCGCCGGCGCGCGCCTACAATCCGCTGTTCATCTGGGGCGAGTCCGGCCTCGGCAAGACCCACCTGCTGCACGCCGCCGGCCATTACGCCCAGCGACTGTTCCCCGGGATGCGGGTGAAGTACGTCTCCACCGAGGAGTTCACCAACGACTTCATCAACTCGCTGCGTGATGACCGCCGGGTCGCGTTCAAACGGCGCTACCGCGACGTCGACGTGCTGCTCGTCGACGACATCCAGTTCCTGATCGGCAAGGAAGGTATCCAGGAAGAGTTCTTCCACACCTTCAACACCTTGCACAACGCCAGCAAGCAGATCGTCGTATCCTCCGATCGGCCGCCCAAACAGCTTGCGACACTTGAGGATCGGCTCCGCACCCGCTTCGAGTGGGGTCTGATCACCGACGTCCAGCCGCCTGACCTGGAAACCCGGATCGCCATTCTGCGCAAGAAGGCGCAGATGGACAACATCGCGGTCCCCGACGACGTGCTCGAACTCATCGCGTCGAAGATCGAACGCAACATCCGTGAACTCGAGGGTGCACTCATCCGCGTCACCGCGTTCGCCTCGCTCAACAACGCCGAACTCGACAAGGCGCTCGCCGAAGTGGTGTTGCAGGCGCTGCTGCCCAACTCCGGGACCCTGGAAGTCAGTGCGGCCAGCATCCTGGCCATCACCGCCGAGTACTTCGACATCTCGGTGGAGGAGCTGCGTGGGCCCGGCAAGACCCGCTCGATCGCTCAGGCCCGACAGATCTCGATGTATCTCTGCCGCGAGCTGACCGACCTCTCGCTGCCGAAGATCGGCGAGACGTTCGACCGTGACCACACGACGGTGATGTACGCCGAACGCAAGATCCGCAAGGAGATGGCCGAACGCCGCAAGGTGTACGACCACGTCCAGGAACTCACCGCGCGTATCAAGCAGCGCGCGAACTGACGGCTCACCGCCAAGCTCTCCAGTCGCCAACTCTCGACTCGAACCACAGACTTTGTGATGCCGGGATCCCACGGATCCCGGCATCGTCATGTCCGGAATCGGTTCATCACCAGCTGTGGACAAAGCTCGGGATAACCGTCGATCACATGTGTACCGGACGTGGACAGTGATGGAACGATTGTCGGCGCGCCCACAGGGCATCGGATCCCCTCACGAGTTGTTCACCAGACATCCACACGCACGCATGCCCGATGACCTGCATGAGATCGCACTGGTGCACAGATCCACAGGCCCTATGACTGAGATGGATCCCTCTCTAAAGAGAATCTTTCAAAAGAAGGTCTTGTGCACAGACGGCTCGAACGTGTGATTCGTCCGAGCTCCGGACACCCACGCAGTTCGCCCCCATTGCCTCCCCGTCTGGCAGGCTCGTTCTACAGTTGGAATCCCATCTGGAAATCCCACCGACAGCCTCAGCGTGCTCGGCGGACGACGGTGGGTGTGGCGAGAGCAGCTGAACAGAGAAGGGCAACCACCCAGCATGAAGTTCCGTGTCGCGCGTGACGAGTTCGCAGATTCCGTTGCCTGGGTGGCCCGCAGCCTGCCGGCCCGCCCGCCGGTTCCGGTGCTCGGTTGTGTGGTGCTGACCGCCGAGGACGGCCTGGAGGTCTCCGGTTTCGACTACGAGGTGTCCGCCCAGCAATCCATCGGCGCCGAGATCGCCGAGCCGGGCAAGGTGCTGGTCTCGGGTCGTCTGCTCGCCGACATCACCAAGGCGCTGCCGAACAAACCGGTCGATGTGAGCCTTGACGGGTCGCGGGTCGCGATCAGCTGCGGGAGCGCCAAGTTCTCGCTGCCGACCATGCCGGTCGAGGACTATCCGGAGTTGCCCACACCGCCCGCGGTCACCGGCACCATCCCCGCCCAGGTATTCGCCGAGGCCATCGGACAGGTTGCGGTGGCCGCCGGCAAGGACGACACCCTGCCGATGCTCACCGGCGTCCGGGTCGAGATCGACGGCAACCGCGTCGTCCTCGCGGCCACCGACCGTTTCCGACTCGCCGTCCGTGAACTCGAATGGCAGCCGACCGGCGCCGAGGCCACCGGGGCCGTGCTGGTTCCGGCCAAGACCCTCTCGGAAAGCGCCCGCACCGCCGGATCCGGCACCGGCGAGATCTCACTGGCCTTCGGGACCGGCTCGAGTATCGGCGGCGAGGGCATCATGGGCATTCTCGGCGAGACCAAGCGCAACACGACCCGGCTGCTCGACGCCGAGTTCCCCAAGTTCCGTCAGCTGCTGCCCGCCAGCCACACGGCCATCGCCACCATCGACAGCGCGCCGTTGCTCGACGCGATAAAACGTGTGGCCCTGGTCGCCGAGCGTGGTGCGCAGGTCCGGATGGAGTTCAGCGACGGCCTGCTGGTACTCACCGCCGGTGGCGACGAGGCCGGCAAGGCGGAGGAAGAGCTGCCGGTGCAGTTCCACGGCGAGCCGCTGACCATCGCGTTCAACCCCGGCTATCTGCAGGATGGCCTCTCGGCCATCGGCGTGCCGACCGTGGACTTCGGGTTCACCACTCCCAGCCGTCCGGCGGTGCTGCGGCCCTCCACCGGTGAGGAGCCCGTCGCCGACGAGTCCGGCGCCTTCGTGGCCCCGGACAGCGTGTTCACCTATCTGCTGATGCCGGTGCGTCTACCGGGCTGAGTCCCGGCCGCGCCGTTCGCAGATCCGCACCGACCGAAGGGACGTCAATGCAGCTCGGGCTCGTGGGCCTCGGCAAGATGGGTGCCAATATGCGCACCCGCATCCAGGAGGCCGGGCATCAGGTTGTCGGTTACGATCCGCGGCCGGAGGTCTCCGACGTGGGGACCCTCGCGGACATGGTCGCCGCGCTCGACGCGCCGCGCGCGGTGTGGGTGATGGTGCCGTCGGGCGATCCGACCCGCACCACCATCGCGCAGCTCGCCGAGTTGCTCGAGCCCGGTGACGTGGTGGTCGACGGCGGCAACTCCAAGTACAGCGACGACCTTCCGAATTCAGAACTGTTGGGTGGCAACGGGGTCGGCTACGTGGACTGCGGTGTCTCCGGTGGTGTGTGGGGATTGCGCAACGGATACGGCCTGATGGTGGGCGGTTCCGACGACGACGTAACCCGGCTGATGCCGATCTTCGACGCGCTGCGGCCGCCGGGTGAGCGGGCCGACGGTTTCGTCCATGCCGGTCCGGTCGGTGCCGGTCACTACGCCAAGATGGTGCACAACGGTGTCGAGTACGGGTTGATGCACGCCTACGGAGAAGGCTACGAGCTGCTCAGCGCCGAGCCGTTGATCACGGACGTCGAAGGCACCCTGCGCGCCTGGACCACCGGGACCGTCGTGCGGTCCTGGCTGCTCGAATTGCTGGTCCGGGCCCTCGAAGAAGATCCTGGTCTCGCCGAGATCTCCGACTACACAACCGATTCCGGGGAAGGTCGGTGGACTGTGGAGGAGGCGATCCGGCATTCGGTGCCGGCCAACGTGATCTCCGCGGCCCTGTTCGCGCGCTTCGCCTCACGGCAGGATCAGGGGTCCCCGGCGCTCAAAGCGGTGTCGGCACTGCGCAATCAGTTCGGTGGACACTCGGTCAAGGACAGCTCGGGACGTTCGGTCGGCGAAACCGGCACCCCGACCTGACGTGTTCGTTCGCGAACTGTCCCTGCGCGAGTTCCGGTCCTGGCGAGAAATCGATCTGACGTTGCGTCCAGAACCGACGATCTTTGTGGGCCGCAACGGGTTCGGTAAGACCAACCTGCTCGAGGCAGTGGGTTATCTGGGTACCCTGCGCTCACACCGGGTCAGCACCGACGCACCGCTGGTGCACAGCGGATCGTCGTCGGCCACGGTCACCGGAACGGTCGAGAACTTGGGCCGCGAACTCACCGTGCAGCTGCAGATCAACGCCGAGGGCGCCAACAAGGCGACTGTCAACGGTGCGCCGTCGCGCCGGAGCCGGGACATCCTCGGCATCCTGCGCTCGGTGATGTTCGCGCCGGAGGATCTGTTGCTGGTGCGCGGTGATCCGTCCGACCGCCGGCGATTCATCGACGAACTCGTCGCCCAACGTGGACCCCGTTGGGCTGCAACACGTTCCGACTACGACCGGGTGCTTCGCCAACGATCGGCACTGCTGAAGACCGCAGGATCCGCGCTGCGACGAGGCGGTTCGGACGCCGAATCGGTGATCAGCACGCTCGACGTGTGGGACGGCCAACTCGCCGATCTGGGCGGCCAGGTCACCGCCGCACGGATCGAGGTGCTACGGCAACTCCGTCCGCACGTCACCGAATCATATGCATCGATCGCACCGCATTCGCGGCCGGCGACGATGCGGTATCGGGCCGCGGCCGGGCCGGAGGTGGTCGCCGCCGACGATGCCCCGGTCTCCGCCGATGACATCACCGAGATCCTGTTGACCCGGTTGCGCGAACTGCGCGACAAGGAGATCGACCGCGGGGTGAGCCTGGTGGGTCCGCATCGCGACGACCTCGACATCGTCCTCGGCGACGAGGTGGCCAAAGGCTTCGCCAGCCACGGTGAGTCCTGGTCACTGGCGCTGGCGCTGCGGCTGGGTTCGGTGGAACTGGTCCGGGCCGACGGCATCGAACCGGTGATCATGCTCGACGACGTCTTCGCCGAACTCGACGCCCAGCGTCGCGCGCAACTCGTCGCGTTCACCGAAACCGCCGAACAGTTGCTGATCACCGCGGCGGTTGGCGAGGACATTCCCGACACCATCGGCGGTCGCCGGGTTTCTGTCGGGGTCGTGGAGGACAATGGCACTCGACATTCGGTGCTGACCGAGCCGACTGCAGGGGAGGGCGGTGCATGAGCGAGTCGAGGCCGGACGGAGCGTCACCCCAGACAGGCCCGTCACATTCGTCGGGGTATGAACTCGCCCGGCGAGCATTGGAGGAGGCGCGGGCCGCGGCCCGCGCCCAGGGCAAATCCGTCGGCCAGGGCAGGTCCTCCCCGGTGACCGAACGTCGCCGACCGGCCGGCCGCCGACGTCGCTGGTCCGGATCGGGTCCGGATGCGCGGGATCCGCAGCCCCTGGGTCGCCTCGCCGGCAGTCTGGCCCGGGAACGTGGGTGGGAGCCGCAGATCGGGCAGGGCACCGTCTTCGGTCTCTGGGAGCAGATCGTCGGACCCGACGTGGCCGCACATGCTCAACCGACATCGTTGCAGGACAACGTCTTACACATCTCCGCCGAGTCCACTGCCTGGGCCACCCAACTGCGCTACATGCAGGGACAGATCCTCGCGAAGATCGCCGGTGCCGTCGGCGACGGGATGGTCACCAGCCTGCGGATCACCGGACCCAAGCAGCCGTCGTGGCGCAAGGGGCCCAAACACATCGCCGGCCGTGGACCCCGCGACACCTACGGGTGACCCTACGGACCGCCCGCCGCGAGCCGTAGCGGCCGAGGGGCGAGTCAGCGTTCGTCAGACGGAAGAATCCGGCCTCATCCACGATCGGACCGGCATCTCACGAAAAAAATCGATCTACGCGGTTGTTAGCGGCCCCGGATACCCGTTCCTGGTCGGGTCAGGCAGTAGTATGTAGGCAGTTGTCCCGACAGGGGTGGAGCCACCTGGGCAGAGTGCCCGGACTGCATACCGATCTCGTCCGTGCGCGGAGTGCGGATGAGGTTGTCGTGCGTCCAGGCTTCACCCCCGCCGGGTTTCACCGAGACAGAAGGAGCGGACGCACCTCGTGGCCGACACCAACACCACCGGTTCCGACGACGCTGCGGCGAAGAAGAACCGCAAGTCCAAGAAGCCGGGCGAGTACAGCGCCGATTCGATCAGCATCCTGGAAGGTCTCGAGGCCGTTCGCAAACGGCCCGGCATGTACATCGGTTCCACCGGTGAGCGTGGCCTGCACCATCTGATCTGGGAAGTCGTCGACAACTCGGTCGACGAGGCGATGGCCGGATACGCCAGCAAGGTGGAGGTCACCCTGCTGGAGAACGGCGGCGTCGAGGTCGTCGACGACGGCCGCGGCATCCCCACCGACATGCACAAGACCGGCGTGCCGACCGTCGAGGTTGTCATGACCCAGCTGCACGCCGGCGGCAAGTTCGACTCCGACGCCTATGCGGTGTCCGGCGGCCTGCACGGTGTGGGTATCTCGGTGGTCAACGCCCTGTCGACCCGTGTCGAGCTGGAGATCAATTACGGCGGTTTCCACTGGGAACAGCACTATGACCACGCCAAACCCAGCAAGCTGGAAAAGGGCGATGCCACCCGCAAGACCGGCACCACGGTGCGGTTCTGGCCGGACGCCGACATCTTCGAGACCACCACGTTCAGTGCCGAGACCGTGGCGCGGCGCCTACAGGAGATGGCGTTCCTGAACAAGGGACTGACCATCACGCTCACCGACAACCGGCTCAGTGATGAGGCCGCGGTGGCAGAAGCCGAGATGGATCCGGACGCCGAAGAGGGTGCCGAGACCATCAAGTCCGAGGCGGAAAAGGCGCAGAAGGCGGCCAAGGTGCGCACCCGCACCTATCACTACCCGGATGGTCTCGTCGACTACATCAAGCACCTCAACCGGACCAAGAACGCCATCCACACCTCTGTGGTCGGCTTCACCGCCAAGGGGACCGGTCACGAGGTGGAGATCGCGATGCAGTGGAACGCCGGCTACTCCGAGTCGGTGCACACCTTCGCCAACACCATCAACACCCATGAGGGCGGCACGCACGAAGAGGGCTTCCGTGCCGCGTTGACCAGCACCGTCAACAAGTACGCCTACGACAAGAAGCTGCTCAAGGAGAAGGACGGCAAACTCACCGGAGACGACATCCGTGAGGGGTTGGCCGCAGTCATCTCGGTGAAGGTCGGAGACCCGCAGTTCGAGGGACAGACCAAGACCAAGCTCGGTAACACCGAGGTGAAGAGCTTTGTGCAGAAGACCTGCAACGAGCATCTCGCCCACTGGTTCGAGGCCAATCCGGCCGAGGCCAAGATCATCATCAAGAAGGCGGTGGATTCCGCGCAGGCGCGGCTGGCTGCCCGCAAGGCGCGAGAGTTGGTGCGCCGCAAGACCGCGACCGACATCGGCGGTCTGCCCGGCAAGCTCGCCGACTGCCGCAGCAACGACCCCACCAAGTGCGAGGTCTACATCGTGGAGGGTGACTCCGCCGGTGGCAGCGCCAAATCCGGGCGCGACTCGATGTATCAGGCGATCCTGCCCATCCGCGGCAAGATCATCAACGTCGAGAAGGCACGGATCGACCGGGTGCTCAAGAACACCGAGGTGCAGTCGATCATCACCGCCTTCGGCACCGGCATCCACGACGAATTCGACATCGCCAAGCTGCGCTATCACAAGATCGTGCTGATGGCCGACGCCGACGTCGACGGCCAGCACATCGCAACCCTGCTGCTCACGCTGTTGTTCCGGTTCATGCGTCCGCTCATCGAGCACGGCCACGTCTATCTGGCGCAGCCGCCGCTGTACAAACTGAAATGGCAGAAGACCGAGCCGGAATTCGCCTACTCCGATCGGGAACGCGATGGCCTGCTCGAGGCCGGCCGCGCCGCCGGCAAGAAGATCAACACCGACGACGGCATCCAGCGTTACAAGGGTCTCGGCGAGATGAATGCCAAGGAACTGTGGGAGACCACCATGGATCCGGCGGTGCGGGTGCTGCGCCAGGTCACCCTCGACGACGCGGCCGCTGCCGACGAGCTGTTCTCGATCCTGATGGGTGAGGACGTGGCCGCCCGCCGCAGCTTCATCGCTCGCAACGCGAAAGATGTTCGCTTCCTGGACGTCTGAGATCCGTCCGATGGTCGATCTCGCTGGTGGTTGAGGTGCGAGGAGCCTGCGACGAGCCTCGAAACCACCGCCACCGACAGTCTGAACGAAAGAGATTCCCATGACTGACACCACACTGCCCCCGGCCGGGGGAGAGGGCGACCGCATCGAGCCGGTCGATCTCGGCCAGGAGATGCAGAACAGCTACATCGATTACGCGATGAGTGTGATCGTGGGCCGTGCGTTGCCGGAGGTGCGCGACGGTCTCAAGCCGGTGCATCGCCGCCTGCTGTATGCGTCCTTCGATGCCGGTTTCCGGCCCGACCGCAGCTACGTGAAGTCGGCGAAACCCGTTGCGGAGACGATGGGTAACTACCATCCGCACGGCGACTCCGCGATCTACGACGCCCTGGTGCGCCTGGCGCAGCCGTGGTCGATGCGCTATCCGCTGATCGACGGGCAGGGCAACTTCGGTTCCCGGGGCAACGACGGCGCGGCCGCCATGCGTTACACCGAGGCCCGTCTCACGCCGTTGGCGATGGAGATGCTGCGGGATATCGACAAGGAGACCGTCGATTTCATTCCGAACTATGACGGCAAGACCAACGAGCCGACGGTGCTGCCCTCGCGCATCCCGAACCTGCTGATCAACGGATCCGGCGGTATCGCGGTCGGCATGGCCACCAACATTCCGCCGCACAACCTCAATGAGGTTGCCAATGCGGTGTTCTGGGCGCTTGAGCATCCCGACGCCGACGACGAGGCGTTACTCGCCGCGTGTATGGACGCCATCAAGGGTCCTGATTTCCCCACTGCTGGACTGATTGTCGGCAGTCAGGGCATCAAGGATGCTTACACGACCGGCCGTGGCAGCATCCGGATGCGCAGTGTGGTGGAGATCCAGGAGAACAAGGGCACCACCCAGCTGCTGGTCACCGAATTGCCGTATCAGGTGAACCCGGACAACCTGATCCAGTCGATCGCCGAGCAGGTCAACGAGGGAAAACTCAAGGGCATCAGCCGGATCGAGGATCAGTCCTCCGATCGCGACGGTATGCGTATCGTCATCACCCTGCGTCGCGACGCGGTGGCCAAGGTGGTGCTGAACAACCTGTACAAGCACAGCCAGCTGCAGACCAGCTTCGGCGCCAATATGCTCTCCATCGTCGACGGTGTGCCGCGCACACTGCGCCTGGATCAGATGATCCGGCTCTACGTCGAGCACCAGATCGACGTGATCGTGCGGCGTACCCGGTATTTGTTGCGCAAGGCCGAGGAGCGCGCCCACGTGCTGCGTGGACTGGTCAAGGCGCTCGACGCCCTCGACGAGGTGATCGCGCTGATCCGCGCCTCGGCGAACACCGAGGCCGCCCGCACCGGCCTGATGGATCTGCTCGACATCGACGAGATCCAAGCGGACGCGATCCTGGCGATGCAGTTGCGTCGTCTGTCGGCGTTGGAGCGGCAGAAGATCATCGACGAGTTGGCCGAGATCGAGCGTGAGATCGCCGATTACAAGGACATCCTGGACAAGCCCGAGCGTCAGCGGGCGATCGTGCGGGACGAGCTGACCGAGGTGGTCGAGAAGTACGGCGACGACCGGCGCACCCAGATCATCGCCGCCGACGGCGATGTCAGCGACGAAGACCTGATCGCGCGCGAAGAAGTGGTCGTCACGATCACCGAGACCGGCTACGCCAAGCGGACCCGCTCGGATCTGTATCGCAGCCAGCGACGCGGCGGCAAGGGTGTGCAGGGCGCCGGCCTCAAGCAGGACGACATCGTCAAGCACTTCTTCGTCAGCTCCACACACGACTGGATCCTGTTCTTCACCACCAAGGGTCGGGTGTATCGCGCCAAGGCCTACGAGCTGCCCGAGGCCAACCGCACCGCCCGTGGCCAGCACGTGGCGAATCTGCTCGCCTTCCAGCCCGAAGAGCGCATCGCCCAGGTCATCCAACTCAAGACCTACGAGGACGCGCCATACCTGGTGCTGGCCACCCGCAACGGTCTGGTGAAGAAGTCCAAGCTGGTCGATTTCGACTCCAACCGGTCCGGTGGCATCGCCGCGATCAATCTGCGCGGCGAGGACGAACTGGTGGGTGCACAGCTGTGCAGCGCCGACGACGATCTGTTGCTGGTGTCGGCCAAGGGCCAGTCCATCCGGTTCCATGCCGACGACGAGGCGTTGCGGCCGATGGGTCGCCAGACTTCCGGCGTGCAGGGTATGCGTTTCAACGGCGACGACCTGTTGCTGTCGCTGAACGTGGTTCGCGAGGGCACGTACCTGTTGGTCGCCACGTCGGGCGGCTACGCCAAGCGCACCGGCATGGATGACTACCCGGTCCAGGGTCGTGGCGGCAAGGGTGTGCTGACCATTCAGCACGACCGCCGTCGCGGCGAACTGATCGGTGCGCTGATCGTCGACGACGACTCGGAGCTGTATGCGATCACCTCCGGTGGCGGTGTCATCCGGACGGGGGCCAAGCAGGTTCGTAAGGCCGGTCGCCAGACCAAGGGTGTGCGCCTGATGAACCTCGAGGAGGGCACCACCGTCATCGCGATAGCACGCAATGCCGACGAGCCGGATGAAGAAGCAGGCGCATCGGCGGGTCCCGGCAAGTAGTGGCCGGGTACGGCCATCGGTAGCGGTTAGTGTGGGTCCTACGACCACCGAATGAGGGAATGCCAGTGAGCTCACCGAACACACCGGACGACAAGAAGCCGACCAACGGGGATTCGGGTCCCCACGCGGCCTCTGGTTCGGGGCCGCAGGGGACCGCTCCGGGTGGCCTCGTGCCGCCGTGGCAGCGTGGCCCCAACGGCACCGGTCATCAGTCGGAGGCACCCAACGGCAATTCGCGTCAGCCCGGCCCGCCGCCGCGGGGCATCGTCAGTGCCACCGCGGCGGCGAGCATGGCCGGTCAGCAGGCGCCGATCACGAAGCTCGACGATCCGCGGGAAGCCAGTTCGTCGTACGGTTCGTCGGCCACCAAGACCGACGACCCCGGTGAGAAGTTCGTGGAGTCGCCGACCCGGCACATCGACCGCGAGAACCTGCCGGCCGAGAAGTTGCCGAACCTCGACGCCATCCACCATGTGAACGAGCCGAAGCCGGCGGCACCGCAGGCACCCACTCCGACGCGGTCGGCTCCGGCCGAGATCGGCGCGCGCCCGTTGCGTGCGGCGGTGCAAGTACGTCGCATCGATCCGTGGGCCACCTTCAAGATCGCGGCGGTGCTGTCGGTCGTCGGCTTCCTGATCTGGATGATCTCGGTGGCCGTGCTGTACCTGGTGCTCGACGGCATGGGCGTATGGGAGCAGGTGAACAGTTCGTTCGGGACCCTGGTGACCGCCGACGGCTCCACCAGCGAGGGCGACATCATCGGTGCGGGTGCAGTGTTCGGCTGGGCCACGCTCCTCGGTGCGATCAACGCGATCCTACTGACCGCTCTGGCGACCATCGGTGCCTACATTTACAACCTGTGCGCCGATCTCGTCGGCGGCGCCGAGGTGACACTGGGCGATCTGGACTGACCGTCCTCGGGTACGCCCGGTTCGCGTTCGTCATGTGCAGAAACGTTGCCCTTCCGGTTCTGGATGCGCATAGGCGGTTTCCTTCCGGTGGTTGAGTAGCGTGCGAGCCGCTAGGCGAGCAGGCGTATCGAAACCACCACCGCGGAGCTCCAACATCGACCCCACCCTCCCTGACCACCCGTTTTGCTCCTATGCCACCACGTCGGGTAATCTCTGTCTTCGGTTCACGGGCCTATAGCTCAGGCGGTTAGAGCGCTTCGCTGATAACGAAGAGGTCGGAGGTTCAAGTCCTCCTAGGCCCACTGCGAGAGGTGTCAGACACCCATTCGCACACCCAAGTCCGGTTGTTTTCAGTCGGCACGGGGCCTTAGCTCAGTTGGTAGAGCGCCGCCTTTGCAAGGCGGATGTCAGGAGTTCGAATCTCCTAGGCTCCACCATCTCCATCCATCCACCCATTCCACCCACTCAATCGATCGATTGACCAACGACCCTTCTCTCGGGTCTATTCTCTAGGCACGTATCGCGCGCCGCGGCGTTCCCCTGTCAGGCGTAGTCGGCCGTCCTCCACCAAGCGTTTCAGGACTGATCTCGCCTGGGTCGGGGTCGTCTGGCATAACTCGGCGGCTTGGCCGCGGGTGATGGAACCGTAGGCGTCTGCGTAGTCGAGGATCATTCGCTCCTGCTGGAGGGGATCAATTCCCTTGACACGCACGTAGGCGTTGCGATCTTGGGCGAGATCATAGAACCGCGCGGTGAGATGGTATTTGCGACTTCGACCGACTCCACGAGATTCGAGAATCCCGCATTCGACCAAATGGCCAAGACTCGATTTCACAATGGCCGAGATGAGATTCAGGTCGCCTGCCACTTCGAAACTTGTCGCCGAACCGGAAGTCTTCACTTCGTGAACGATCCGCAGTTCGTCGAGACTGAGTGGCTCCTGGTGATCGCTCTCCCAGGTGAGCAGGAACCGGACGAGATCGAGGTCGGCGTTGCCGAGAGGGACGGTGACGACTACTGATTCGCTGGTGCTGTGCGAGTAGTCAGGTGCGTCGCGGCCTGCGCGCAGTTGCTGTTCGAACATGTCGTTGACTCCCTTGCCTCGTCGCTCGACCAAGCCCGCACGCTTGAATGCGGCGGCGAGAATGGGGCTGCGGGGCCGTGACTGGTCAAGGATGTTCTGGGTGGTGACGCCGGGAGGAAACCCTCCGGGGTTGGCGACCACAAATGAGGTGTCGTTCAGTTGGACGCGTATGGGACCCACGGCCGCATAGTCACGGTGTACAAGTGCGTTGGCCACTGCTTCCCGGCGCGTGATCGAGGGGATGAGTGGAATCTCAATTCGATAGAGCCCGGCCATCAGTTCGGTGACTGTGTTGCGGGCGTCGATCAGTTCACGAAGACGCTCGGCTGTACCGAGGAGGGGCTCGGCGATTCTGATGTTTGTCGATTGGTGTCCGGATCGAGCATCCTGGAAGAGCACTTCTGCGTTGGGGACCCACCGTTGCAGTGCTGCGTCGGTTCCGAACAGCAGGACGGCACCGATACTCACCGGCGCGGCGATCGGCACGAGGCCAAGAGCGCGCAACACGTCATCATCCGATAGGTCAGCGAGCTCGTCGCCGGCTTCTTGGCACAGCCGCCGGAAGCGGTCGAACTCGAGGGGATCGAGATCATCCATGCTGGCGTCTCTTGCGATGGACGCCGCGAAGTCCTGTCCGCGGGTCACCATGCCCATGCTGACGATCTCGTGAGCCGTCATTGGTGCGCACTCGGGTTGACCTGTCGACTTCAGTACCCGTTTGGTGAAGACGCCCAACTTCGTCCCGACGGGTCCCGGGTCTGCGCGGGGCACGTCGATGCGTATGACCTCGTGGCCGTCGATTGTCTCGAGGTGGACACCGACGGCGAGGGCGGGTTCGGTGTTGGCTTGGATGTATGCCGCGACGCGTTCAGGATTGGTCACCTGTCCATGGCGAGGTGAAGCGCCGACAACGGTGCCGTCGTCGTCAACTCCGATCAGCAGCACTCCTCCCTCTCCATTCGCCAAGCACGCGACCGCCTTGGTGAGGTCCTTGGCGCTGATGTCGGAGCGTTTGAACTCGGTCGTGAAGGTCTCTCCGCCTGCGATCAGTGCGCGTGACTCCATGGACCAATTATGCATAAGTATGGAATAGACTAGCCAGAGTACTCATGGAGTCATAACTTTTAAGAAGTTTGACGCGCCCACGGCTGCAGGGGTGCGCCAGAGATGGCAAAGGAGTGTGCCGCCGGCCAGGAGGCCTGTGCCCATTGCTGGTGAGGACCAATTCCAAACATGCCCCATCTCACTCATCGTGTAGTTATCACTCGAAGTCATCCACCTCCAAAGTCTGTGAGTCGGGGCATCTGCCCGACCCGCTCGTCACGACGGCTGCTGAACGCGCTTGGTGCGATTGCGCAGCGTGCGCGAGGTCAGCCAGCCATATCCGAACCAGATGAGCCCGTAGGTCACCAGCAGACCGGCGATCAGCAAGACAACGGTGAGCACCCATCCCACGGCGTCGACGAGCGCCAGCGGCGCATCAGGCACCGTGAGCACCATGGCCAGGATCGTGACGGCGGTGAGCACGACCGCGATCGCGAACGATGCGTTGACGAGAGCCCACTTCTCAGAGCTCGTCGGAATACGACCGTGGTCGCGAACGAATCGATCGCCGGCACTCATCGCGGCGATCATCGGGACGATCGCCGACGCTCCGGACCCGATGTCGAGAAACGTTCCGATGAACGCCAAGACGAGGCCCGCGCCGAGCTAAGTGAGCGCGAACCACCCCAGGTATCTGTTGAGCGACATGCTGACGATGATCCGGGTGCGCGGGCCGAATCCCTTGTGCCAGTGCCTGTCTGTCGTTCACGTAGCCGACTCGATTGTGGGCACGTGCTCAGCGTGTATTAAGTTCGACAGGTTGCAGTCAATTCGATGGGGGTCGTTTGGTCATGCGTAAAGCTCTTGTCTCCGTTCTGGTCGCCGCGTTCGGGGTGCTGTCATTTGCCGGTGCGGGGACGGCATCGGCCGATACACCGATTCCGATGTTCTGGACCATCGCTGGAGACACTTCGGGACATTCGGTGACCACGCCTACTGTCGAGGAGCGTTGCACGTCAGCTTCAGTGCTCCCGCCGGGAAGCCCGGGCACGTACGCACGACCGTGACGTCCCATGGATTCACCGGTGACGGTCCGGGCTGGGCTCGAAATCCGCACTGTCGCGTCACTCTCGTGATGACGGAGATCAGTCCTAAACACTTCTACAAGACGACACGCATTCCGATGTCTTTCGGCCGCAAACCCGGTCAACGTGTGAGCCGAATCCTCGAGCCCGGTTCAGGCCCGGCGATCATCGGAGTCGGCACGTATGGCGTCGGACGCCAGTCCGGTCAGGTTCAGTCGTACGGGTCAGAAGCTCGTATGTGGGTTCCCTGATCACCGGTACCCTCCGGCCGTGACCCGTATCACACTGACGTGCGTTAGGTGTCCTCCAGTCGAATGAATATCGATGTGTCCGTTGCCAAGAACGACTTTTCAAAGCCGAACCGGGAGGCCAGGCGTGGCACAATCCGCGCGAGAAGTGATGCGCACGGCGGCGAACGGTTCGCCATTCGGTAAGGTGCTGCACAGTTTCGTCGGGGGGTGAATTCTGGATGCGCGGTGTCGGCAGCAATGCACGTCATAGTGTGCTGGCGCGGTGCCACCGCGCGGCATCTACGCTACGTGGATCTCGCATCCAGCAGCTCCCGGCAGGCTTCGGGAGTCGCCGATGACGGGCGATCGATCGGATTGGTTTGACGATGTCCCGGCCTGGCCGGCGGGCGGAGACGCTCCGGCACGTGAGCTGGCTCGTCATCTTGCAGAGGCTCGGCTGGTGGGCGCCGGCGCTCCTATCCCGCAGCACACGTCACCGGAGCCGGACTCATATCGACCCGCGGCGGCCACCTACGGGTTCGACGCCCCTGCTGACACCGCCGCCGACTTCTCCGAGCCCGAATTCATTCCGACCGCATCGGACGACGACGATCCCTTCGAACAGATGCGGGTGCGCTCCACGAGGGCCAAGACCAAGGACGGACAGCCTGGTTTCGTGCGCACGCACCGGACCGCGCTGATCGGTGCGGCTGCCACGGTGGTCGGGCTGGTCGTGGTGGCTGCGGTGTCGATCGGACTGCTGGCCGGTCAGGGCGGTGATGACTCGACCGCGACGCAGGCCGACGCCACCGCCAGTTCGCCAGCGGACGTCTCGGATGCAACCGTCGCAGACCCCTGCCCGTCGCTGTCGGATGGGGCGGTCACCACAGGTGATGACGCGGGCGATCAGCAGACCGGCGCGGGCGCGATCAAGGCCTTCAATCACGCCTATTACGTTGATCGCTCAGCTCGCCAGGCACGTGCTGTCGCGGCACCCAACGCGGTCGCACGTGAGGATGCACTGCAGACCTTCATCGACGAGGTGCCCGAGGGAACGACGCACTGCCTGTCGATCACCGACGAAGGTGCCGGGACCTACGCGGTGGTGTTGACCGAGACGCCACCCGGCCCCGATGCCGAACCCATCGTCTACCGCCAGACGATCAAGACCATCCGCACCGACGGCAAGGTGTTCATCGCGTCGATCACCAGCGAGGAATAGCCCGCAACAGACATCGCCGCAGCGCGTGACCACGCGGCCACACACGACCAGCCCACGAAACACGAGAGGACTCACACGACGATGGCGAATCCACCCAAGCGGAGTGGCCGACACCGCGCCGAAGAAGACCGACGGTCCCCGGTGCTGATGACGATGACCTCGGCCGCACTGGCCGCGTCGATCGCGACCGGCTTCGCCGCAGGTATGGCCAACGCCGTTCCGCACCAGGGTGGCACCAGCCCGAGCGACACCGCCCCGCAGCAGGGCGGCACCACCCCCGAAGCCGAGCCGGCTCCGCAACAGGGCGGCACCACGCCGACGCCCGACGTCGCCCCGGTCAACGTGCCCGGACCCGGCACCATCCCCGGGCCGCCGCAGGAGGCGCCGTACCAGCCCTACGTCGAGCCCAGCACCTACACGGCCCCGACGTACGAGGACGCCTACAACCCGGTGCCGCAGGGACCATTGACTGCGCCGAAACCTGTTGCGCCCGTGCGCCCGATCGCACCGCCACCGGACAAGATCCGTGTCGGCAACTACATCACCGACATCCCGGAAGGCATGTCGGACAAGGACGTCAACTCCCTCAACGCCTGGGCCGCCTACGGTGAGGCGAAGATCGCGCAGGGGCTCATCTCGATCGGTGTACCCGAGGACGAGGCTACCCGGCAGGCGGCATCGACCATTATCGGTGTGGCGCTGGGTGGTACCGCGGGTGCTGCGGTCGGTGCGGTTCCGGGAGGCATTGCCGGTGCAGCCGTTGGAGTTCCGGTGGGTGCGGCCGTCGGCGCGATCTACAATGCGGTGGTCTTTCCATACCTGATCGCTCCTACAGGCTTCGGCATCGTCGGCCTCGGCGCAGCCGCCGGCGCCGGAATCGGTCTCGGAGTCGGAGCCGCTGCGGGCGCGGCCGCAGGTGCCGCCACGGGCGCGCTCATCGGCGGAACCGCCGGCGGCGCACTCGCTTACGCCCTTGGCGCCGGCGACCCCGGCGCGAACCCGGACGAACCGTGGAAGCAGGGACGGCCGGATGCCGAACCGCTGCCCAACCCCGACGCCAACCAGTTCGAGTTGGAACTGGCACCCGAAGACGCGCAGAAGGCGGGCCTGCCGTCGGTCTCGTACGTGGTGAACTCTCGCGGCGACGTCCATGCGTCCATCAACGGTATGGAGGTGAACTGGTCGGTCGAGCAGGCGTTGGCACCGTACGGATTGCTCGGCGCCGCAGGGCCGCAGGCCGAGAAGTCGGCTCAGCAGGCCACCAAGCAGCGCACCGACCAGGCGCAGAACGCCAACCCGGATCTGCATGTCGCCTGGCCACAGGAGGCCGCGCCGCAGGCCTGAGTGGTCGCAGGCGTATGCCTACACTGACTGTGGCCTGCCGCGGGGTGGGCCTCAGTCGCGACCGCGGTGAGGGATCCGGCCGGGAACACGGATTCGACCAGACACAGTTCGGAAGAGACGATGACCGAGGACATGCAGGGACACGGTGGTCCCATCCCGCCACCGTCGAACAGCGAACGTAGCGTGGTCGTCTGCGGCACCGCCGGGGGAGTGGGCACGTCGGTCATCTCCGCATTGCTGGCCGAATACCGCGCGAGCACGTCCCTGAGCGGCGCGTCGTGGTGGGTGGATGCCGCCGGCAACGACGGTGACCTCCATCAGCGGTTGCGGGCCACCGGCGACGAGGCGCTGCTGCGGACCGCGGCCGGCACCGGACTGTTGCCGGCGCCGGAGGCCGCGATCACCGACGTCGTGCTGCACACCTGGCGTTTCGGCGCGGTACCGGTGGTGGATGCGGGAGCTCGGCCGCTGACCGCGCTACCCGAGTTGTGCTCGCCGGAGCTGGCCGATGTCACACCCGTTCTGGTGGTCGGCCCGCGACCCGATCTGCTCAACCGCTCCCGCGAGGTGTTCTCGGAGTGGGAGCACGCCGGGGTTCTGCGCCGCACGATCGTGGTGATCTGTTGCCAGGTACCGACGCTGAACCACCAGGCGCTGACCGGAATGCTCACCGACGCCGTCACCGGTGAGGTGGCCGGCGTGATCGGCCTCGACTACGAACCCGTGCTGGGAGCCGGCACGGCCCTCGACAACGCTGCGCAACAGGGATTCTCACCCGCGACGCGGCAGTCGATCCACGACCTGGCCGCGGCCACAGTGCGTCGATAGGCGACACCCGCTGACAACGCGAACAGCCGCACGGCGGTCCTAAGACCCCTGACCGGCGATCCAGAAGTACGTGAGTAGCCCCAGAACGATCACCACCAGGTACAGCCAGCCGATCCAGATCGCCACGCGCGCAAACGGTTCGCCCAGTTCGCGGGTTCGCGCGATCTGCGTCCGCGCACGGTAACCGAGGTAGAGCCCGACGGGTGAGGTGATACCCAGGATCGAGAGGACCAGCGCCCAGATCGCTGTTCGGTTGGTGCCACGCGGCTTCGCCGATCGCCCTGTTCGGGTCGGCTGATTTCGCGTGGGCACCTGTTCCTCCGGGCGTTTGTCGTCGTCGATGCGGATGCTGGAGTACGCCTGCGGAGGCTTGGTCGGCTCCGAACCCTCGGTGCCGGCCGCCGCCGCGGCGGTTGCGGCGGCAGGTCCGTGCAGCGGCCGGAAGTCGTCGGACTCCGTGGCCGGCGCGGACGGACGGACCTCGGTCTCGGCGGCGGATTCCGGGTCCCGCGTGACGCGGGCGGTGACCGGGTCGTCGGCGGTGGTCGGAACCGACACCGTTCGGGTGGGCAGATCACCCGGAGGCAAGACACCGGGTGAATTGCCGCTGGGACGCGGCAGGGCTCCGTACGGCCGAGCCGGGGCACCCGCATTCGGCGGCCCGGGCCGCGGACCTCCAGGCGCGCCGGGGGGCGGGGGGCGTCGACCGGGCGGCGGGCGATAGCCAGGCGCTGGCGGGCCGCCCCGCATCGGAGGCGAAGTGTTGCGCCCGCCCGGACCGGTGGACCACGGCGGGATGCCATTGGCCGGACCGCGCTGCGGTCCCGGACGTCCGCCGGGTCCAGGACCCGGTGCGCCCGGACCGCGTGGCGGCGCCGGTCGAGCCGGACCCTGCGGGCCACCCGACTGCGGACCACCCGACTGCGGCGGCCGCGGACTGGGACGGTTCTGCGGTGGCGAATTCGGACCGCGTGGCGGCGTGACATGCGCTGGGGCTGATCCCGACGACGTGACGGGTGCCGTCGGCGGCCGCTCCCAGGGCGCCGACACCGGGGTGTTCGCAGAGGCGTCGCCGTCGGCGTCCGCGCTGCTCCGGGGGGCGCCCGGATCAGAGTTCGGACGCGAGGTGTCGTCGGAGGTCACTGTTCCAAATTACCGTTTCCGCGTCGCCGCTGTTCGGTCGGTGACCGTGCAGACACCCATCGGCGCCGCGGGGGGCCCGGCCGGCACGCTCGTCAGGACCGCCATGTGATCACGATGCCGCGGAATCCGGGTCCCCGCCGTCGGTGACTGTGCGCAGATCCTCTACGCGGGGCACGGTGGCCGAAATCGGTGGCGGCTCCCGGCGGGAGCGGCGCACGACGCCGACGGTGACCGCTGTGGCGATCAGCGCAGCAGCACTCGACACGCCCGCCCACACGTACTTGTTCGACATGCCCACCAGCGTGCCAGTCGCTCGGGTCGCCTGTCATCTCGGGTGTGTTGCGATCGGGGCGTGTGACCCGCGGTAACCGGCCGGGAACCCCTCGTCGCGGAAAGTGGTTGGATGGTGATGTGACTACTCAGAAGCAGACCGCGACCCTGCACACCAATCGCGGCGACATCGTTGTCGAACTGTTCGGCAATCACGCACCCAAGACGGTCGCGAACTTCACCGGCCTCGCCGACGGCTCCAAGGACTACAGCCAGCCGAACGCCTCCGGCGGCGACAGCGGCCCGTTCTACGACGGCTCGGTGTTCCACCGCGTCATCGAGGGCTTCATGATCCAGGGCGGCGATCCCACCGGCACCGGCCGCGGCGGGCCCGGCTACCAGTTCGCCGACGAATTCCACCCCGAGCTGCAGTTCGATCGCCCATATCTGCTGGCCATGGCCAACGCCGGACCGGGCACCAACGGCTCGCAGTTCTTCATCACCGTGGGCCCCACCCCGCACCTCAACCGTCGCCACACCATCTTCGGTGAGGTCAGCGACCCGGCGTCGCAGCAGGTCGTCGACGCCATCGCCACCACGTCGACCGATCGTGCCGACCGCCCGCTCGACGAGGTCGTCATCGAGAAGATCGAAATCAACTGACCGGCCCGCAGTACCCCGGTCCGCAGTACACCGCAGGTCCGCCTGCGGTGTGCTTTCGGCACCCCGATCGTCCCACCGGCCTGTCGTGTAGCAGGTGCGGGCGACCGGCTTGCCCCGAATGCCTCCGACCGGCCGCCGTCGGACAGCACTGCGTGGAATGTCTGCGCAACGACGGTGTCCAACGCAACGTGGCCGCCCCGACGTTCGGTGATCGCGGCATCCGACCCATGGTGGCCGGTCCGGTGGCCTCCCGGCCGTACGCGACCTACACGCTGATCGCGATCAACCTGGTCATCTTCGCGCTGTGTGCGCTGCAGGCCGGCGGTTTCGACATGCTGAACTCGCGGCTGTTCGTCGACCTCGCGCTGGTGAAACCCTTGGTCGCCGACGGCGAGTATTGGCGACTGTTCACCGCAGGGTTCCTGCATTTCTCGATCACCCATGTCGCGGTGAACATGATCTCGCTGTTCATTCTCGGCCGTGACCTCGAGATCGCCATCGGCATCCCGCGCTATCTCGGGGTGTATGTCACCTCGCTGCTGGGCGGTAGTGCCGCGGTGATGGCGTTCGGGCCCGACATCTCGATCAACGCCGGGGCGTCGGGAGCCATCTACGGCCTGATGGGTGCGGTCCTCATCGTGGTTCTCAGAGCCCGGGTGTCACCGACACCGGTCATCTCCATCATCGTGCTGAACCTGGTCCTGTCGATCACCATTCCGGGCATTTCGTTGCTGGCCCACGTCGGTGGTCTGCTGTTCGGCGCGGCCGCCACTGCGGGCATCATCTTCGCGCCCCGATGGTTGCTGTCGCCCGAGCGTCGATCGGCGGCCGCCGCCTCCCGGATCGGGTGGATCGTCATCGCCGCCCTGTTGGTACTGGCGTTGGCCGTCAGTGTCGTGGTCGCGATGTCATACACCGGGATCCGCGTCTTCGTCGGCTGAACTTGCCGCGGCGGCCGGGGATCAGGTGCGTTGGTCGTCGACCACGAAGCCGGCCCGGCGCAGGTCCTCGGCGACCGCGCCGAGGTCGGCACCCAGATCCCACCGGCTGAATACCACCAGGCGGGTGTCGTCGCGCAGCGCGTCATCCGCCGAGGCGGTTGTCGGCGCATCGTGCTGCAGGAAATCGAACTCCAGTTGGCCGGTCCGACGGCCGATACGGCGGAAGTCGAGCAACCGAATTCGATCGATCCGGTCTCGCGGATAGGTGTGCGCGCCGCCGATGGTGCGCACCAGAATCGCCGGTCGGCCGTCGGGCGCGGTGATCACCGCCAGCCGCGGGCGGATGAGCAGCGCGTAGCCGGAGAATCCCAACAGCAGTAGTCCGGCGGTGCCCATCAGCACCAGACCGGCCGGGTCTCCGGCCGCCCAGACCGCCGCCACCAACAGGATCACACCACCGATGCCCAGCGCGACCGCGGCCGGCCGAGGGGTGGCCCATTCATTTGTGGATAGATGGGCTGAGTTATCCACAGGCTTTACTCACAGTGGGGATGACTTACACACATGTGGTTTCCACAGTGTGGATGAATTACACACATGTGAGTAGGTGCTGTGGACGGATCGAGCGTCCGTTTTCCCGCACGCGTCAACGCCACCGCATGGTCATCAGCAAACCCACCACCATCAGGGCGAATCCGATCAGAAAGTTCCACGGACCCAGCTCGTACATCCAGTGCAGCGCCTTGCCTTCGGCGCCCAGCGCCGATGGGGTGGCGACGAGATAGAACACGATCAGCCAGGCGAGCCCGATCAACATGAGGCCGAGCATGATCCACACGTAGATGTTGCTGGAGGGGCCCGCCTTCACCTTCACCGGCGTCCGACTTGCCGGGTTGATGGTGTAATCGGTCTTCTTCCGGACTTTTGACTTCGGCATGACTTCCTCTGTAGTGCTGAACAGCTCATCGGGCTGTCGGTCGGTCGCGACGGTACCGGGATGACTCCCTGACAGTGGGTCCGCCGCTCGCAAAGGTGTGTCTCTACGGTATCTCACCAGGTCGCCGACCCGGCAACGTCGCGTACGGCCACCGCGGGGCGGCGCAAATCCGATGGACTGCCGCCGGGTCGCCCAAGGTAGCCTGACGGGGTGAATCAGCCGCCTGTGCGCGAGGGATCGGGGTCGTCAGCCGGTCGCATCCTCGTCATCGACAACTACGACAGCTTCGTCTACAACCTCGTCCAGTATCTGGGCCAGCTTGGTGTGGAAGCCGTCGTGTGGCGCAACGACGATCCACAGTTGGCCGATCCGGCGGCCGCGGTCGAGGGTTTCGACGGCGTGTTGCTGAGCCCGGGCCCAGGCACCCCGCAGCGCGCCGGGGCCACCATCCCACTGGTCGGTGTGGCCCGGCAGTCCGGGATGCCGCTGCTGGGTGTCTGCCTGGGCCATCAGGCCATCGGAGCGGCGTTCGGCGGCACCGTGGACCGCGCTCCCGAACTCCTGCACGGCAAGACCTCGCAGGTGATCCATGACGACGTGGGCGTACTGGCCGGACTCCCCAGCCCGTTCACCGCGACCCGATATCACTCGCTGACCGTGGTGCCCGACACGATTCCCGACGAACTGATCGTCACCGGCCGGACCGAGTCGGGCATCGTGATGGCGATGGCCCACCGCGAGCTCCCCATCCACGGCGTGCAATTCCACCCGGAGAGTGTGCTCACCCAGGGCGGACACCGCATGCTGGCCAACTGGCTGGCCGTCTGCGGCATCGACATCCCCGAATCTCGCGTCGCCGTTCTCGAATCGGAGATGGCCGCCGCGATCGGCTGAGGCTCCGCTGCGGCTCAGCCCGGCAGCAGACTCGCCTGACCGATCACCACCGAAACTGAGCCGCCCTTACGCACCCGCGAGCCGGGAGCGGGGGTCTGGCTGAGCACCTTGTCGTTGTCGGGGCTGGTGATGGGCACATTGCGATCGGTCCGGTTCAGCGTCCCGTCCCCCCAACCGGCGTCGGCCAGGCTGGCGCGGACCTGCTGTAGGGTCTGACCGCGCAGGTTGGGCATCACGAACATATTGCCGCGCGACACCACGATCTGCACGGTCGTGCCCTGCTCCACCGTCTCACCGGCCGACGGAGAACTGCTCACCACCTGCCCGGCCGGGAGTTCGGAATCGCCGGCCACACTGACCACCTGCAGACCGACCTGTTCGAGCACGGTGCGCGCTTCGTCTTCGGTTTGCCCGGTCACATCGGGCACGGTGATCTCCTTGGGACCGTTACCCACGTGCACCACGACCGCGCCGTTGACGGGCGCCTCGGCCCCCACCGGCGGGGTGGTGCCGACGACCTTGTCTTTCAGTTCGCCGGTCGAATCCACCCGGTCGGTCCTGACGTTGGAGAATCCGAGCACCCGCAAGGCCTCGGTCGCCTCGTCGGGGGTCTGTCCACGCAGGTCGGGCATCTGGTGACGCTGCGGACCGGTCGAGATGTAGAGGGTGATCTCGGAGCCCTCGGCGGCCAGCACGTTCTCTGCGGGGGTGGATCGGGTTGCCGAACCGGCCGCCACCTCCAGGCTCGGCTCTTCGAGTTCTTGAACGGTGAACCCGGCGGCCTCGAGACTGTCGCGGGCCTCCGCCGACGTCTTGCCGACCACCGCGGGCACCGGGATCTGGGCGGCGGTGTCCGAACCCCACGGGGACCACAGCAGCAGACCGGCCACCAGTGCGATCACCGCGGCCACCGCCGTCCCGACGATCAGCCCGAGGCGCCGTCGTCGCACCGGCGGATCGACGTCGCCGGTGTCGTCCTCACGGCGATGCGAGCCGCCGCTGACCGCACGACGGGGTCCGGAGTCGGTCAGGGACCGTCGCGCGGTGCTGTCGATGAACTCGGTGCGGTCGGCATCCGACATCAGCATCGGCGCCGACGGCCGACCCCCGGCGAGCACCTTGATCAGATCCGATCGCAGGTCGGCGGCCGACTGGTACCGGTTCGCCGGGTTCTTGCTCATCGCCTTGAGCACCACCGAGTCGAGTGCCGGCGGGATCTCCTCGCGAATCGACGACGGCCACGCCGGGTCCTCGTGTACGTGCTGGTGGGCGACGGCGACCGGGGAGTCACCGGTGAACGGAGGTTCGCCGGTGAGCAGTTCGAACAGCACGCAGCCCATCGAGTAGATGTCGCTGCGCGGATCGACCTTGATGCCGCGGGCCTGTTCGGGGGACAGGTACTGCGCGGTGCCCATCACCGCCGACGTCTGCGTCATCGTCGAGGTGGTGTCGCTCATCGCGCGGGCGATGCCGAAGTCCATTACCTTCACCGCGCCGGCCTTGTCGATCATCACGTTCGCCGGCTTCATGTCGCGGTGCACGATGCCGTTGCGGTGCGAGAAATCCATCGCCGCGGCCACATCGGCCATCCACGTCATCGCCTGGCGGGGCGAGACCGGCCCGTTGGACCGCAGGACGTCGCGCAGCGTGTCGCCGTCAACGTACTCCATCACGATGAACGGCAGCGGACCGTCTTCGGTCTCGGCCTCACCGGTGTCGAAGACCTGCACGATCGTCGGATGGTTCAGTTTCGCCGCGTTCTGCGCCTCACGTCGGAACCGCAGATAGAACGTGGGATCACGTGCCAGGTCGGCGCGTAGCACTTTGATCGCGACATCGCGATGCAAACGGAGATCCCGCGCGAAATGCACCTCCGACATGCCACCGAACCCGAGCGTCTCGCCGAGTTCGTACCGATCAGACAGATGGTGCGGCGTCGACATCACGTTGCGCTCACCATCTTTCGCAGCTCACGGTCCGGCCGCGGCCGAGCGGTACCCGCTCGTATGCTGCCATCCCCATCGACACCCCAACCATTATCGTCACCTCATCGACCCGACAGGCCGGGGATCGTGAAGGTCGGAAACAACGGGTTCTCTGCGGTCGGCGCGCCCGGGTCCGTGGTGTCTGCGGTGTCCGGCGCGGGCGGTGGCTCGGTGGTGGTCTCCTCGGTGGTGGTCTCGGCGGTTGTGGTGGGCCGCTCACGTGTCGTAGTGGTCGGTTCGGGCTCCACCTGCTCTTCGGTGGTCTCCGGGACCGCCGTGGTGGTCTCGGTCACCGTGGTTGTCGACGACGTCGCGGGCACCCCTGGCGACGACGAGTTCATGTTCAACAGCCAGTAGCCGATCAACACCAGCGCGGCGACCAGCAACGCGCCGGCCACCCCGGCGAGCACCTTCTGCCCGGTCGTCCAACTGTTGTCGTCGGCCGGTGGCATCGGTCGACTGGGCGGGCGGCTCGAGGTCCGCGCCGTCGCCGGTTGCGTCGACGACCCGGTCATCGCGCGGGTCGCCGACGGCCGCATGGCCGCCGCAGCAGCGGCCCCACCGGCCGCTCCGGCCGCGGCAGCACCGGCGATGGCACCCGGTCGCGGCGGACGATGCCCGGCACGTACCGCGGCCACCGCGTCGGCGAACTCGCCACCGTTGGCATACCGCTGCCTCGGGTCCTTGGCCATCGTGGTGTCGATCAGCTCGCGCACATTGGCCGGTACCGCGTTGGGCAGCGGCGGCGGCGTCTCGCGGATGTGTTTCATGGCGACGGTGATCGCGCCGTCACCGAGGAACGGTCGGCGGCCGGTCAGCGCCTCGTAGCCGACCACACCGAGCGAGTAGACGTCCGACGCGGCGGTCGCTTCGTCGCCGGTGGCCTGCTCGGGCGAGATGTACTGGGCGGTGCCCATCACCATGCCCGTCTGGGTGACCGGCGCCGAATCGACGGCCTTGGCGATACCGAAGTCGGTGATCTTCACCTGCCCGGTCGGGGTGATGAGGATGTTCCCGGGCTTGACGTCGCGGTGTACCAGATTCTGCGTGTGCGCAGCCTGCAACGCCCGACCGGTCTGCTCGAGCATGTCCAGGGTGTTGTTCAGCGACAAGCGGCCCATCCGCGAGATCACCGAGTTGAGTGGTTCGCCGTCGACCAGCTCCATCACCAGGTACGCCAGCGGTTCACCGCCGCCGCGATCGGGTGTCTCGCCGTAGTCGAAGACGTTGGCGATGCCCGGGTGGTTCAGCTTGGCGGTGGTCTGTGCCTCTGTCCGAAACCGTGCGGTGAACTCCGGGTCGTGGGTGTACTCGGCCTTGAGTACCTTCACCGCCACCCGCCGATTGAGCCGGGCGTCGAGAGCCTCCCAGACCTGGCCCATGCCACCGGTGGCGATGAGACGCATCAGCCGGTAGCGGTCGGCGATGGTGGTGCCGCTCTGCAATGTCATCAGCTTGCACCTCCCACCAGCGCGTTGATCACAGCTCGTCCGATCGGCGCGGCCACCGCGCCGCCGGTGGAGGCGGGACCGAGGTCACCGTTCTCCACCACAACCGCCACCGCGACCTGTGCGTTCGCCGACGGCCCGAAGGCGATGTACCAGGAGTACGGCGTCTCCGATTCCACGTCGGAGGTCGCGGAGTGCTCGGCCGTACCGGTCTTCGATGCGATCGACACCGGACCGCCGGCGCCGGCGGTGTTGCGTTCGGAGTCGATCATCATCGATGTCAGCGTCGCCGCCTGATCGGAGCTGATCGGTTCGTTGATCGTGGTCGGTTGTGTCGTCTGCAGAGTACGCAGATCGGCGGCCTGGAGCTTGTCCACCAGGTAGGGCTGCATCCGGACGCCGCCATTGGCGACCGTCGCGGCGACCATCGCCATCTGCATCGGCGTCACCCGCACGTCGCGCTGCCCGATCGACGCCTGGCCGAGCGCGGCCAGGTCGGGAATCGCGCCGACGGTGGACTCCGATACCGGTAGTGGGGTGTCGGGCTGTTCCTCATCGAGGCCGAAACGATTCGCCGTCTCAGTGAACACGGTGATCGGATCCTTCATCTTGGTCGTCGTCAGGTCGACGAATGCCGTGTTGCAGGAGTACTCGAACGCCTGCGTGAGCGACACGGTTCCGCCCGACGACCCGGGGCACGTCTGGCCGCCGTAGTTGCTCAGCGACGTCGCCGTGTCGGGCAGGGTGATCTGGGGAGCCGCGGTCAGCCGCACATCGGGGGTCACCCCGTCGCGCAACGCGGCGGCACTGGTGATCACCTTGAACGTCGAACCCGGCGGGTAGAGCTGGTTGACGGCGCGGTTGAGCATCGGGTTGTTGATGTCGCCGGGCTGGTTCCATGCTGCCCAGCTGCGTTCGCGCACATCCTGGTCGTGGCTGGCCAGCTTGTTGGGGTCGTAGCTCGGCGACGACGCCATCGCGAGGATCTTGCCGGTGTTGGGCTGCAACGCCACCACCGCGCCACGGCAGCCGCCCTGGCAGCCGTTGCGCAGGCCGTCGTAGGCCACCCGCTGCAGGCGTGGCATCACGGTGCTGACGACGTTGCCGCCGCGCGGGTCGCGGCCGGAGAACATGTCCATGAACCGCTGCCCGAATAGCCGGTCGTCGTTGCCGTTCAGGATCGAGTTCTCGTACAACTCGAGCCCGGAACTGCCGTACTGGAACGAGTAATAACCGGTCACCGGCGCGAACGCGTCGGCGCCGTTGGGCGGGTAGGTGCGCAGGAACTTCAGTCGGCTGTCGGTGGGCACCGACACCGCGACCACCGAACCTCCGTCGGCGGTAATCGCGCCGCGTTGCCGCGAGTACTCGTCGAGCAGCACCCGGTTGTTGCGCGGGTCCGACCGCAGTGCGTCGGCCTTGAACACCTGCACGTAGGTGGCGTTGGCCAGCAGGGCCACCACCATCACGATCACCGCGATGGACACCCGTTGGATCGGTTTGTTCATCGGCGCACCGCCTGGGTGGGCAGCGAGTCGATGCTCTTGGGTGGCGGGCGCCGACGCGTGGGGTCGGGTTCGCGGGCGGCGTTGGAGATCCGGATGAGCAACGCCACCAGAATGTAATTGGCCAGCAGCGACGACCCGCCATAGGACAGGAACGGGGTGGTCAGACCGGTCAGCGGGATCAGTTTGGTGACGCCGCCGACCACCACGAAGATCTGCACCGCGATGGTGAACGACAGGCCGGTCGCGAGCAGCTTGCCGAAGCTGTCGCGCACCGCGATGCCGGTGCGCAGGCCGCGCATCACGAAGATGAGGTACAGCATCAGGATCGCGGCGAGCCCGGTGAGTCCGAGTTCCTCACCGACGGTGGCGATGATGAAGTCGGTGTTGGCGAACGGGACGATGTTGGGCCGGCCCGAGCCGAGGCCGGTGCCGAACAGACCGCCGGTGGCCAGACCGAACAGGCTCTGCCCGATCTGGTAGCCGGAGCCGTCGAAGTCGCTGAACGGATCCCGCCACACCTCCACCCGCACCTGCAGGTGCCCGAAGAGCTGGTAGGCGATCAACGCGCCGATCACGAACAGCGTGATGCCCAGCACCAGCCAGCTGGCACGTTCGGTGGCCACATACACCATCGTCAGCACGGTGGAGAAGATCAGCAGCGAGCTACCCAGATCCGACGAATAGGCCAGCACCGCGATCGACACGAACCACGCCGCCAGCAGCGGTCCCAGATCGCGGGCGCGGGGGAAATCCATACCGAGGAAATGCTTTCCCGCGGTGGTGAACAGGTCACGCTTGGACACCAGGAACGCCGCGGTGAAGATGATGATCAGGATCTTGGCGAACTCGCTGGGCTGAATCGAGAAGAACGGCAGGATGATCCAGTTCTTCGACCCGTTGATCTCCGACATCGACGACGGCAGGATCGCCGGGATGATCAGCAGCACAAGGCCACCCAGGCCCAGCGTGTAGGCGTAGCGCGACAGGGTGCGGTGATCGCGTACCAGGATCAGCACCGCCGAGAACGCGATGATGCCCAGGACCGCCCACAGCAGTTGCTGGTCGGCATTGTGGGTGACATCGGAGTCGTTGATGGATTCACCGGTCGGTCCGGTACCCAGGTCGACTCGGTGGATCAGCACCAACCCGAGGCCGTTGAGCACCGCGACCACCGGCAGCAGCAGCGGATCGGCATGCGGGGCGTAGCGCCGCACCACCAGGTGCGCGACGCCGAACAGCGCCGTGTAGGCGGCGACGTACTTCGCCAGATCCCAGGTGAGGCTCTGTTCCTGGGCGGACTGCACGATGAGCAGCGCCACGGTCACCAGGCCGATGGCGAACCCGAGCAGCAGCATCTCGGCGGTGCGGCCGGTCTGTTCGGGAGGTTGGCGCGGCGGAGCGTGAACGGTCGCGGACGGTTGACTCATCTAATGGCCCCGGCAGATCTTGTTGCCGTCATTGTCGTATTGGGGTGCCAGCGACGACGACGTGGTCGAAGCGGGCGTGGACGACGTCGGCGATGGGGCCGGTGGGGTGGCGGGTGTCGGGGAGGGCCGAGGGGCCGGCTGACCGGGCACCGGCGCGGGTGTCGGGGTGGGCTCGGGCAGCGGTTCCGGGCACAGCGGCAGGAAGTTGAGCGCCTCGACGCGGTCCTCGGCGTCGGACAGCGGCATGTTGCGGATCGACTTGCCCTCGACGGCGTTGCGATCGAGTTCGGCCAGATCCGACGTCTGCAGCGGCGTGCAGGTGTCTGAGGTGTCGTATTCGACGAACTCCACCTGCGGCTGTTCCTGGTCGAGACCGGTCACGCACACTGATTGGTTGGCTGAACTGAGGTCGAGGAACAGCACCTTGTCCGGCGAGCCCTGGAAGATCACCACCTCGTTGTTCTCGGCGCCCACGTAGTAGCTGTTGCGCACCATCGCCCGGGTGATGAACGCACCCACAATGATGAGTGCGATCACGGCCACCGCGGTCCCGGCGAACACCCAACGGCGCCACGGTCGGTGCGGCGGTGCCTGATCGTCGTCGGCCATGATGGTGGGACGTTGCGGTTTCTCGGCCGGTGGCCGCAGGGCGGCTGCGCGTCCGGCCGCGGTTGCCGGGTTGGGCGTGTAGCCCTCGTCGTCGCCACCGGCGGCGCCGCCGACGATGGGTCGCGAATCGCCGTACTCGGTGTCGACGACGTCGGCGACGATGACGGTCACATTGTCGGGACCGCCACCACGCAGCGCCAGTTCGATGAGCCGGTCGGCGCACTCCTTGTAGTCGGTGATGGATCCGAGGGTGTCGGCGAGGGTCTCCTCGCTCACCACGTCGGACAGGCCGTCGCTGCACAGCAGGTAGCGGTCGCCGGCGCGGGCTTCCCGGATGGTCAGCGTCGGCTCCACCTCCTGACCGGTGAGCGCCCGCATGATCAGCGAACGCTGCGGGTGGGTGTGGGCCTGTTCGGCGGTGATGCGGCCCTCGTCGACGAGAGTCTGCACGAACGTGTCGTCGCGGGTGATTTGGGTGAGCTGGTCGTCGCGGTACAGGTAGCCGCGGGAGTCACCGATGTGGCACAGGCCGATACGGCTGCCCGCGAACAGGATCGCGGTGAGGGTGGTGCCCATGCCCTCGAGTTCGGGGGAGTGCTCCACTTGGGCGGCGATGGCCGCGTTGCCGTTGTGGGTGGCGCGATCGAGCTGGGCCAGCAGATCGCCGCCGGGCTCGTCGTCGTCGAGGCTGCGCAGCGCCTGGATCACCAGCTGGCTGGCGACCTCCCCGGCCGCGTGACCGCCCATGCCGTCGGCGAGCGCCAGCAGCCGGGCACCGGCGTACACGGAGTCCTCGTTGTTCGAGCGGACCAGCCCACGGTCGCTTCGCGCGATGTAGCGCAGTACCAGGGTCACGGGCGCAACTCGATCACGGTCTTGCCGATCCTGATCGGCGTGCTCAGCGGAACCCGCACCGCGGTGGTGACCTTGGAGCGGTCAAGGTAGGTGCCGTTGGTGGAGCCGAGGTCTTCGACGTACCAGTCGTCGCCGCGCCGCGACAGCCGCGCGTGCCGTTCGGATGCGTAGTCGTCGGTGAGGACCAGCGTCGAGTCGTCGGCGCGTCCGAGCAGCACCGGTTGGGTGCCCAGCGTGATCCGGGTGTTGGCCAGCGCGCCCTGGGTCACCACCAGGTACCGCGCGGAGCCGCGGGCCGTGCGCGCGCTCGACCGATCCCTTTTGTCGCCGCGCGTATAGCGCGCCAAGCGGCTGCCGCCGGCAGACGCGATGTCGGCGCGCAGGGTTCGGATGACGGCGTACACGAACAGCCAGAGCAGCAGCAAGAACCCGATTCGGGTCAGCTGCAGCACCAAGCCCTGCATCTAAGTGTTCACCTCCAGCGCCATCACTTCTCGGCCCACGCGTTCCACCCCGGGCGCCGGTCGTACAAACGGACCCGACTGCATCTTATGGGCAGACTGAGTTTTCGCCTGCATTGAGATGTGACAGTTCAGTATCAACGCCCGGTCGCCTGGTGAGCGACCGGGTGAATGCGTGGTGACTACTGGAACCGGACAGTGATGTCGGAGTGGCCCACGCGGATACGGTCACCGTCGGCGAGTTCCCAGCTGCTGACCTGCAGGTCGTTGACGGTGGTGCCGTTGGTGGAGTTCAGATCCGTCAGCATCGCCACGGAGCCGTCCCAGCGGATCTCCACATGCCGGCGCGACACGCCGGTGTCGGGCAGCCGGAACTGGGCGTCCTGGCCGCGCCCGATGATGTTGGAGCCCTCCCGCAGCTGGAAGGTGCGGTTGCTGCCGTCCTCGAGAAGCAGGGTGATCGCCGCTGGCGCGTACCCCGGCCGGCCGTAGCCCTGGTCGTAACCGCCCTGGCCGTAGCCGTAGGCGGGCTGACCGTAGCCCTGCTGCTGGTAGTCACCCGGCTGGTAGTCGTAGGCCTGCTGGTAGCCACCCTGGTCGTAACCACCCTGCTGGTAGCCCTGCTCGTAGCCGGGCTGGGCGTAGGCCTGGTCGGCATAGCCCTGACCGTAGTTCTGGTCGGCGTAGGCCTGGTCGTAGCCGCCCTGCTGGGCATAGGCCGGGTCGTAGCCCTGCTGATAGCCCTGGTCATATCCGGGCTGTCCGTAGCCCTGCTGTGCGTATCCCTGGTCGGCGTAGCCTTGCTGGCCGTAGCCCTGGGGATAGCCGCCGGCCTGCTGGTAGTCGTAGCCACCCTGCTGGCCACCCTGGTCATACGCCGGGTCGGTCCCCCTGCGCTGGTCATATCCGGGGTTGTTGGTCATCTGTGGGGCTCCTACTTGTCGATGTGCACTTTCGGGGTGCTGCTCTGCCTGGGGTGCGTGCGGCGCCGACGGTGCCTGCGCTGCGGGTGGATCTTGTCGGCCGGGCGACATCGGTCTGGGTCGGGCATCCGGATTCACCGATCCGTGGGCACGGAAGATACCGGTATGCAATGACGGGGACTCGTCGAACTCTACGACGACCCGGCCGTAGGTTTGCCAGCCGTTGTCGGAGATGAAGTTCTCGAGGTGCTTGGAGAAGGTCTTGCGGTTCAGTTCGTACTCGGCCGCCACGTGCTTGAAGTCGGTGGAACTGAGCTGCAATCGATAGCTGTTGGGGGCCAGGATCGCGCCGTCACCGAGATCGCGCAGACCCTCCTGCGCCTCGCGCTGTAGTCCGTTCTCGATCTCCTGCGGTGCGACCTGGCCGCCGAAGACACGCGCGAAGCTGTCGTCGACCGCGCCCTCCAGCTTGCGTTCGATACGCTGCAAAATACCCACCGGCGACCCTCCCTTCGCGGCTTGCTGCACACGGTCGTGGCGTGTCGCCGTGCGTATGGCCTTGATAGATGATACCGATTCTGACCATTTAGCCTGGGTCGACGTCAATGCAGCAACGTTCGCAACATCAGCAACAGCGACGTCGTGGTGTTCACCCTACCTGCCACACCGTCGCTGACCAGCGCATACGGGTGTATTTCCGATCACGAACCGATACATCCACGTCCACAAACCCCGTCGAGTGGGCGCCATGTCCCGTCGACTGGGCGCTGTTTTTCGTTGAGTGGGTACGCGGCGGCGAGCTCGCGAGCGGTCGTCGGTCCCTGAGGAGCGAGCTTGCGAGTGACACGAAGGGCGCCCCGTCGACTGGGCGCTGGTTTCCGTCGGCTGGGTCCTCACGCGACGCGTTTTGCTTCCGCCCCGTACCCCTTGCTATCGTTCTCGGGTCTCACGCAGACAGCCACGGGCGAGTGGCGGAATGGCAGACGCGCTGGCTTCAGGTGCCAGTGTCCTTCGGGACGTGGGGGTTCAAGTCCCCCTTCGCCCACCACGGAGCGGTTCAACTCAAAGCGGTACATCGGGTCAGGTTGCACAAATGTGGCCTGACCTCGTTTTTTCTGCTCAAATCTCCGCGCATTCGACCGCGCTCGCCGTTGTGGGGATTTCTTGGGTCGCTATCCCCGCGCACGCGTTACTCGGGGCTTCTCTTGGGCTTCCCTACCTTCACTCACTTTTCAAGGCGGTCAGACACTCGTCTGTGAACCTGGATAGATCATCGTGCGCCCAGTCATCTGACCCGCCCAAACGGCTGGGACGCCTCCTGCGACGCGGACGGAATCGAGCACGTGGCTCGGCCATCCAGATCGTGTGCGACATAATCTCCTGGCATCTGTCCTAGGGCACACACGCGACATCGGATCGAGTCCGGCAGCGGCTTCGCCAACCTCTGCCCGAAATCTCGATAGAGTCGAGCGGCTTACGGCGGCGACGGACGAACGAAGGAAGTGCATGGAGATCGATCCACGCCTGGTCGCGGCGGCGTCCGAATCCCGAAATTTCGGCCTCCTGATTCAAGTGGAGCCGCTGCTCGCGATCTACGGCGCCGGCGCGGAATCGACCGCGTACTCCGACCCTAACGGCGCGATCATCAAGTGCCGTCAGTTCGGGGAGGTTGCCGCAGAACAGCTCGTGATCCGCAGCTCGACGCGGTTCGATGGCAGTCGCCAAGTTGATCGAATCGCAGCGCTGGAACGGAATGGAATCCTCACGGCCGCCGTGGCTGACGCCTTCCACGACATCCGGAAGATCGGGAACGATGCCACCCATGAGCATCTGTTCGACGTCCGCGCCGCGCTCACCTCACTGGAACGTTGCTGGCAGATCGGCAACCTGCTCCGCCTGGCGCTGCTCAACGATCAGACTCCCCGGAGCTTCATCGCCCCTGAACCTCCGACCACTGCACGATTCGGTGGTGAAGGCAACGGCCGCGACGTAGCGGATCTTCTGAATCGTTCCCGAACCGAACTCACTGAAACCCTCACGAAACTCGATTCCACTCGAACTGCCGCTGAAGCCGAGGCTCGGGGCCGGCGGGCGGCCGAGGCCGAACTGGAGCACGCTCGCCGACAGCAGGCTGTAATGGCCGAAACCGTGGCGGCGCTGCGGGCCAAGGTGGACGGACTTGTCGAATCCGGGAGGCTCGGGTCGGCCGCCATCCAAACTCCCGATAAGGCTCAAGCGGCAGACTTCACCCACAGGTTCCGTCGTCGTCCCCCACTGAACGAAGTCCAATCTCGCAGAAACATCGATCGACAGTTGACCGAGTCTGGCTGGACTGTGCAGGACTACGCGGCCATCGATCCCACCGCTGCTCTCGGCGTCGCGGTCCGCGAGTTCCCGCTCGCCTCTGGATTTGCCGACTACCTGCTGTACGTCGACAGCCGCATCGTCGGAGTCATCGAGGCTAAACGCGAAGGAACCGCACTGATCGGGGTAGAGCACCAGACACGCAAGTACGCCGAAGGGTTGCGTGCTGAACACCGACTGGCGGCGTGGCGGCGCGGGGAACCGCTGCCATTCCGGTACGAGTCCACTGGCACCGAAACACGGTTCACCAATCAGCTCGATCCGAAGCCGCGATCCCGCGAAGTCTTCCAGTTCGCCCGGCCGGAAACCGTCCAGACCTGGATGCACCAGGCCGAAGCTGATCCCGAGTCGCCGACACTCCGCGCGAGGATTCTCGCTCTCCCCGAATTACAGCCAGATGGCCTGCGGCCCAATCAGTTCGACGCGATCAAAGGGATCGAGAAGTCCCTCAAACAGACCCGCCCGCGCGGTCTCGTTCAGATGGCTACCGGCGCAGGCAAGACTTTCACCGCCGTCACCTTGAGCTACCGGCTCCTCAAACACGCTCGTGCATCCCGTGTTTTGTTCCTCGTCGACCGCAACAACCTCGGCGAGCAAGCAGAGGGCGAGTTCGAGAATTTCGTTCCGCGCGACGATGGTCGTCGTTTTGGCGAGATCTACAACGTTCAACGTTTGAGCGGGCGAACCGTGCTTGGCTCCACGAACGTTGCGCTCTCTACTATCCAGCGGCTTTACCTCCTCCTTCAGGGACGGGAGCTGCCGGAGGTCGATGACGACGTCGACGGCGATCTCGACGAGCCGGATCGGCCGGTCGACGCGGTGTACAACCCGGCAGTACCGCCGGAGACCTTCGACCTGATCGTCGTCGACGAGTGTCATCGTTCGATCTACGGTCGTTGGCGCAGTGTCCTCGACTACTTCGATGCGCCGATCATCGGACTCACTGCAACGCCGACCAAACAGACTCTGGGGTTCTTCGATCAGAACTTGATCAGTGAGTACCCCTATGAGCGGTCAGTGATCGACGGAGTCAATGTGCCGTTCGACGTGTACCGGATCCGCACCGAGATCACCGAGCAAGGCGCAACGATCGAGGCGAACACAGTGGTCCCTATCCGGGACCGCAAGACGCGCGTCCAACGGTATGAGGAACTCGACGACGACTATGCGTACGCTGGTGCAGCGATCGGGCGTGATGTGATCGCCGAAGACCAGGTTCGCACCCTGCTCTCCACATTTCGCGACAGGTTGTACAGCGACATTTTCCCCGGACGGTCGGCGGTTCCGAAGACGCTGATCTTCGCGAAGACCGACGCGCATGCCGATGTGATCGTCGAGCAGGTGCGTGAGGTGTTCGGCGAGGGCGCCGATTTCGCCGCCAAGATCACCTACACCGCATCGGATGCGAAGCAGAAGCTGCAGGATTTTCGGAACAGTCCGACGCTGCGAGTCGCGGTTACCGTCGACATGATTGCGACAGGCACTGATGTACGCGCCATCGAGTGTGTCTTCTTCATGCGGTCTGTCAGGTCGGCAGTGTATTTCGAGCAGATGAAAGGTCGCGGTTCCCGAGTGATCGATGCCGACGACTACGCGGCGCTCACGCCCGACGCGCATCCCGGCTCCACCAAGGAGCGGTTCGTGATCGTCGATGCTGTCGGGGTCACCGATTCGCCGTTGGTCGATGCGACGCCGATGGAGCGAGTGCCGAGTCTGTCGCTGGAACAGTTGCTGGCGAAGGCCGGCCGAATGACCATCTCACCCGACGAATCCGCCACATTGGCTGTCCGTCTCGCCGCACTGGCCTCGCAGCTTGACCCCGACGAGGATGCCGAGATCACCGAGGTAGCCGGCGGAACCTCGCTGCGCGATCTCGCGCGGCGAATCGCCGATGCGAGCGATGACGACGCCGTGGTGAAGGCCAAGGACGAGGGCGGACATGCTGCAGTGCGCTCCCTGATCGACGACGGAGTCGCACCTCTGACATCGAACCCTGCACTCCGACAGCGGATCCTGGACATCCGTCGCCAGAAGGATCTGCTGTTCGACCAGGTCAACGCTGACACTGTGCTGTCCACCGAGAGGATCAGTTGGGCGGACGCGTCACGCGATCGGGTTGCCTCGTTCAGGGAGTATCTCGCCGAACACCGTGACGAGATCGCCGCGATGCAGGTAGTTCACGGCAGCGGCACCGGACGTCCCACTTACCGTCAATTGAAGACGCTCGCCGAGCAGGTGGCCCGGGTGCCGGCGATCGGGAGTGTCGACGCCCTGTGGAAGGCGTATGCCGAACTCGGTGAGATTGCTGACCCCGATCACAAAGCCGAGGTGCCCGACCTGATCGCGATCCTGCGCCACGAACTCTCGAGGGAGTCTGACGGCAAGGCGAAGATTCAGCCGTTCGCCTCAGCGGTGGAGGCCCGGTTGGCCGCGTGGTTGTCAGAGCAAGAAAGGCGCGGCGTCGCCTTTTCCGAACAGCAGCTTCGGTGGATCGATGGGATCGTCGACGTGGTGAAGACAAGTGTCGTGATCACTGTCGACGACCTCGACCAAGTACCGCTGTCATCCCTCGGAGGTGCCGACCGCTTCGCTCTCGACTTCTCGATTTCGACACTGGAGGATGCACAAGCATTGCTTGATGAACTGAATACGGAGCTGACGGCGTGAACCGAGACACGCTACCGCAGGGCTGGAACTGGGTTTCATTGAAAGAAGCTGGCACCTGGTACGGCGGGGGCACACCGAGTAAGAGGAACCTCGCATTTTGGGATGGAGGTAGCATTCCTTGGCTCTCGCCGAAAGACATGGGCGAACCAACTCTAAGCGGAACCCGTGATCACGTCACCGAGTCGGCGGTGTCGAACTCCTCCACGAAGCTAGTGCCCTCAGGAAGCGTGGCGTTCGTCGTTCGCTCCGGAATTCTTGAGCGAGCGCTACCCATCACCATGGTTCCATTTGCGACAACGATGAATCAGGACATGAAGGCGATCTCGCCCCGCAGCGATATATCGGCGAGTTGGTTGCGCTATGCCCTCATCGCCGCGGAGCCTCAACTTCTGCGGCATTGCAAGAAAGATGGCACGACGGTCGCCTCGATGGACACGACTCGTATGATGAATTGGCAGATACCACTGCCTTCGCCTGCCGAACAGGACCGGATCGTCAATGCGCTCGAAGTCCACCTCTCCCGCCTCGACACCGCAGAAGCGACTCTCAGTACCGCGCGGGAGAAGGCCCAGAGACTTCGTGCTCAGGCGATCGACAACGTGTTAAGGCCCATCACCATCTCAAGAACGAGCGAATCTGCCGCGGAACGACTCTCCGCCATCGTCCAACGTCGATCGGCAATGGTCGCTCGCCGCAAAGTGGCTCCGCTCCCTCCCGCATACTCGCTGGATCTACCGCCAGGATGGGTTACCGCTTCGGTCGACCAACTCTGCTGGAGCATTCAGTACGGAACCTCAACGAAAGCTCACGCTAGTCCCGAGCACGGTGACGTGCCGGTCTTTCGGATGGGCAACATCCAGGACGGTGAACTGGATACATCCCACCTAAAGTTCATCGCAGCTGACGATCCCACCATCGACGGTCTGCTACTGGAACCCGGCGATATCCTCTTCAACCGGACAAACAGTGCCGAGCTCGTCGGGAAGACGGCTGTTTTCCACGAAACACCCGCTGTAGCAACGTTTGCCTCGTACCTGATCCGCGCACGAGCCGTGGATGGCGTAGCGCCAGAATGGATCTCTCTCATCGTGAACAGCTCGATCGGCAGACGCTATATCGAGTCAGTGATGTCACAACAGGTCGGCCAGGCAAACGTCAACGGCACAAAGCTCGCAGCGATGCCCATCCCGATCACGGCGGCAGGAGCGGAGGAAGCACTCCTCGGTGAGGTTACTGAGCTCCGAGCCGTCGCTGCACGTCTATGCACCGAGATTGATCGCGCAGCCGATCGGGCGGTAATTCTACGTCGTTCCCTCCTGCGAGCTGCCTCCGCCGGTGAACTCGTTGACCATGTTCACGCCGATGCGCAGATTCCCGTAACCCTCGCGGGCAGTCGATAGTGTCCGCGACATGGGCCGCCGTCGATGTCGCGAGCTGGCTTCAGGCTGACAGCGAGTTCGAGGAGCCCCTTGGCGGTAAGGAGAAGTTCTGGTTCACCGGCCCTGACGGCCACCGCTACCTCTTCAAGTACGCACGTTGCGATGATGAAGGCAGCAACGTCCGTGGCGAGGATTGGGCCGAGTGGGTCGTCGCCGAACTCGCCGCGCTGATCGGGGTGCCGACAGCTACCACTCGCCCGGGCCAATACCACGGCCGACGCGGAATCCTCTCGAAGTCTGTCGTCTCCGGCAGCGAGCGCCTGGTCCACGGCAACGAGCTACTTGCGGGCGCGATCTCCGGGTACGAGGCCGACACCGAACGTCACAACCCCGGATACACCGTCGAGGCCATCCAAAAGGCACTGGCAGATGTCGGAGCGCCGAAGGACTGTGGGCCCTCGGTCGAGAGCGCTTTCGACGCCATTGCGGGCTACATGATGCTGGATGCCTGGGTAGCGGGTCGTGATCGACACCACGAGAACTGGGCTGTGATCACCGACGATGGACCACCTCGTCTTGCACCGTCATACGACCATGGCAATGCCTTGGGTTTCCAAGTGCCCGAAGAGAAGCTCACTGTGCTTGCCGTGGACGACACCAGGCTCAGTGTGTGGTCGCAGCGCGGCAGGAGCCATCACTTCGCAGGCAAGCCGACATTGGTCGATGTGGCCGTTGAAGCGCTGTCTCGCACGACACCGAGGGCAAGAAAGTACTGGCTCAACAGACTGTCGAATGTGCAGGTCGTAGACCTGCATGCCATTCTGGATGGCGTACCTTCGTCATTAATGTCAGACCTCGGACGTAAGTTCAGGGTTCGGTTGCTCGTCCACAACAGGGAAAGGATCATCGATGAGTGTTCTCAACTCGCCGATTTCGGTTGAGTCACTGCCAGCTGTCGCCCGTCGCCTGCTCCTGATCTGGCAGAACCCGGATTCTCGCCAGTTTGTCCGTGTGGGCCATCTCGACGAACTGGTCGATGGTCGTTACGCCTTCCAGTACTGCGACGGCGTGGACTCCGTTGAGGGATTCCACCCGCTGACTCAGTTTCCCGACACTTCGGTTCCCTACGTCTCGGACACTCTTCCGGCATTCTTCGGCAACCGGCTGATGTCGCGGCAGCGGTCCTCCTACTCGCGCTACCTCGAATCTCTCGGCCTGGACCCGTCTATCAGCACTCCGATGGAACTACTGGCCCGCACCGGCGGGCCGCGCGCCACCGACACTTTCCATCTGGTCGACGACTTCCGTGAGAACGCTGAAGGTCGGGTTGTCAGTCGGTTCCTCGCCTCGGGAGTTCGGCATGTCGACGACTCAGGGGTGCACCTCCGCGCGCTCGCGCCTGGCTCACGCTTGCGTCTTGCTTCAGAGCCCGACAATCCAATGAACCCTCGGGCTCAGCTGGTGTGCGTCGAAGACGGCTCGCCGGTCGGGTACGTTCCGGACTGGCTCCTCGACGACGTCGAGGAACTCCGAACCCGAGCGTCAGAATTCGAAGTGATCGCCGAGCACGTATCCCCCGATGCACAGCCACACCTCCGACTGCTCTGCCGGATCGAAGCGACCGTCACCTGACCGTCGACTCACTCCGGCTAGGCTCGATGAGTGTCAAACCATGCTGAACTCCGCCGCCTCGTAGACAAGCTCTGGAGTTATTGCGACGTCCTGCGAGACGCGGGCGTCTCCAATATCGATTATGTCGAGCAGCTCAGTTACCTGTTGTTCCTCAAGATGGCTGATGAGCGGCAGAAAGGGATCCGCCGAGAACGGATCATCCCGGCCGCACTCGACGTCTCATGGGATCGCCTTACCGAACTGAGCGGCACCGACCTGGAGTTCGAGTACCGACGCGTCCTCACTGAACTCGGCCGACAGCCGACGAATCTCGGCGTGATCTTCCGCAAGGCACAGAACAAGATTCAGGAACCTGCACTTCTCGGTCGGCTGATCACCGACCTCATCGGATCTGAAGTTTGGTCAATTGGCGGAGATCTCAACGGCGATGCCTACGAGGGGCTTCTTCAGAAGTCGGCCAGCGACGTGAAGTCGGGTGCTGGACAGTACTTCACACCGAGAACACTGATTCACGCGATGGTCGAAGTCATGCGCCCCAGCCCAGACGACACCGTCGTAGACCCGGCGTGCGGTACCGGCGGATTCCTCCTGGCAGCCCTCGAGTACATCAACGAGCACCATTCACTTGACCCCCAGCAGCGCCAAGACCTCAGCGAAGGCCGCACCGTGCGCGGCGTCGAACTGGTCGACGCTACAGCGCGGCTATGCACCACGAACCTCTTTCTCCACGGCGTCGGCCGGGCGACCGGCGAACCCGTGATCGACGTGCGTGATGCCCTCGGCACCAGGGGCGACGCTGCGTCGATGGTTCTCGCGAATCCACCCTTCGGACGTAAGTCGTCCGTCGCTGTCATCGGCGACGACGGGCGTCCCGAGCGCGAGGACATTGCCTACAGTCGGCCCGACTTCTGGGTCTCGACCACCAACAAGCAGCTCAACTTCGTCCAACACATCGCATCGATCCTCAAGATCGATGGGCGGGCCGCCGTCGTCGTGCCCGACAACGTCTTGTTCGAGGGCGGCGCCGGCGAGACGATTCGGCGGCGGCTCCTCGCCGAGTACGACGTTCACACACTCCTTCGCCTTCCTACTGGGATCTTCTACGCAGGTGGAGTAAAGGCCAACGTCTTGTTTTTCGACCGCAAGAAGGCCAACCCAGGCAAGCCGTGGACAGAAAGACTCTGGGTGTACGACCTACGCACCGGATCCCATTTCACGCTCAAGCAGCGTCCGATGCGCGACGAGCACCTACTCCCGTTCATTGAGGCGTTCCAGGTCGCTAACCGCTCTGCACGGACGGAGTCCGAGCGATTTCGTTCGTTCGCCTACGACGATCTGATCGCCCGCGACAAGGTGAATCTCGACATCACCTGGTTGAAGGACCCCGCGGCCTCAGACCTCGACGACGGCGTACCTCCCGAGGTGATTGCGCAGGAGATCGTCGACGACCTGACCGCGGCCCTCGTCGAGTTCGCTGCCGTGGCCGAGGCGCTCGCATCACGGGTACCGACTGACTGACCTGACTGCGGCTCCTAGCTTGGTGCGTCTCCCGATCAACTTGCTAACAGCGAGTTTCGACGCCATATGGGAGTCGACACCGTCGAAGTTGTTCACGGGGCGGACGCGTGGGCCTGCAGACCGTGTATCTCTCGGATCGGGCCGATGGTCGGCAGATCATTGGTCGACTCGCCCGCCCAGGTCAGTGCGCGGCCGAGCGCCTCGAGGAACTCCTCTGTGCCCGTCAGTGCCTGACCGGTGTCGCCGAGCAAGCCCATCCGTTGGGAGAACCCGGCTCGGCCGATCACCTCGAGAGTGGCGGCGGTCATGTCCTGATGCATATCGACCGTAGGTTCCTTCTCCCAATGGGCCGACAGGTCGGCTGCGACGCTGGCCATCACATCGTGATAGGTCCGCATGGCGGCCTGGGAGAAACCTGGTGTGAGGATGCGCCGAGCCTGACCCCACAGCGGGTCTTTCGTCTTCGCGGTGAACAGGCCGGCGCCGGCCACCTCCCCCAGCTTTGCGAGGGGTCCGACGAGGGCGCGGCCCCAGTTCCGTTCGTCGAGGGTTTGGCTGGCGAGCTTCGCGCCGCTGACCACGATGAGCCGCTCACCGAGCAAAACTCGTTGGAAGATCGGCCCAAGTTCGCGAGCCAGTTCTGTCTCGTGCTGGGTGGGCTTGCGACGATCTACCGAGGTCACGTCGCCGAGTAGTGGGATGCGGCCGGCAGCATGTGGCAGTTTGCTCAGCGGCTGTGGCGTCACGACAGCACAGTGTCCCAGAGAGCCGATAGCTGCGCCGTACCGTGCCGTCGAGATCACCACTCGCGCGAAACCGCCGTGACCGCGCAATCTCCCGGACCCCGAAATCCCGAACAATCATTGAGACCGTAACCGTCCGTGGATTCATCCTTTTGAGCGAATTCGACCCAGTCGACAATTGATACGCTGGCCCACGGATATGCCAACGAAGCCAATCCATGGAGGTACCTTTTCGATGCGTCGAATTGTCCGCACCGCGACGGTGGCCAGCGCACTGGCGGCGGCCGCAATGATTTCTCCGGCCGTCGCAACGGCCGCACCCGACACCGGCAGCCTCGGGTCGAATCAGTGTGCACAGATCTCGGCCGAACACCAGACCAATGGTTGGGGCAACACCGCGCCCGACGAGCAGGGGCAGGCCGGCACCTACTCGGCAACCAATGTCGTCGACACGGACGGATCGTTGGAGCTCAAGACCGACGCGGCGAACAAGCGCAAGGCCTCGTATCACTCGGGCGGCCAGGTGAAGCTCTCCGACATCTTGGGCAAGCCGCTCACCTTCGAGAGCAAGGGCGGCAACGCCAACTGGCAGATCCGCTCCACCGGCGCCGACACCGGCGAAGGCAACGGCTTCGTCACCTTCGTGTGGAGCACGAGTGCCGAGGATGCAGGCCAGCGCGATGCGACCACCTCGGATCAGTGGTGGGCCACTCGCGATCTGGGTGACAACTTCCCTCGCGGCACACGTGGCACGCTGCAGGAACTGTCGGATGCGGCGGGCGCGAACACCGTCGTCGACGACTACGGCATCTCGAGTCAGCCTTCATCCACGCCGGACACGGTGTTCGTCGACAATGTGACATTCAACGGATGTACCACGAACTTCGCGAAGACCGCCCCCAGCACCGGATTCGGATCTCTGGAGAACATCCTGCCGTTCTGATGCACTGACGGTTTCCATGGAATACGCAAAGAATGCGGGCCCTCGACGACGGGCCCGCATTCTTTTCGCAGTAGTGTCGGATTTCTCCTTTTACCGAAATATGTCGCTCCTCACGCTCGTCCTATATCAGCGAGGCGTAGACGAGATAATTGTCGTCGGTGGGCTGTCCGTCGACGACGAAGCAGGTCACCAGGATCAGTCGCCCGGGCACTGCCTGCCACACCTCGTCGTATCGGGCGAGATTCCACTTGTCGTAGGTGGCGGTCGCGTCGACACGGTACGTGCGTGCGCCGGCGGTGGTGTCGAGCCGGATCTGCGCACCGGGCTGCACCTGCTGCAGCGGCGCGAAGACCCCGTCGCCGTTGTGGATGGCGTGACCGGCGAGGTAGACGGTGTCGGCCGAGCCCGGCGCACCCCGTTCGTTCCACCACCACGCATCGTCCTCGGTGGGTGGATCGATCTCGCCGCTGTCATCGACGATGGGCAGCACGGCCGCGTCCACCTGCACCGACGGCACCGCGAGCCGGACCGGGTCGCCGACCGGCGCGGTGCGGGTCGCCGACGGCTCGGTGCTACCGGACAGCACCTGTGCCGGCCGGACGTCGGTGGCGCCGCATCCGATGAGCATCAGCGCGGCTCCGAACAATGCCACCACCGCGGCGATGGCCGTCAGCAAACGTCTTGTGCGCATTGATCTCTCCCGCCGATCAGCGACGAGGCCGACGGACGACGGCGACCGCGGTACCGCCGACGATGACCAACGAGATGGCACCGCCGAGCAGGCCCGCCTGCGTCACCGACCGCTCGTCACCAGTGTCGAAGGTGGGCCGGTCGGTACTGATGACCGGCTTCTCCTCGACGATGGGGTCCGGAACCGTGGACGTCGGCGTCTCGCAGTCGTCGTTGATGCAGGGCTCGCAGTAGTCCTCGCCCTCCGGGCACACCCAGCATTCCGGGTCGTCCTCGGGGCACGGGCAGGTGTCGTCCTCCTCGCAGGGCGGAACCGGATCGATGGGCGGGGTGGCCACATCACCCGGCCCGCCGTGCCCGGGATTATCCCCGCCGCCGGTGGGTGGCTGGAGCACGTCGGGAACCTCGGGATCGTCGGGATCGGCGACCGGCGGCAGCAGATCGTCGGCCGGCCCCACGGGCGGCGGAGCGATGATGTCGGCGCCGTAGCCCGGCTGGAACGGCTCGGCGGGACTCTCGGCGAAAGCGGTGCCGGGTGCGGCCAGCGCGGTGGCGACAGCGACTCCGATGACGATCCGGCGGGTGGTGGTGAGGGTGGTGTGCATGGCTGGCTCCTGGGGTCCGAGGCCAACCGTTGTCGGCCTTCGGGTGTAGGAGTCAGCCGCAACCGTGGCTGCAACACTTTTCCGGATTAAATCGTGGTCTCGCCGAAACGGCAGGTCAGCGGACCGCGGGCCCTGCGGGATCGCTCGACGGACCGCACAGCGGCGGGCAGGCCGCGGTACCGAGTTCCGGGGCCGGGTCCGGCTGTTCCGGGTCCACCGGCGCCGGATCGGGTTGCTCGGGCTCTCCATCGCGACCCGGCACCACCTCGGGCGGCGACGACACCGGCGGCTCGTCCGGCTCGATCGGTCGGGATACGGCCGGGTCCGGCACCCCATCGGGCTTCGCGGCCGTGTCGGGCGGCGGCAGCACCGTCCCGTCCGGAACCGACGACGGGACGACGATGGTCGGCGCCGACGTCGCGGGTTGTGCCGGCTCCGACTCGACGACGGGCGCGTCCACGACGGGCGTCGGCTCCACCCTTGTGTCGGCGCCGACCGTCACCGCCGCCACGATCGCCCCCGACACCACCAGAACAGCGACCGCCGCGGTCGTCCACAGCCACCACCGCCGGCCGGTCGGCGCGGCGATCGGGTAATCCCAGGCGGGTTGGCCCGCGATGATCGTCGTCGACGTCGCATTGGGCACCACGTCAGCCCCGTTCGCGTCGACGGGACCGGGCACCGACGTCGCGGCCTGGGCCTCGCCGGCATGCTGCGCATAGGCCGCCAGCACGGGCTCGGCGTCGGTCATCACCCGGTCGCGCAGCACGATCGGCGCCGCAAGCATGGGCAACGCCACCAGAATTGCCGCCGGGGTGAACCGCCGCCGACGCTCACCTGTACACGACGCGCAGCTGTCGACGTGCTTGGCAATTCGCTTGCGCCACAACGGCGTGAAGTTTCCGTCCCAGGGCTGCAGCAGCTGCGTGAGTTCGTCGCATCCTTCGCCGCCGGCGCGCGCGACCAGCAGGGTCCCGAGGCTGCGTTCGAGCGCCTTGCGGCTGCGGGAGGTCAGCGCGGTGACGTGCGACGGTGACACGCCGAGCACGGCGGCGATCTCGGCGTTGTCGAGGTCGTGGTGCAGGCTCAGCTCCATCACTTCGCGGTCCTTCGGCGACAAACCGTCGAGCGCCGACCGCACGAGTTCACGGATCTCCTGCCGGTGCAGCTCGGCATCCGGCAGGTCGTCGTCGGCGGTGTCGTGCCAGTCGGTGAACACGGTTTCGCGTTTGGTACCCCGCAGTGCGCGTAGGCACTCCGAGCGCACAATCGCGTATAGCCACGGACGCAGTCGCGCGGGATCGCGCAACTGACCGATCCGGGCGACAGCGATCAGCAGGCTGTCGTGCGTGACGTCGGCGGCCCGTTCGCGACTGCGCACCATCGAGTAGGCGAACGTGTGCAATGCCGCACCGTATCGGTCGTAGACGACGCCGAGCGCCTGCATGTCGCCGGACCGCAACGCCGCGACGACCATCTCGTTGGTGGGGCGTGGGTCTCCGGTCTCCAGCGGTGCGGACATGCGGTCTCCCTGGGTCGGTGTCCGAACGGGTCATCCTGATGGAGGCGTGAGTACGTGCTGATGCAACGCTTTCGGTGGAGGTATCTCCGGCGCTACCGTCGGGGATGTCGTCGAAAGGACACCGATGCCGTCGTTCTCCGCAGGCCTGCTCGACCTGGTCCAAAGGCGGACGCTGCTGCCCGGTCGAGTGGAGCGGACCCTGACCGGGCCCGGCCGCGATGTCGCCGGCCTCACCGTGGTGGTGACCGGGGCGTCGGCCGGGATCGGGAGGGCCACCACACAGTTGCTCGCGCAACGTGGTGCGCGGGTGATCGCGGTGGCACGCCGCGAGCACGAACTGCAGACCCTGTCCGACGAGACGGGAGCGGAGTATCTCGTCTGCGATCTGTCCGATGAGTCGGCGATTGTCGACCTGCTGGCTCAGCTTGCCGATCGGGACGTGGACGTACTGGTGAACAACGCCGGGCACTCGATTCGCCGCTCCATCATGGACTCGACCGACCGTCTGCACGACTACCAGCGGACGATGCAGCTCAACTACTTTGCCGCGGTCCAGCTGAGTCTGGGGTTGCTGCCCGGCATGGTCGCCCGTGGCCGCGGGCAGCTGGTGAACGTGTGTACCTGGGCGTTGATGGCCAACACGTTTCCCCGGTTCTCCGCGTATGCGGGGTCCAAGAATGCGCTCGCGATCTTCGGACGCAGCCTCAACGCCGAGCGCCCACACCCGAAGGTGCGCGCGACGAATGTGCACTTCCCGCTGGTGCGGACCGAGATGATCTCCCCGACCGCCGAATACGATGACGTCACCGCGTTGACGGTTGACGACGCGGCGCGCTGGACTCTGCGGGCGGTGACCCATCAACCCGCCGCGGTCGCGCCCGCGGCATTGCGGGCACTCCTACCGGCGATCGACTACGTCGCCCCGACGGTCGCCGACCGGGCGATCGCTGCAGTGACCTGACCGCGCCGGGCGGCGGTCTCGACGATCACCAGAGGAAGTTGCCGACGGCGCTGAGAATGCCGTATACGAGATCGGCGATCAGACTGAACATGGCGCACCTCCCTCCGGTGACCTGGGATTACCCGCGTAAGTGTAATCCAGATCACAGCATGGAGCGATGGGCATGCTTTGGTCGGACGACCCCCTGACCGGGGGTGCCCGAGGAGGTGGGGAGACGGCGAAACGCCCGGACTCACCACCGTTGCGAATATCCGTCCAAAGTGGCGCGGAGTGAAAAAGGCAAGTCTTCACCCCGAGCGGTTTCGGAGGTGTACTCGAAATGAGTACAGGATTGATCAGTGAAAAGAGAGTACAGGGGGGGAACGACTCTCGTTTGCGTTGATCATCACGCAATGTCGGTGAGGCCGGGCGTTCGCGTCATATGGCACTCATCAGGCACCCCAGAAACCCTGGAGGAAGCCGAGTGCGGTCTCGATGAAGCTACCGAGAATGCTGAACAGATCCATTGTTGTCACCTCCTCTCCACACGTAACGGACACGGACACCAACGACCGTGAGAACCAAAGGGGGCCTGGATCTCTCGGCCGAAGCTCGGGGGTCTGGCAGATCTCGTGGGATCGCCGCGGGCTTGACGATCCTCTGGTCTGCGTTTCGGTGACGCTCAGTGATTCGTTACAACCACCGAAGAATTTATTCTCACGAACACCATATACCGAAGTGTACGGATGACCCAGTCGGGTGTCACCTAAATCTTGGTTCTCCCCCAGCAAAGTCTCAGTTAACCCCGGTAATGTGAATCTGTTCTTTTCCCAACGGTAGTTGAGAATTCTCAACGGACGTTGTGAAAACACATTGTTCCTGATTGTTGAACATCGTCGATGTCATTTCCCTCTGCGCTGGTGAACAGCGGTGGGGCACCTGAACGACACTTGAACCTGAACGCAACTTCAAGTAGGTTTCGAGCCAAACCCGACGCGACCGGGTGATGCCACTCGGCCGCAACCGTCCACGACGAGGATGTGGTGATGGAGCTCGACGGCAAGGTGGCCATCGTGACAGGAGGCGCCGGCGGTATCGGCGCAGCGCTGGCCGAGGCACTCGTGGCGCGCAACGTAAGGGTGGTGATCACCGACCTGGCGGCCGAGGGACTCGACTCCGTCGCAGCGACGGTGTCGGAGTCCGCGCCCGGATCGATCGCCACCATCGCCGGTGACGCCGCCTCCACCGAGCACATCGATGCCACCATCGCCCTCGCCGAATCAGAGTTCGGCCCGGTCGACCTGTACTTCGCCAACGCCGGTATCACCGGTGTCCCCGGGCTGGCGGCGACCGACGACGAGTGGGCCCAGATCATCGACGTCAATGTGATGAGCCACATCCGAGCCGCTCGACGGCTCGTTCCGGAATGGGTCGAGCGTGGTGCCGGCTACTTCGTGTCGACCGCGTCGGCGGCCGGCCTGCTCACCCAACTCGGGTCGGCCACTTATTCGGTGACCAAACACGCGGCCGTGGGATTCGCGGAGTGGCTCAACGTCACTTACGGCGACCGTGGCGTGCGGGCGAGCTGCTTGTGCCCGATGGGTGTCGACACCAAGCTATTGCGCCCCGACGACACCCCCGCCGACGAGGGCGCGGTGCTCATGCAACGAGCGGTGGAGACCGCGGGCCGGGTGCTGACCACCACCGAGGTCGCCGACGTGGTGATCGAGGCCCTCGGCGATGAGCGCTTCCTGATCCTGCCGCACCACGAGGTGCTCGAGATGTATCGGCACAAGGGCGCCGACTACGACCGATGGCTGCGCGGCATGCGCCGTTACCAGCAGGGTCTGGTCGACTCCGCGAAACCGTGAACCGGCGCCTCGGCCGGCCAGAGCTGAACCCCCTCGACAAAGGAGAATCGGATGGATCTGTTCACTCCCTCTGAACGTGCGGAGCATTATCGCGCGCAGCTGCTCGAATTCATGGACGCCCACATCTACCCGAACGAAGCGGTCTACGCCCAGCAGATGGCCGAGTCCGACAACCCGCACGCCACACCGGAGATCCTGCTCGAGCTCAAACAGAAGGCCAAGGACGCCGGGTTGTGGAACCTCTTCCACCCGCATCCGGAATGGGGGCCGGGCCTGACCAACCTCGAGTACGCGCCGCTGGCCGAGATCATGGGACATGTGGGCTTCGCGTCGGAGGTGTTCAACTGCAACGCCCCCGACACCGGCAACATCGAGGTGCTGACCTTGTTCGGCACCGACGAGCACAAGGAGCGCTACCTCAAGCCGCTCCTGGACGGCGAGATCGCGTCTGCGTTCGCCATGACCGAACCCGACGTCGCGAGCTCGGATGCCACCAACGTGGAGATGTCCATGGTGCGCGATGGTGACGAGTATGTGCTCAACGGGCGTAAGTGGTTCGCGTCCAACGTGATGCGTCCCGACTGCAAGGTGCTGATCGTCATGGGCAAGACCGACCCGAGCGCCGCGACGCATCGACAGCAGTCGATGATGGTGGTGCCCACCGACGCACCCGGACTGACCATTGTGCGGAACCTGCCGGTCTTCGGCTACGTCGACCGCGAAGGCCACGGCGAACTGATCTTCGACAACGTGCGCGTGCCGGCCGCCGACGTGCTCAAAGGTGAGGGCGAGGGATTCGCGATCAGCCAGGCCCGCCTCGGTCCCGGTCGCATCCACCACTGCATGCGCACCATCGGGGTCGCCGAACGCGCACTCGAGGCGATGTGCGCGCGGGCGTCACAGCGGGTGACCTTCGGCAAGCCCATCGCCGAGCGCGCCAACATCCAGGACTGGATTGCCGAGGCGCGCATCGACATCGAGATGGTTCGGCTGCTGACGCTCAAGGCCGCCTACATGATGGACACCGTCGGCAACAAGGCCGCCGCAACCGAGATCGCGGCCATCAAGGTGGCCGCGCCGAACATCGCCCTGAAAATCATCGACCGCGCGATTCAGGTGCACGGCGGCGGCGGGGTCACCGACGACTTCCCGCTGGCCATGGCCTACGCACACATTCGCACGCTGCGGCTGGCCGACGGCCCCGACGAGGTGCACAAGCGCGCCATCGCCCGGCGTGAGCTGCGTCCGTACCGCGACGCGACGGCCGCGGCGAAGGAGACCGTGGCGGGTGTGTCGGATCAGGCGCTCGTATCGCGATGACGGTGCGGCCGCTCACCGCGCGCGGTGAACGTACCCGGGCGGCGTTGATAGTCGCAGCCCGAACGGTTTTCGAGCGAGACGGGTTCGCGGATGCCCGCCTCACCGACATCACGGTGGAGGCGGGCTGCGCGACCGGCTCGTTCTACACCTACTTCGACTCGAAGGAGGACATCCTCGACGCGGTGCTCGCCGCTGCCCAAGAGGAGATCCTGCATCCCGGGATGCCCCATGGCGAACCGGACTCCGATGATCCGATCGCGACCATCGAAGCGGCCAACCGCGCCTACTTCCAGGCGTATCGACGCAACGCCAAGCTCATGATGGTGCGCGAACAGGTGGCCGGGATCAGTCCGGACTTCCGGCAGAAACGGGTTGAGCGCGGCCAGGTGTTCATCGAACGCAACGCCCGCGGCATCCGCGAACTCCAGGAGGCCGGCCTCGCCGACGCCGACCTGGACCCCTTGCAGGCCGCGCGGGCGCTATCGGGGATGGTGTCACGGATGGCATTTCAGAGTCTGGGCGTCGGCGGCGCCGACGACATCGAGGAGCTGGTCTTCACCGCAACACGCTTGTGGGCCAACGCCCTCGGCCTCACACGCAAGTAGCTTTCGAACCCCTCGGTGGTCGACCTCAGTCGGCGTCGCCTTTCGTCGGTGGTCGAGTACCGTCCGGGCCGCTCTGTCGACGTTGCTTTTGTCGGTGGTCCAGTAGCGTCCGAGCCGTTCTGTCGGCGTTGCTTTTTGTCGGTGGTCGAGTAGCGTCCGAGCCGCTAGGCGAGGGTGCGTATCGAGACCACGCAGGCTGACATGCTCTGTGTGGGTGGTGATCTCGATACGCGCACTCACTTCGTTCGCGCGCTACTCGATCACCGAGGGAGCGCGCACTCACTTCGTTCGCGCGCTACTCGATCACCGAGGGAGCGCGCACTCACTGCGTTCGTGGGCTACTCGATCACCGAGGGTACGCGCACTCACTTCGTTCGTGGGCTACTCGATCACCGGTATCGCCCTCACTCAAAGTACCGCCGCGGCACGTCGACGAGCATCGTCTGGATGTCCTTGTCGCTCACACCCCGCTCGCGCAGCGCCGGCAGCACGTCCTCACTGATGTGCCGATAGTTCCACTTGGGCACCGCCTCGCGCTTGGCCTCCGGCGAGAACCAGTCGATGAAACAGGCGGCGTCGTGCGCCAGGCCCATCCGGTCGGCATAACCACGTTCGCACAGGGTGGCCACCGTGTTGACGCGCTCCTCGAACGGCAGCAGCACATCCAGTCCGAAACGATCCATGCCCAGAATCGAGCCGGCGTCGGCGAGCTGCATCAGATAGTCCAAATTCGTCGAGTCGCCGGAGTGGCCGATGACGACCTTCGTCAGGTCGACGCCCTCCTCCTTGAGCACCTGCTGCGCCACCAGCCCCGACTGGGTGTGCGGGTTGGTGTGCACGGTGATGGGCGCCCCGGTCTGCACGTGGGCTTGTCCGACGGCGCGCATGGCTCGCTCCACCCCGGGCGTCAGACCCTGCTCCTCGATGGCGCATTTGAGGAATGCCGCCTTCACCCCGGTGTCGGCGATTCCCTCGGTCAGGTCCTTGACGAAGAACGTGACCAGCGGTTCGGCAACGTCGAACAGCAGGCCTGGACCGGTGTAATGGAACTGGAACGGGATGTCGTTGTAGGTGTACAAACCGGTCGCGACCACGAGCTTCAGGTCGGTCTGCTCGGCAATGCGCTGGATTCGCGGAATGTAGCGGCCCAACCCGAGCACCGTCGGATCCAGGATGGTGTCCATCCCCAATCCCTTGAGTTCCGTCAGGTCGCGCACTGCCTCGGCGATCTTCTCGTCCTCGTCCCAATCATCTTGGTAGTTCTGCCGATACTCCTCGCCGAGGACAAAGACGTGCTCGTGGATGAGGACATTGCCGAGGTCAGCGGAATCGACGGGTCCGGTGACGGTGTTGACGGTGCTCATGTGGCTCCTTTGCGCAGGCGGGCGGCCGAATCGTGTGGTCTGGGTCACTCTCTCCGGACTGTATTTGAGGGTGACTTCAACTTCAAGAGCGGCTTGATCACCCTCATGCGCGCATCATGGAAGTCATGTCCACTGCGCAATCCCTCGGCGTCTCTGCTGCGGATGCCCGCAGCAGCGAGACCCCGCGCGAGAACGTCTTGATGATCCACTGGCACGACCTCGGCCGGCACCTCGGGTGCTACGGGGCCGCCGGGGTGAACAGTCCCCATCTGGACGGGTTGGCGGCCAACGGAATTCGATTCACGGCTGCGCACGCCACCGCGCCACTCTGCTCGCCCGCGCGTGGATCACTGTTCACCGGTCGCTACCCGCACAGCACCGGACTCATCGGCCTCGCCCACCACGGTTTCGAGTACCGCGACGGGGTGCGCACCTTGCCGTTCCTGCTGTCGCAGGTGGGCTATCGAACGGTGCTGATCGGGATGCAGCACGAGAGTGCCGACGCCACCACCCTCGGCTTCGACACCGTCGACGACTCCGACACCCGCGGCGACGTGGTGACCGACCGCGCAGCGAAGTGGCTCACCGAACACGTGCGGGTGTCCGACGAGCGGCCGTTCTTCCTCACCGCAGGCTTCTTCGAAGCCCACCGTCCCTACGCCGAGGACAGGTATCGGCTCGCGGACCCGACATCGATCACCGTCCCCGACTTCCTGCCCGACACCGCTGACGTCCGCGCCGACCTCGCCGGCCTGCACGGCGCCATCGCGACCGCCGACGCTGCGGTGGGACGCCTGCTCGCCGCGGTCGCCGACCTCGGGCTCGACGAGACCACCTGGATCGTCTTCGTCACCGACCACGGACTCGCCTTCCCGCGCGCGAAATCCACTCTGTACGAGTCGGGTACGGGAATTGCGCTGATCATCCGCCCGCCGCGCCGCCGGGACCTGCTGCCCCGCAGCCATGACGGACTGATGTCGGGCGTCGACCTGGTACCGACGGTGCTGGACCTGCTGTCGGTGCCGGTCCCCGACGATGTCGACGGCCTGTCGCATGCCGAAGCGATCGTTGGCGATACTGAAACACCATGCAGAACCGAGGTTTTCACCGAGAAGACCTACCACGACGCATTCGATCCGATCCGCGCGGTACGCACCAGAGACTTCTCCTACATCGAGAACTACGCCATACGGCCCGCTCTGCAGCTGCCGCGCGACATCGCCGAGAGCCGCTCGGCCCGTTCGATAGACCAGGCGGCCGCCCAGAAGCCGCGACCGCCGCGCGAACTGTACGACCTCACTGCCGATCCCGGGGAACTGCACAACCTCGTCGACGATCCCGCACACCGCGAGACACAGCGCATCCTGGCAGAGACCCTGGCACAGTGGCGAGAACGCACCGGCGACACCATCCCCGAAGAGGCCGAGGGCGACGCCATCGCCGAACGCTTCACCGACCGATAGATCAGATCGGCTACCCTGCCCTTCGGGGTTCGTTCGATCAGGGGGTGGAATCAGTGCGCACATCACTATTTCGGGTGACGGCGATATCGGTGTCGGCGGTCGCCGCGATCGGTGTTACGGGATGCGGGGATTCGGGTTCGCAACCGGACACCGGCGAGTCGGCCGAGCAGTCGGCGTCGGCAGAGGTCAACGCGCTGTTGCTGACCACCGACGAGCTTCCGGCCGGATTCCGCACCATGCCCATCCCGGCCGGGCAGGTGGCGCAGGCCGCCAACAGCGTTCTCGATGTGGCCAAGGGTGCCACTATCAGTCCCGCCGAGTGTGCGGCGACCGGTACCGCCGACGACTCCGGGATGGTGATGTTGATGGCCGTCTCCGGTTCCACCACGGTCACCGAGACGGTGACGCCCGGTGGCGGGGGCTCGCTCGACGACGTCCGCGCCTCGCGCACCGGACAATGCGCGAGCGTGACGGCGACCATCGGCAACGGAGGTGGCGCAGCCGAATCGAGAATCACCAACGACCCCATCGACCTTTCCGACACCGCCGTCGACGACGTGTTCGCGGTAGAGCAGACCAGTACGTCGACCTTCAACGGCCGTGAGGTTGCCTCCACCACCCTGCTGGCCTGGGCGTCGGTCGGCGATTACGCAGTGACGGTGAGCTCGGCGGGCGCCGTCGCCGACGATCCGGACGTGAACACCTTCCGGCAGGCGGTGACCTCCGCGATCGACAAGGTGGCGGCGGCGAGCCGGTGACGGGTAACCAAGCCCCCGACGTCGCGCCGGCGTCGACGATGCGATGAACTGAACCCATGGAGCTGCTGCTGATCCGTCACGCCAAACCGTTTCGGCTGTCCGATCCGGCGGGGGCCGACCCCGATCTGATGCCAGAGGGCGAGGACCAGGCGAAGCTGCTGGCGAAGGCGATGGCCGCCGGACGCTACGGCCAGGTGGATGCGGTGGTCAGCAGCCCGATGCGGCGGGCGGCGCAGACCGCATCGGTCACCGCGGCAGCGCTGTCGCATGAGATCTCCTTCGACGACCGACTCGTCGAACTCGATCACGGGTGGACGACGTACGGAGTCGTGCACACCTACACCGACCGCGCGACCCTCCTCACAGACATGAACGCCGGTCGCCTGGGAGACAACAGCTTCGACCTCGACGATTTCCGCAGTCGCGTTGTCGACGGGATCGAATCTCTGATCGTCGACGACGAGCGGACCGTCGCTGTGGTCTGTCACGGCGGGGTGATCAACGCCTACCTTTCGCACATCATCGGCGCCGAGCGCATGTTCTTCACCGAACCCTTCTACACTTCGGTGTCGCGGGTGATCGCGCTGCCGGGCGGCTACCGCCAGGTGATGTCGCTCAACGAAACCGACCACCTGCGGTAGGTGCCGGGAGCGCCGTATCCGCCAGCGGTGCCAGCGGATCGTCGCGTCAATTATTGTTCCGGGACCTCGCTGTAACCGCCGCTGTATCGGCGGTCAGTCGGGCCCGGCGGTGATGGTCAGCCAGATGGTGCGGGACAGCGCGGCGACCACCCGATCGTCGTCGGAGACGTCGCTGTCTGCGGAGATGATGTGCTGGGCGATGCTGCGTTCCACCATCCAGGTCACCGCTGCCACCGACTCGGCGGTCACCACGGCGTCGACGCGGCCCTGCGTCTGCCAGCGCGCCACCCGATCGGCGGCGAAGTCGATGAACTCGTGGGTGCGTCCGAACCAGAACTCGGCGACTTCGGTGTCGTAGGCGGCGGCCTCGCCCAGCGCGCGCATCAACGGCCAGTGCTTGCGGAACTCCGCGAACATCTCGGCGATGGCCCGCTGCACCCCGGCCACCCCGGCATCGAGCGAGGCGTCGTCAGCGAACCACGACGTCGGGGCCGCAAAGAATTCCTTCGACGCGATCTCCGCGACCTCGATCAACACCTGACTCTTGTTCGGGAAGTATTGATAGAAGTTGGTGCGCGACATGCCCGATCGCTCGGCGATCCGTTGCACCGGTAGCTCGGTGAAGCGTTCTCCGGCGCCGAGCAGATCTTCCACGGCGCCGAGCACCCGATCGGTGACCTCGGCCCGACGCTGCAGCGTCTGCCCCGTGTGCGCCCGCGTCACCGACCCCATGCGCCTGATGCTACGCCACCCTTGACACCCGGGTTGTGCAGGCATAACGTCAGCCTGACACTGTGTCGGACTGCATGTCGGGGGCCGGCCGGGAGGAGCGAGGTCATGAGCTCAACCGTCGAACAGTTCGACGCGGTGATCGTCGGGGCCCGCATCGCCGGATCGGCCACCGCGATCACGCTGGCCGAACGGGGATTGCGGGTCCTCGCGATCGATTCCGCGCGATTCCCGTCGGACACCCTGTCCACCCATCTGTTGTGGCCGACCACCATGGCCGAGATCCAGACGCTGGGCGCGCTCCCGGCGGTCGAGGCGATCGGTGCGCCCAGGATGCCGATGGCCGAGGCCATCCTCGACGATATCGGCTGGCGCACCACATACTCGCCGGTCGCCGGCATCGACTACGCAATGTGTTTGAGGCGCACCCACCTCGACCACGTCCTCCTCCAGACGGCCAGGGACGCGGGCGCCGATATCCGTGAGCAGTGCACGGCCACCGAACTCATTCGGGTCGACGGGCGGGTGGCAGGCCTGAGTTACACCGACGACGATGACACAACTCACGAGATCCACGCGCCCATCGTGATCGGCGCGGACGGACGCAAGAGTTTCGTCGCCCGTCAGGTCGGAGCGCAGACGCCGACACTTCTCGCGCCCAGCGGACGCGCCTGCTACTACGCGTACTGGTCCGACGACCGTGACGACCTGCGCCACATCGCATCCCAATGGCGAGTCGATCGGCTGCTGGGAACCGCGTTCCCCTGCGACGGTGGCGATCTGCTGTGCCTGCTGCAACCGCCGGTGGACATGATCCCGCAGTTCCGGGGACGCAAGGCCCATGACGCCTATCTGGAGGGAGTGGCGGCGTTGCCGGGGCTGGCGGCCAGGCTGTCCGGGTGTGAACTGACCTCGCGGGTTCGGGCCGGCGTCGGGATCGAGTCCTACTTCCGCCGCTCGAGCGGTCCTGGCTGGGCGTTGCCCGGCGACGCCGGCCACTTCAAGGACCCGGTGACCGCACAGGGCATCCGTGACGGACTGCGCTACGGCCGCCTTCTGGGTGAGGCGATCGCGCCGGTGCTCGGTGCACGAACCGGTGTGGATGCGGCGGAGCTCGACCGCGCGACCGCCGGGTGGGCGGCGCAACGTGACCGCGACTGCATCGACGTGTTCCAGTGGACCAACTTCCTGGCCTCGGGACTGCCGCCGTCGCCGCTGGAGTACGAGCTGTACCGGCGAGCGCAGCGACAGCCCGACTACGCCGCCGTGCTCAGCGACATCTACAACCGTGTGCAGCCGCCGGCGGCCATGATGTCGCCGTCGACGATGGCCAGTGCCGTGGTCAAGGCAGTGCGTAGGCCGGGGGTGCCGACCCGCGAGGTGGTTTCGGATCTACGTTTCCAGCAGCAACGCCTGGTGTCCGGATGGCGGGAGAAGCGACGTTTTCTGCGCGCCGAACCCGACGGAGGTCGGCTGCTCGGCGACGACCTCCCCGCCGAGCAGATACCGGTCACCGTCTGATCGGCCATCGCCAGCAACCTCCCAGCGGGCGTCGAAGGTTTCACCAGCCCTGGCCCGCATTCTCAATGGTGTCAACGAGATCCACCCCGGATCGCACACCGACGAGAAAGGCCGACGATGCCCACTCCGCATAAGACCACCAACAAGAACAAGGCCCCGCAGACCCCCGCCCGCCGCCGCCGTCGCGTGCGTCACTGGGACCAGCGCACCCGTCGCTGGCTCTGGATCTGGCAGTGACCTACCTCCGCCGATAGCTCGGGCTTCGCCCTCCCCCGCAACCCCGTCGTGGACACCACGGCGGGGTTGCCGCCGTCGCCGCCCAGCCAGTGGTCGAGTAGTTTCGAGCCGCGCGAATCTCGGTGGTCGAGTAGTTCGAGCCACCCATTCGGTGGTCGAGTAGTTGAAGCCACCCATTCGGTGGTCGAGTAGTTCGAGCCGCTAGGCGAGGAGCGTATCGAGACCACGGTCAGGCGCGTCTGCTCTACTCTCACTCCGTGAGCCGCGCCGAGCGTCCACCAGTGGCATAGTTGTCGACATATGTGCTGCGGCGTCTGGGGAAGGAGCGGCTGTGAAGCTCGGATTTCTCTATTCCCTGAGCGGCGCGCAGGCGCCGATGGAGCAGTCCATCCTCGACGGCGCGATGCTCGCGGTGCATGAGATCAATGCCGCCGGAGGCGTTGGCGGCTCCGAACTCGAAGTCGCGGTATACGACGACCGGTCGGAAGTGTCGTCGACCGCCCGAGGCGTCGATCACCTCTGCCGCACCGAGAATGTCGACGTGATCGTCGGTGGATACACCTCTGCGACCAGGCTCGCGCTCATTCCGGCAGTGCATGCTAACCGTTCACTGCTGATGTACCCCACTTACTTTGAAGGTGAGGAGACCGACCCGCGAGTCTTCTATTGTGGCGCCACACCGAATCAGTACATCGCCGACTATCTGACATGGATCGCCGAGAATCTCGGGCGACGGGTCTACGTGGTGGGCTCCGACTACATCTATCCGAGGGTCCTCGCGGAGGCGATTCGCAGGCTCGGCGTCCAACTCGACATCGAGATCGTCGGCAGTTGGTACGCGCCTCTGGGTGAGACGCGATTCGAAGCGGTTCTCGAGGACATCGCCCGCACCGCACCGGCGGCCATCATCAGCAACCTCGTCGGCTTGGACTCCACGGCGGCCTTCTACACCCAGTACCACGCAGCAGGGTTCGGTCCGCAGACATTACCGATCGCCGCGACGGTGACGACAGAGGTCGACCTCGCACAGATGCCCGCAACCGTGGGCGACGGTCACTTCATGGTCGCCACCTACTTCTCGGATCTGGACACACAGGTCAACCGCGAGTACCGCAACGCACTCGCTGAGGTGCGCGGACAGCAGTGGAGCCACGCCGCGCAAGTCGGCGCGTACAACGCTGTGCACGCGCTGGCGCTGGCTGCCGAGCAGACTCCCTCGCTGGACGTCGCCGACTTGTCTCGCGCACTGATCGGCGTCCGATTCGATCACAACCCGGAAGGCTTGCCGTTCTACTTTCGGGCCAATCATTACAGTTCCCATCCGGCATACGTCGGTCGCGCGGCCGGCGGTCGCTATCAGGTGATCGGCGAGTTCTCGCCACGCGCGCCGGAACCCTGGTGGTCAGGGAGTCGGCCACTCATCGCCTCCGGGTGACTCGCTCACGCACAACGCGAGATAGTAGTCGCACCGATCAGCGGTCGATTGAAACCCTCGTCCGGTCAGTCGCTCCACCCGGGACAGCCGGTATCGCAGGGTGTTGCTGTGGATTCCGAGTTCATTGGCTGTTGCCCCCCAGTGCCCGTCGAGCGCGAAGAAGGTGCGTAGCGTCTCGATGAGAGTGGTGCCCTTCTCTGCGTCGTAGTCGATGATCGGCGTCAGCAGCGACCGCTGAAGAACCTCGGCCAATCGTGCGTCGGAACCGAGCAGTGTTGCCGCCAGCGGTACCGGAAGCGCGATCTGCGGTACCTCCTGTGCGACAGATCGGGACTGTCGTTCGGCAAGTTGACGCGCGTTGATCAGTCCGCGCATGAGGTCGTCGCTGCTACGGATGACGTAGGAACTCACCCCGACAGCCGGCCGGACGCCGCCGCGGCGTGCCAACAACTCGACCATCTCGGTCAGACGGTCGTCGAACACTCTGTTCTCCAACGGGTTCTGCAGCTCAGAGGCGCCTGTCTTGATCAGTGCGTAGGCGGTCTGTCCATGAGCAGCGGCCACGGATGAGCTGCCGGCGACCAGGCCCAAATCTTGCAGGGCCGACACGATGCCATCGGCGTACTGTTCGGTCGATTCGATGGTTGCAGCTACCGCGCGCACTCGATCCCCTGGTACCAACCCGAACGAGGCCACCCACGGGTCGAGGGCCGCGGAGGGGACCTGCGTCGCGATCAACTCACGGATCAGTGCACGTTCGAGGTCACGCCGAGTCGCACGTTGCATCGTGACAGCGTGGACCGAGGCGTCGAGTTGGTGAACGAACTCCCGAATCCGCCCACTGTCCATCGGCCGTCGAGAATGGTTGACGATGGCGAGCGTCGCGGACGTCCGTGGGAGGGTGAGTTGCAGTGCCGGGCTCTTGCTCGAGATCGCTTCTAAGGGAGTCGGTACGAGCGCCAGCGTCTTCGCCAGCAGCTCGAAGTCCACGGCCTCCGCGTTGGTCAGTACGCAACCGTCGAGCACCAGCCACACTGTTGTTCCCGTGGTCTGGGCGAAGGCGATGATGTCGTCGACAATGGGCTGCATCAGTTCGTGCGGGCGGCCCGGGGCACTCGCCGGCTGGGCCGGCGCGAGTAGCGCGCGCAGGTCGGACACCGACGCCGAGCGCGTCAACATGTAGATCGGTAGTGACTGTGCGACGCACGCAGCCACGAACTCCGCCGACAGGCGTGCATCGTCGGTGTCGACTATGACCGCGACTGTGCCCTTGGCGCGCAGCATTCCGGGGAGCTTCTCCAGGTCGACCACAAAGGCCCAGGCCGCCGTCGGCACATAGACGATACAACCCGGTGTAGGCGTTACCGGGGTCGAAGTCACCTCGTACAGGGCGGTGACATCTGCGCGGCGCGCGCGTTCTGCAGGGGCCGGGGTGAGCGTGAGGAGACCGCCGCGGTCGACGAGTTCGCCCACCGTGGCCATGTGGTTCCTTTCGCCGTGAAGCGTCCGAGTGCCCTGCTCGATTATCGGTCGACATGCCGCGCGCAGCCACCCGAATCGTCCACCGCGGCTGTCGGCGGACTGTTTCGGTTACGTGACAGTGCGTTTCGGCACGATGTCCGAAACGCGGACGTTACTTCGCGGCCGATACATATCGGCGCTGGTAGATGCCGTACTCGTCCTTCGAGAGTGTTGCAACATCCAGCCGATGACGGTCCGCCATTGGTTGATGAGCCAATTGTTCGGCGATCAGAACCGCGGTTTCGTATGTCTCGTCCACACAACTTCGAGTGAAGCCTGAGGAAGACGACATGACCGAAGCCATCAGTCGGCCGGACAAGGTCCGGACCGCCGTCGACATCGGCGGCACGTTCACCGACGTGTTCATCCAGCGCGGCGACGGTGAGATCGTCACAGCCAAGTACCCGACGCAGAGTAACCCCATCGAGGGTGTGCTGGCCGGCATGCACCAGGCCGGCGTCAGCTGGCAGGACGTTGAGTTCTTCTCGCACGGGACGACGATCGCCACCAACGCGCTGATCACCCGCAAGTTCCCCAAGATCGCGTTGGTTACCACCGAAGGCTTCCGGGACGTCATCGAGATCCGTCGTGGTGACCGCGAGTCCTGGGACCCCTATCAGGAGGTGGCGCCGCCCTTCGTTCCCCGACGTCATCGGCTCACCGTCTCCGAACGCATCGGCTACGACGGCACCGTGCTGGAACCGCTGGATGAAGCCGGCGCTCGCGAGGTGGCCCGAGTCCTTCGTCGGCGTGAGATCGAAACCGTCGCAGTGTGTTTCATCAACTCGTTCACGAATCCGGCACACGAGGTGCGGATGGCGGAGATCCTGTCGGAGGAACTGCCCGGGGTGGCCATCACCACGTCGAGTGACGTGCTTCCGGAAATCTTTGAGTACGAACGATTTTCCACCACCGTGGCCAACGCGGCGCTCGTCCCGATCATCGGACCCTACGCGCGTACGCTCGAGGGCCGGCTCGCCGAGAACGGCTACGACAACGACGTGCTGCTACTTCACTCGGGGGGTGGCGTGATGACCCCGTCGATGGCTGAAAAGTATGGTGCGCGACTGGCCGCCTCCGGCATCGCCGCCGGTGCGATCGCCAGCAGGCACATCGCTCGGCAGTGTGGCTACGAGAACTCCATCGGATTCGACATGGGGGGCACCTCCACGGACGTCTCGCTTACCGACAACGGTGTCTTGGGCACCACCAATACATGGAGCGTCGAGTTCGGATACCCCATCTGTTTCCCCAGCATCGAGGTGCTGACCATCGGTGCCGGTGGCGGATCCATCGCCTGGCTCGACGACGCCGGGTCGTTGCGCAACGGTCCGCAGTCAGCGGGTTCGGAACCCGGACCCGCTTGCTATGGGGCCTCGGAGCTGGCCACCAACACCGACGCGAACCTGGTGCTCGGCACGGTCGGCAAGAAGCTGGCCGGCGGGGTCAAGGAACTCGATGAGACACGCGCACACGCCGCGATCGAAAAGGTGGCGGAACCACTGGGTCTCGATGTCGAGACGGCTGCGCAGTCGATCATCAAGGTAGCCAATGCGAACATGGCCGACGCGATCCGACTGATCTCGATCCGCAAGGGTCATGATCCGCGCGACTTCGCCCTGGTCGGGTTCGGCGGTGCCGGTCCGCTGCACGCGGCGTACTTGGGCAAGGACCTCGGTATCCCGACTGTCATCATCCCACCGCACCCCGGGGTCACCTCGGCGATGGGTTGCATGCTCGTCGACATCCAGCACGACATCACCAAGATGTACCTGGCTGATACTGCCGAGGCCGACCTCGCGCACCTCGCCGATTCATTCAAGGAACTGCAGGAGGAGGGCCGCGCCCGCCTCGAGGCCGAACATGTCACCGCCGAGGACATGGCGTTCGAGTACTACCTGGACATGCGTTACCTGGGTCAGTGGCGGGCAATTGCGGTGCCGGTGACGATGCCGCTGACGAACCTCGATGACGTGGTGGCGACCTTCCACGCCACCCATCTCAAGGAGCACAACTTCTCCGCCGAGGACACCGGAGTGGAGATCTACCGGATCTCGGTGCGCGCCATCGGCCTGACACCCCGCGCCGATGTAGTGCCCGCCACCCTCATCGATCCCGCCGGGTTCTCCCCCGAGCCGGTCGAGGTCCGCGACGTGCTGTTCCCCGACGAGATCGCCCGTGTGCAGACCCCCGTCTACGACCGGTCGACGCTGCCGGCCGGCGCGGTGATATCCGGTCCGTGCATTGTCGACCAACTCGACTCCACCACCGTGGTTCCGCCGCACACCACCGCGACGGTCGACGAGTGGGGAAACCTCATCCTGACCACCGCCCAGTGACCGCCCCCCCGACCCTGACAGACACGAGGTAACCACCATGGCAACATCATTGGACCCAGTGACCTTCGAGGTCCTGAAGAACGCGTTCATCAACACCGTCGACCAGATGGCCGAACAGATCCTGCGGACCTGCTACTCGTTCGTCATCTACTCACGTGACTTCTCGTCGGCGCTCTGCGACACCGAGGGCAACACCGTGATGCAGGGCACCGGCGACATCGCCGCCCACGTCGGCACTCTGCACTACACGGCGAAGGCCGTCATCCGGCAGTTCGAGGGTGACATTCACCCCGGCGACGTCTTTGTCATCAACGACGTCTACGAGGGGGGCAGCCACTTCAACGACACCCGGATCATTCGTCCCATCTACTACGAGGGTGAACTGCTCGGCTACGCCCAGGCCAACGGGCACTGGGCTGACGTCGGCGGCGCAACACCGGGATCGTTCAACGTGAAGGCGCTCGACCACATGGGGGAGGGGCTGCGGATTCCGCCCACCCGCCTGTGGAGCAAGGACGAGTTCCTCGAGGACGTCGCCTATCTGATCGCGAAGAACACCCGCAACCCGCGCGACATCATCGGCGACATGCAGGCACAGGCGGAGTCCACGCGCGTTGCCGAACGCGAGATCCAACGCCTGTGCGACAAGTACGGCGTCGAGACCATCAAGACCGCGATGGCCGAGGTGCAGGACTACGTCGAAGATCTCACCCGCGCGAAGATCGCCGAGCTTCCCGATGGAGTCTGGTACACCGAGGATTACATCGATCAGGACCCGGCGCTCGGCGAGGGACTGATCCCGATCACGATGCGCATGACCATCGACGGCGACACCGTGCACTACGACCTGAGCGATTCGCACGCGTCCATTTCGTCGATGCTCAACGCCGGCTTCGGCGGATCGTTCGCCGGGATCGTCGCGGGCACCAAGATGCAGTTTCCCGACATTCCGCTGAACTCGGGCTTCTACCGGGTGGTCACTGCCGACCTGGGTCCGATCGGGACTGTAGTGAACGCGGAATGGCCACGGCCGTGTGCCGGATTCTGTTCCGGGCCTTTCGAGAAGATCATGAACTCGGTGTTCGAGATCTGGTCGGACATCCAACCTGAACGCGCGATGGCATGCGCTTTCAATCTGGAGTACCTCCTGGTCGGCGGCAAGGATCAGCGGCTCGAGGGCAGCCCGAACTTCATGTGGTACGACTGGATGATGGGCGGCTGGGGTGCCCGCAATGGTGCCAACGGCTACAATGCTTCCGCACCGATCTTCGGAGTGCAGTACGGCACACAGCCTTTCGAAGGCCAGGAACGACTGGCGCCGGTGCTCACGACCTGTCACGACCTGGTGCCCGACTCCGGTGGCCCGGGTAAGACCCGCGGCGGCCTTGGTGCCGAGAAGGGCGGTAAGTTGTGGGCCAGTGACAACACCGTCATGTCCTACTGCTGTGATCGCGAACGTTCGGTGACCTGGGGACTGTGGGGCGGTCTGCCCTCGATCCCGCATGGCGTGTGGCTCAACAAGGGCACCGACGACGAGCAGTACCTCGGTTCCATCTTCGCTGCTGTCCCGATCAAGTCCGGTGACGAGTTCACCCGGCCGTCGGCGGGCGGCGGTGGTCTCGGCGACCCGTTGCAACGTGACGTCGAGTCGGTACTCGAGGACGTGATCGACGGGTACGTGACCATCGGTCGGGCCGAGAAGGATTACGGCGTCGTGATCAAGGAGATCGACCCCGAGGTGTGCGAGTACGAGATCGACGGCGAGGCCACCGTCCGCGCGCGACAGTACATCCGCGACAACCGGCATGACTGGATGCAACGCGATCCGCACGCTGTGGCCGAGGAGTACAAGTCCGGACTGGTCAACGAGATGGATTGCGTCCGACAGTACGGTGTCATCCTGGACTGGGGTAGCGGGGAAGTACTGACCGATACCACCGAGCAGTTCCGTGCAATGCTCCAGCGCCGCACCATCGTTCACTGGACCGACGACCCGACCATCGACTTCGTTCCTGGCACGCTGACCGTGTCGGAAGTGGCCGCGGTCTGAACCCCACCCGAGCACCATCGAACACCACCCAACGGCGGGTCGTGGCACTGACGCCATCGGCCCGCCGTTTGGGTATCCACCCGAGACCACAGAAAGATCACCATGACCACTGCAGCGCAGTCCAATCAGACGAGCGGGATACCCCCACTCGACGTCACATTCACCGACGACCCGCACGTGCTCGCCCGCGCAGCAGCGGAAGACTACTCCCTGCACATCGTCCCACGCTCATGGCGGACATCGCGGACATCGGTGTCGATGGCCTGGTTCGGCCTGATGAGCGCGATGTTCTTTGTCGTCGTCGGCGCAACCGTCGCGCTGACTGTCGGTACCATCGATTCACTGATCGGCATCGGCCTGTCGGTGATCGCCTACGGCGTGATCAACTCCATCGCCGCCAAGTTCGCGAACGAAACCGGCACGAGCGTCTCACAGTTCTCTCGCGTGCTGTTCGGCCGCGCCGGTTCTGCTTTCGCGGCAGCACTGTTCGGCATCACGATCGCCTACTACGTGGTCGCCGAGGGATCGATCGTCGCGTCGGCGCTACACGCCTACTTCGGCACCCTGCCGATGGCGTTCTGGTCGTTGGTGGTGGTGCTCTATCAGGCGCCGCTGGCCTGGCGCGGCGTCACCACCTGGCTCGACAAACTCAACGGATATCTGCTCCCGCTCTACATCGTCGGACTGATCGGGTCGGTTGTATGGGCGATCGCTGAGTACGGATACAGCAACGACTGGCTGACACATGCGCCGGAGTCGGCGGCCGACCTGGGTGTTCCGGGATGGTGGTACGCCTTCGTCATCTACATGGGTGTGTGGGTCGTGACGATGATGGCCTGGGACTATGCCCGGTTCGGACGTCCGGCCGACGCGACGTTCAACGCTCAGGTCAGCTTCGGGACGCCGTTCTACGTGGTCACGCTGCTGATCAACGCGGCCGTCGGCATGTTCCTCGCGCAGACCATCTCGATCTCAGGTGCCTTGTCGGAGGAGTCGGCGATCCTCGGCATCGTCGCCATGATGGGCTTCTGGGGTCTGCTGTGGGTCTTCGTCAGCCAGACGCGGGTGAACAGCGGCAATTTCTACTTGTCGTCCACCAACTTCCAGAACTTCTTCGCACGCACCCTCAAGTTCTCGATGCCCCGGACCTTCTGGGTCGCGGTGGTGGCCGTCCTCGTCTATCTGATGATGCTCACCGATGTGCTGTCCTGGATCACCACGTCGCTGCAGTACCAGGGTGTGCTCATCGTCGGATGGGTGGCCATCGCGCTGGCGCACATCGGGTGGATGCGTGTGAGCAAGCTGCCGGCGGATTCGCTCGAGTTCCGGCCGGGACGGGTGCCGGCCATCAATCCGGCAGGCGTCGGTGCGTGGGGCGTCGCATCGATCGTCGGCATCGTGATGGTCGCGGCGGGCGGGCCGGGCGGTGCGGTGTGGGCCCCGCCGGTGTCGTTCCTGATTGCCGGCGCCATCTACTGCGCCGCCCTGGCCTTCCGGCGCGATGGTTGGTTCACCATGGACCGCCCGCACGATCCGCGCGACGAGGTCGATGACATGTGGGAGGCCCGAGTGGAGTGCCACCGGTGCGAGGACAGTTACATCGCATACGAGATGGATCGTGATCCGTCGGCGGGCCATCGACCGATCTGCCTGGCGTGTGCGTCGGACGACCTCGAGTTCCAGCGCGCTGCTGACCGGGAGGCTGCGGCCCTGCGCTGACAACGAAGACACAACGTGGCCCGGGTCGAATCGACTCGGGCCACGCTGTTGTGGTTCCACGGGCCCGTCGTGAAGCAGTCACGGAACGAGGGTCTCGATACACCCTCGGCTAGCGCCTCGGGCTACTCGACCACCGGAGCGAAGCCCATGTTAACGAAACCCGCGTCGCAATTATTCTCCCGGTAACCACCACGCAATAGATCGGGCGTGAACTGAATGTTGTAGCCGCCCGACGGCCACACACCCCAGATCTTCGGATCGAATCCTCTTGTGAGGCAGCGTCGCCTCGACTTCCGCAACCCGGGTCGACGGCCGTGAACCGTCGCGCCTCATTCTAGGAGACTCCGTGCCTACTTTCGACGAGACCATCACCGAGAACATCGCCACGTCGCTCGGTGAGATCCCGCACCCCTCGCTGCCGAAGGGTTCCAACATCTACGGCGGCACCAAGATCTTCCCCGACTACCAGGCCGAGGACGGCGAAACCTACTTCACCCTCGTGCACGGCATCGCCCATGAATCGTCGGTGTCGTTCGTCGCGGTTCTGCAGGCCACCCGCGCACTGCGCAAGGGCTTCGAATCGGCCATCTACTTCTACGGCCCGGGCGCCATCAATTGCCTTGCCACCCGCGGCTTCCCGAAGACCGGCGATTCCGGCTTCCCCGGTGAGCAGAACATCAACGACTCGCTGGCGACCTTCATCTCCGAGGGTGGCACCGTGTTCTGCTGCCGCTTCGGCCTGGCCCTGCACGGCGGCCGCGAGGAGGATCTCATCGAAGGTGTGATCCCCGCCCACCCGCTCGACGTCCAGGACGCGATCATCCACTACGCGCGCAAGGGCGCGATCATCAACTCCACCTACATGGTGTGACCGAGCCCGAGGCAAACCTCATGACCACCATCGCCGCGGTCGCGGCCAATTTCACCCGCGACCTCGAACAAAACTACGCAACCATCGCCGACTACGTGGTGCAGGCCCGCGAGCGGGGCGTCGACTTCCTGGTCTTCCCCGAAGCGGCCATCGGCGGCTACCTCTCGTCACTCGGCAATCACGGTGACACCGTCAAGAACGCCAATCGGTCGCTGCCGCCGGCGATCAGCCTGGATGGGCCGGAAATTCAACGCGTGCAATCGATCATCGGTGACATGGTGATCGCCATCGGCTTCTGCGAGATCGCCGACGACGGGGAGACCCGCTACAACGCGGCGGCTGTGCTCGACGGCTCGCAGATCTACGGCAGCTATCGCAAGGTGCACCAGCCGCTGGGCGAGAACATGTCGTATTCGTCGGGCACCGACTACGGCGTGTTCGACACCCCGGTCGGACGGGTCGGACTCCAGATCTGTTACGACAAAGCGTTTCCCGAAGCCGCCCGGGTGATGGCACTGAATGGTGCCGAGATCATCGCGAGCCTGTCGGCGTGGCCGGCCGCCCGCACGGCCACCGCCGAGAACCTGCAGGACGACCGGTGGACCTATCGGTTCAACCTGTTCGACACGGCCCGCGCCCTCGACAACCAGGTGTTCTGGATCGCGTCCAACCAATCCGGCACCTTCGGTTCGCTGCGCTACGTCGGCAACGCGAAGATCGTCGACCCCGGCGGCAACATTCTCGACACCACCTTGCTCGGCAGCGGCATGGCTGTCGCCGACGTCGACATCGCCGGCACCTTCACCGCCATGCGTGGCGGCATGTTCCACCTGCGAGATCGTCGGCCCGACGCCTACGGCGTGCTCACCGAACTCGACGCGACCGGAACAGCACCATGGCGGGATCTGTCGCATGCCTGAGATGACGTTCACCGTCCGCTGGCCCGACGGTCAAGTGCAGGAATGCTATTCACCGAGCCTGGTGATGCACGACCACCTTGTCGTCGGGCAACACTATACGGTCGACGAGTTCACCAGCCGCGCCACCACGGCACTCGGTGAGGCCGCCGAGCGGGTGCGGGCGAAGTTCGGTTTCGCCTGTACGTCGGCCGCCGCCTCCGCCGACGACATCATCCGAACCGCGCAACACCACGAACCAGACGCCTCCGTCGAAGTCGTCCGCATGTACCCGCCCCTGCCCATTCCACTGGAGACATCATGAGCGCTCCCGCTCATCACCCCGTCGTGATCATCGGCGCCGGCCAGGCCGGACTCTCGGTCAGCTGGTACCTCGGTAACGCCGGCATCGACCACCTTGTCGTCGAAGCAGAGACCCCCACCCACGCCTGGGCCGACTCACGCTGGGACAACTTCACTCTCGTCACCCCCAACTGGCATTGCCGACTACCCGGCTACACCTACGACGGCCCTGACCCGGACGGCTTCATGACCCGCGACGAGGTGGTCGATTGGCTCGCGGGCTGGCTCGACACCTTCGATCCGCCGGTACGCACCCACACCAGGGTCACCCGGCTGCGCCGGCCCGGCCATAGCGGCTTCGAACTCACCCTGGCCGGCTCCGACGGTGTGGAACTGGTGACCTGTGACCAGGTGGTGATCGCCACCGGCGGCTACCCACTGCCGGTCATCCCGCCCTACGCGTCGTCACTCGACCAGTCGATCACCCAGATCCACTCCGAGCAGTACTTCAATTCCGAGCAGCTCCCCGACGGTGCGGTGCTCGTCGTCGGCTCCGGCCAGTCCGGGGCGCAGATCGCCGAAGACCTGCACCTGGCCGGCCGGCAGGTACACCTGGCCATCGGCAACGCGCCGCGCGTGGCCCGCTTCTACCGGGGCCGCGACTGCATGACCTGGCTCGCCGACATGGGACTCTACGACACACCCGCCCAAGAGTATCCGGGAGGCAAAGCCGCGCAGGAGAAAACGAACCACTATGTGACCGGCCGCGACGGTGGCCGGGATGTGGATCTGCGCCAGTTCGCCGCCGAGGGCATGCAGCTTTACGGCACCCTGACCGACGGCAAGGACACAGCGCTGCGGTTCGCCCCGACTCTGACCACAGCCCTGGACAAGGCCGATTCCGTCTACAACTCCATCTGCGCCGACATCGACCGCCACATCGATGCGGCCGGCATCGACGCCCCACCACCGACTCGCTACGAACCGGTGTGGACACCCGAGGCCGATCCCACCGAGCTCGACCTCACCGATGCCGGCATCACCAGCATCGTGTGGGCCATCGGGTTTCGACCCGACTACCGGTGGATCGAGGTCAGCGCGTTCGACGGCGGCGGTCGGCCCATGCAGACCCGCGGCGTCACCCAGGTGCCCGGTCTGAGCTTCATCGGTCTGCCGTGGATGCACACCTGGGGTTCGGGCCGGTTTCTGGGCATCGACCGCGACGCCCGACATGTCGCCGACACCATCATCGACGGCCTGCGCGCCACTGCTCCGCGCCTTGCCGCTGTCCGGTAGGCAGGCTATCCGATGGCACGCCAACCGATCTCTCACCTACCTGACCGCACAAGTCTGGCCCATCGACCACTCCGCAACGACGCGGGCAAGATCCGCCGGCGGTCGCTGACCGGCTGCAGCCCGGAACTGGCGACCCTGCACGTGAACGGAGTACCCGCATGACCGTGTCCACCCGAGTCGACCTCGCCCTGCTCGGTATCCGCGGCACCCCGCCGGTCAATCGCACCGGCGGCGCCGGACCGTCCGACGACGGTCACTTGCTGATCGATGGCCTCAATGCCGCGATACCACGAAACCCGAATAGTCCATTCATCTTCGACGGCGACCGCGTTCTATTCGACGGTGTCGACGCGGGTGTCGAGGTGGCGACGATCGGGCGGCCCCGATTCTACGATCTCACCACCGACGACGGGGTGCCGTATGAGCAGATCGCCAAACTGCACGGCGCCGACGTGCTGGCCACGACCGTGGTACAGACCTGCATCCGCTACGCCGAAGACCAGCGCTGCCGCTTCTGCTCCATCGAGGAATCGCTGCGGTCCGGGGCGACAGTGGCGGTGAAGAAACCCGAGCAGCTCGCCGACGTCGCCCGCGCCGCCGTCGAACTCGACGGGATCACCCAGATGGTGATGACCACCGGGACGTCGAACGGTAAGGACCGCGGCGCCAAGCATCTCGCCCGCTGCGTGCGGGCGGTGAAGGCGGCCGTGCCGGATCTCCCCATCCAGGTGCAGTGTGAACCGCCCGCCGACCTCGGCACCATCACCGACCTCCGGGACGCCGGCGCCGGCGCGATCGGCATCCACGTCGAATCCCTCGACGACGACGTACGCCGACGCTGGATGCCCGGCAAGGCGACGGTGCCCCTGGACGATTACCGCGCCGCTTGGGCCGAGGCGGTGCGGGTGTTCGGCCGCAACCAGGTGTCCACGTACCTGCTTGTTGGTCTGGGCGAGAACCCCGACGAGATGATCGCCGGCGCCAAAGAACTCGCCGACACCGGCGTCTACCCGTTCATCGTGCCGTTCCGGCCGCACGCAGGCACCCTCGCGGTCGACGTGGACCATGCTGCCGGGCCCGACCCGGCCATCGTCGAGAAGATCAGTCGCGAGGTCGCCGCGCACCTGCAGTGGATCGGGATGACCGGCTCGGAGCAACGTGCCGGCTGTGCCGCGTGCGGGGCCTGCAGCGTCCTGCAGAACGTGGGAGGCTGACCGATGCTGGACGGCACCCACACGATGATCCCGGCTCTGCGGCCATCCGGCGACCTGTCGATCTTGGCCGGCACCCGAGTCCGCCCCATGCCGCCGTACCTGATCCAAGTGGTCGACACACCCGACGAGTTGTCCTCGTATCACGCGCTGCGCCACCGCGAATTCGTCGAGCGACAGGGGCTTTTCGACCGCACCGATCGTGACGACACCGACGACGATCCACGTGCTGTGGTGCTCGCCGCCGTGACCGGCGACGGCACGCTGATCGGGGGCGTGCGGGTGGCGCCGTGCACCGCCACCGACATCGGCTGGTGGTCGGGCAGCCGACTCGTTGTCGCCGACCCGGCGCACGCCGCCGGTATCGGCGCCGCGCTGGTTCGCGCCGCATGCGCCTACGTGGAGTCCGTTGGGGTGGTGCGGTTCGACGCGACCGTGCAGGACCGCTACGCGGGGATGTTCCGCACCCTCGGCTGGGAGGACCGCGCTGCGGGCCCGACACTCGCCGGACGTGCCCACCGCGAGATGCGGTGGCCCATCGGGCACATCCAGCAGACCGCCGACTCCACCAAAGCCATTCTCGCCGACGTTCTCGCTCCACTCGGTCGGCAGCCGGGAGGATTGGGTCCCAGTGGCTTCCGCGGCGACGACGGTGTGCCGGTACCCAAGTCCGACGTGATCGCTGCCTGCGACGCCATCCTGCCGGCCATGGTCGACCGCGACCCGGAATGGGCGGGCTGGTGTTCGGTGCTGGTCAACCTCAACGATCTCACCGCGATGGGTGCCGCACCCCTGGGCTTGCTCGATGCCGTTGCCGCGCCGACCCGATCACATCTGACCCGCATCATGCGAGGTGTCGCCTCGGCCGCGCAGGCGTGGCGGGCGCCCGTGCTCGGTGGGCACACCCAGGTGGGTGTGCACGCGTCGCTGTCGGTCACGGCGCTGGGTCGCACCGCGAGTCCGGTCCCGGCGGGCGGCGGCCGGGTCGGCGACACCGTCTCGCTGATCGCCGACCTCGGCGGCGGCTGGCGACCCGGCTACCACGGACGGCAATGGGACTCCAGCAGCGCACGATCCGCCGACGAACTCGCCGACATGGCCGGACTGATCCGACGACTGCAGCCGGCCGCGGCCAAGGACGTCAGCATGGCCGGCGTTGCCGGGACTCTCGGCATGCTGGCCGAGGCGTCCGGGACGGGCGCCGAACTCGATGTCGCCGCGATCCCGCGGCCCACCGACGCGAGTATGGGTAACTGGCTCACCTGCTTCCCCGGTTACGCGATGCTGGTGGCAGATCGGCATGCGCTCGACACCGTTCCCGGGCCCACCGTCGGCGCATCGTGCGGACGGCTGACCGGTGACCCGGGTGTGCGACTACGCTGGCCCGACGGTGAGGTCACGGTCGCCGTCGCATCCACGGTCACCGGATTGGGCGCCGCGTGAGTAGAGTCCGATGACATGACCACGGTCACGCTGGGCGCCCTCGCGGCGCATTTCGGACGCGATGTCGACCGCGGCGTATCCAAAGCGGTGGGCATCATCGAAGCCGCCAGGCGAGATGGGGTCGATCTGCTCGTCTTCCCGGACGCCTCGATCGGCGGCTACATCGGCGACCTGCGTCGGCCCGACACCACCGAGTTGCCGCCGACACTGGATCCCGACGGTCCCGAACTCGCGGCCATCGCCGCAGCCGCCGGTGCGATGACAGTCTGCATCGGGTATACCGAAGCGGCAGAAGGCAAGCGCTACAACAGTGGCGTGTGCCTGTCCGGCGACGGCGTTCTCGGCAGGCATCGCAAGGTGCATCAGCCGGCGGGAGAGTCGCTCGCCTACGCTGCCGGAGAGTCGTTCTGCGCCTTCGATACCCCGGTGGGTCGAATGGGCATGCTGATCGACTACGACAAGACCTTCCCGGAATCGGCCCGCACGCTCGCCCTGGATGGTGCGCGGATCATCGCCACCCTCAACGCCTGGCCGGCCAGTGTCACCGACCGGGCGGCACGACTGCCCGCCGACCGTCAGTCACGGTTGTTCGACCTGTACGACTGTGCGCGCGCCGCCGAGAACCAGGTGTTTGTGGTGTCGTCGAACCTGACCGGTGTCACCGGCTCCCTGCGATTCCTGGGGCAGGCCAAGGTCGTCGGGCCGGGCGGCGATGTCCTGGCCAATACCCGATCCAAGGGCGGCCTGGCCAAGGTGGACGTGGATGTGACCGCCGAGATCACTCGCGCCCGCAAGGTTCTCAACCACCTCGCGGAACTCAAGAGCGAAGCCTACGGACGCCGATGACCATGCGTATCGCCCTGCTCACGTACTCCACCAAGCCGCGCGGCGGCGTCGTTCATACGCTCAACCTCGCCGAGGCGCTGAGCCGCCACGGCGCCGAGGTCACAGTGTGGAGTCTCGCCCGCGGCGGCGACGACGGCTTTTTCCGCCAGATCGACCCGACGGTGACGCAGCGGCTCATCCCGTTCGCCGACGTTGCCGACAAGACCATCACCGAGCGGATCGTGCGCTCCATCGAGACCCTGCGTCACGCGTTCGACCCGAGCGCCTACGACATCGTGCACGCGCAAGATTGCATCAGCGCCAACGCTGTCGGAACATGCATCCGCACCATTCATCATCTCGACCAGTTCACCACCCCGATCCTGGTGGAATGCCACGAGAAGGCCGTCGTCAACCCGTACGCGCACATCTGTGTGTCCCGGGCGGTCGCCCACGAGGTGCACGGCGGTTGGGGATTATCGCCGACGGTGATACCGAATGGCGTTGACTACCAGCGGTTCCACGATGCGGCTGCTCCCGCCGCTACGGAGGATCGTCGACGATGGCGCGAGCGGCTCGGGCCGTATGTGCTCGCGGTCGGCGGTATCGAACCGCGCAAGGGCAGCATCGATCTTCTGGAGGCCTACGCCGCGCTGCGGCAGCAGGATCCCGATCTGGCTTTGGTTTTCGCGGGTGGTGAAACGCTGTTCGACTACCGTGACTATCGGGCCGAGTTCGAGCGTCGGCAAGCCGAACTCGGGGTGGAGCCGGTCGTGCTGGGCCCGGTGGCCGACGACGCCCTGCCCGCCCTGGTCGCCGGGTGCGAGGTCTTCGCATTCCCGTCGACTAAGGAAGGTTTCGGTCTCGCGGCCATGGAGGCGCTGGCCGCAGGTCGTCCGGTGGTCGCCCGCGAACTCCCCATCCTGCGCGAGGTGTTCGGCGACACCGTCACCTATGCCGCCGACCTCGACGCGCTGGCCACGCAGCTACACGCGGCGCGCACCTCCCATCCCGGCCGGCGCGCAGCCGGTGAAGCGCTGGCCAGGTCGCTCACCTGGGACAACGCCGCCCAAGCGCACCTCGAGTTCTATGCGGCGCATCCCTACCCTGTCGGTGGCCGTGGTCTCGATACAGTCCTCGCCTAGCGGCTCGTCCCTACTCGACCACCGAATGGGTGAGTCACTTCCGTCGGTGGTCGATCTCGATACGCCGCTCACTACGGTCGCGGCGTCTCGAACCGTTCTCGTCGGTGGTCGAGTAGTGTCGAGCCGCTAGGCGAGAGACGTATCGAGACCACGTGAGCCACCTCCGAGATCACCCCTGCGCCAACAACACCGGCACCAGCTGCTCGGCAGCGGTCCACGCCCCGTGGTGGCCGACCATGTTCACCTCGAGCTCGGGATCGGTCAGGCTGCGGGTGAGGATCGTCGTACCGCGCGCCACCGCCACCAGGTCACCGATCCGTTCGGCCACGGCGTCGGTCACCTCCACCCCGAACCACTCCTCGTCAAGCACCTGCTCACGCGCCACCACATGCGCATCGTCGCCCAGCGCGTCGGTCCAGAACGACTGCACATCGTCGCGGGCGCCCGGCCGGGTGTACACCTGACGCACCCGCATCTCGCCCGCGACGGCCTCCACGCCCTTCAACATCTCGTCGGTGGTGTCGATGTCGAATCTGTTGTCCGCCTGGATCATCCCGTGATCACCGGTGACGACCAGCGTGGCGTCGCGGCCGAGCGCGGCGGCCAGGTCGGCCACCATGCGGTCGGCCACAGCCAACGCCTTGACCCACTGCGGAGATCCGGGTCCGAAGAGGTGGCCGGCGGCGTCGAGGTCGGGCCAGTACGCGTACACGAACCGGTGCCGTGGACTCTGCGGCGCGAGCGCCTCACCCACCCCGGCGAGGATCTCGGCCGGGTTCTGCGCCGGCCGATAGGTGCCCTCTACTCGAAATGCTGCCCGACTGAAACCGGATCCGCGGTAGAGCCCCGGCATCACATAGGTGACCTCGACGCCACGCGCCGCCATCTCCGGCAACAATCCCTCGATGGGTTGGATCTGTTCGGGTACATAGGTTCCCAACGCCGAGCGGCCGTCGGAGCGGTCCAGGGTCCAGCGTAAGGCGTTGAGCAGCTGCCGGTTCGGTGCCCGGGTGGCCGCACGGTCGGTGCGAAACGAGTAACCGATCACGCCGTGACTGCCGCACGAAGCCCCGGACATGAGGCTGGTGATGCTGGACGCGGTGGTGGCCGGGAAGCCGGCGCGGATGGTGGTCGAGCGCAGCGACGTGAGGGTCGGCGCCACATCGGCGTGCGCGGTGAGCAGACTGTCACCGAGGCCGTCGATCAGCAGCAGCACCACATCCTTGCTCCCCGGCACCGGTACCGCCGCCGACAGCTGACCGTTCAGCGAGTCGTCAATCGCGGGCAGGACGTCGGCCAGCGTGGCATAGCTGCTCCAGCGCCACGGGTGGAGCTCGTCGATCACTTCATTCACAGACGACACGGTAACCACAGATCCTGTGCACAACGCACGCTCATCACGAATTTCGTCGTCGTCGAGTCCTACGCTGGGGGCCATGTCCGGCTATCAACCCATCGGCACCAACGGGGCTGACCACCTCACTGCCTTCGACGAGCGCACTGTCGATCGCGGCTCCGCCTATGCCGACCAGGGGCGCATCGCCGGTATGAGCTGGTCCGACGACGAGCTGGTGCTGTCCGGGTTGTGTCAAGGATCGGGCGGCCACAGCTATCACACCACCATCGAGTTCACCTCCCACGAGCGCACCCGCCGACTCGACACAACCGAGTGCAGCTGCCCGGTCGGGTTCTTCTGCAAGCACGCGGTCGCGTTGCTGTTGACGGCCTTCGACGAAGAGCGACGGACCGCACACCCACCTACGCCAGTGGCGCCTGCGTCGGTTGCGCACCTGCCGGCGCAGTGGCGGACCACGCTGAGCGCACTTGTCCCGGTCGAGCCGGAGCAGACCGAACCCGACCCGCTAGGCATCCTCGTGGAACTGCCGCCCACCCATCGGTATGCGCCCAATCCGGCGCCCACTCTGCGGCTGGTTCGGCGCGGCACCAGCGGAAAGTGGGTTCGGACCGGCATCAACTGGCGCACGGTGTCGGGCGCCGCATCGGGCGCATTCAGCGCGAGGTCGCCGGCCGGCTATGACCCCGCCCAGCATCGGGCCGTAGTCGCGATCGCGCGTGCCGTCGCCGAGGGCGGGATGAACGTCGACACATTGTCGCTGACGTGGGCGCCCGCCGACATCTGGACGATGCTCGCCGAGGCACAGGCCGCCGGGGTGGCACTGGTCGCGGATCGGTCAACGGGCGCCGACCGGGTCGAGGTATTCGCGGGTGCGCGCATCGCGTTACGCATCACCGCCGTCGACGACGGTGCGTTGGTTTCCCCGTATCTGCAGGTCGACCACGAGCAGTGGGACCAGTCGCCAGTGGGGCTCATCGGTTCTCCGATGCCGCACAGTGCGTTCACCGTCGCTGACGGTGTGTTGCTGATGGGACCGTTCGAATGCCCCACCCACCGTGGCGCCCTGGACAGTCTGGTTGCTTCCGGTGGTATCACCATTCCCTACGACGACATCGACGAGTTCGCAGCCGAGCTGCTACCCGAACTGTCGGCGCATGTACCGGTCGACATCGTCGACGACGCCATCGCCGCCCCGGTCATCGACGGTCCCACACCCCTGTTGACGGTTCAGGTCGGCGACGAGTCGGCGCTCGTGCATTGGAGCATCCGCTACACGATCAACGGGCGGCCGCGCGACTTCGAGGAGCGGGAGTCGCCGGCGGCCAGCACCTTGCGTGATGTCGATGCCGAAGCGCAGGCCTGGAGGGATGCGCGCGCTGCGCTGGAGCTCGTTGCGATGCGCTGCTCACGGTGGTTGCCGCAGGCCACGCGATGGGTACACAGCGATCTGCGTGGTGGCGCCGGCGTCGACGCCGATCTCGACGCCGTGGTGGCCGAGGACACCGAGACCGCTGTCCAGAAGGCCAGCACCCGGCTGCTTCGGCGAACCTTCACCTACTCGATGCTCGACACAGCCGTCCTGATCGGTGAGCTCATCCCAGAGCTGGGCGACAACATCGCCGTCGAGATCACCGGCAACGCCACCGATTTCCGGCCCGCCGAGAACGAACCGGAGATCGCGATCTCCGAGGAGGAGACCACCGCCGGCAACGACTGGCTGAATCTCGCGATCACCGTCACCGTCGACGGGCACGACGTCCCGCTGGGTGTGGTGATCCGGGCCATCGCCGCGCGTGCCACCCACCTGCTGTTGGCGGATGGCACCTACTTTCCGCTCGACGACCCAGGCCTGCGGCGGCTCGCCGAACTGATGGACGAGGCCCACGAACTCGGCGAGGTCGACAACGGGCACGTGCGCCGCGACACCTATCACGCCAGCCTCTGGGACGAACTGCTCAGCCTCGGTGTGGTCGATGATCAGCTCGCCGAATGGCATGAGCGCGTGCGTAAACTGGCCACCGCCACCCTGCCCGGTCCAGGTGGACCACCCGCCGGTCTGAACGCTGAGCTGCGCGACTACCAGGCCGACGGCCTCGACTGGCTCCGCTTCCTCTGGCACAACCGGCTCGGTGGCATCCTCGCCGACGACATGGGACTGGGCAAGACGGTGCAGGCACTCGCACTGATCGCCGAGGCCTCCGCCGAGGTCCCCACCGGCAGCTTCCTGGTGATCGCGCCGACAAGTGTGGTGGGGAACTGGGTCAGTGAGGCACAGCGGTTCGTGCCCGATCTGCGGGCTGTCGCGGTCACCGCCACCGAAGCCAAGAGCGGAGTGAGCTTTGCCGAACAGGTCGACGGCGCACACATCGTGGTCACCTCGTACACACTGCTGCGCTTGCAGTTCCAGCAGATCAGCCAATTCCAATGGACGGGCGTCATCTTCGACGAGGCGCAGTTCGTCAAGAACCACAACAGCAAAACCCATCAATGTGCACGTCGGCTTGGGGCCGAGATGAAGCTGGCCATCACCGGCACCCCGATGGAGAACAACCTGATGGAGCTGTGGTCGTTGCTGTCGCTGACCGCGCCCGGGTTGTTCCCGTCGCCGAAGGTGTTCGGCGACTATTTCCGCAAACCCATCGAGTCCGGACAGAACCCGGGCCGGCTCGAGCAACTGCGGCAGCGTATCCGGCCGGTCATGTTGCGCCGCACCAAGGATCAGGTGGTCGGCGACCTACCGGCGAAACAGGAGCAGGTGCTCGCCGTGGGGTTGGCCGCCAAACACGACAAGATCTATCAGACTCGCCTCAACCGGGAGCGGCAACGGGTGCTCGGTCTGCTCGGGGATTGGGAGGAGAACCGGTTCGCGATCTTCCGGTCGCTGACCATGCTGCGACAGCTGAGCCTGCACGCTGGGCTGGTGGAGGACAAGCATCGCGACGTGGCGTCGGCGAAGATCGACTACCTCGCCGAACAACTGCCCGAGTTGATCGCCGAAGGCCATGCGTCGCTGGTGTTCAGCCAGTTCACCGGCTTCCTCAGGCTGATCCGTGAGCGGCTCGACGACCTCGGCATCGCCTACAGCTACCTCGACGGCTCGATGTCGGCGGCCCAGCGCACGGCCCAGATCGACGCCTTCACCGACGGCACCGCGAAGGTGTTCCTGATCAGCCTCAAGGCCGGCGGTTTCGGCCTCAACCTCACCGAAGCCGACTACTGCTTCGTGTGCGATCCGTGGTGGAACCCGGCCGCCGAGGCCCAGGCCGTCGACCGCGCCCACCGCATCGGGCAGACCCGACCGGTCACCGTCTACCGCCTGGTGTCCAAGGGCACCATCGAGGAGAAAGTGGTGGAGTTGCAGGACCGCAAGCGCGCCCTGTTCGACGCCGTCGTCGACGAGGGCGACCTATTCGGCACCGTCATCAGCGCCGCCGACGTCCGTGCCCTCGTCGGCGACGACGCATCTGTGGGCGACCCTTCGTGACGGACCTCCGCAGGCTCCGGTCCTCCTCAGGTATCGGGGGTTGCGCCAACCCCGCCCCACCGAACCACCCTGCCGCCACCCGGTATTCAAGCTCCACCAGATGGTGTGCGGGCACATGAATCGCACATTGCGCGACCCGGCTCCGCCGTCGTCCGCGCCGCAGATAGATCAGAACCTGACGATGTCCGGCCGGCAGCGGAAGCTCGATGCGCCCCCACCGTCCCTGCAGCAATTCGTGACCGTCGACCACCACATGAGCACCGCCCAGCGGCGCGGGAAGATGTGCAGCCGCCAGCCGGCATGTGATCGCCACACCCTGATGCAACTGTCGCGGTGCCCGACCGGGCCGACGCACCGGTTGGGACGAGGCGACGTGCGGTCGACGCGCCCACGCGCGGGTGGGGAGCGGTCGTCGACCGAGGTCGGCGGCAGGTCCCGTCGTCGGTGGCGGGGCGTACGGATGGGCGGTCATGTCGCGCAGCACCGTACGGGACCGCTGCGCGGCACCGTGGGAGGCCCGCCGTCACGTCGGTCGCACGAATGATGTCCACCGACGAACTGCCAGCTCCCGACTATGCGGGCCCCAGATCCCCGCGCCACTGCCCGGTGATCTCATCCACCTTCGCCCCGGTGGTCGGTGCGAATCGACTCTCGTCGAAGCGCGGCTCGCCATGCAACGTGAGGTCGTAGTGGGCGAGTTGGTCGCGTACGGGGTCCTTCATCTCGGCGAAGACCAGGGTGATGTCCTGTGCGCGCAGGAAGTCGTCGAGCTCCACGATTTCGTCGACCGCGGTCGCGTCGATCTCGGTGATGGGTTCGGCGGCGATGATGACGGTTTGCAGGTCGCGGTGCGCGCGCATCACTTCAGTGCGCACGTAGTCATCGAAGATCCCGCCGTTGGCGAAGAACAGCGGCGCGTCGAACCGCAGTATCAGTACACCCTCGATGCGTTCGGCACTGGGGTGGCGGCTCACGTCGTGGTATCCGCGGACGCCCGGCACCCGTCCGAGTTCGGTGCGATAGGGCCGCCACGCCTGGTTGATGAACGCCAGGAACGACAGTCCGATGGCCACCAGAATGCCCTGCAGCACGCCGATCAGCGCGACACCGAGGAACGCCGCAACCGACAAGGCCCCCTCGATCCAGTGCATCCGGAACAGCGTCACCACCCCGCGGATGTCGACCAGCGTCAGCGCAGCCGAGATCACCACTGCGGCCAACGCCGACGACGGCAGGTACTCGGTGATATTCGGGGCGGCAAAGATGAATACCACGATCATCAACGCGCCGACCAAAGGCGCCAGCTGTGTTCGGGCACCAGATGATTCGGCCACCGGTGTCCGCGACGACGATGCCGAGATGGCGAAGCCGCTCAGGAAGCCGGTGGCGATGTTGGCGGTACCGATGGCGGCCATCTCCTGACTGCCGTTGACCGTGGTGCCCGCGCGCGCCGCGAAGGTCCGTGACAGCACACTGGTGTCGGCGAACGCGATCAGCGCGATGCCGATGGCCGGCCCGATCAGGTTGATCACGTCGTCGAGGGTGACACCACCGAGCGCGGGGGTGGGCAGACCTCGTGGCATCGCTCCGACCACCGGGACGTCGTCGGACCAGCCGAACACGGCGACCACCACGATCGCACCGATGACGGCGATCAAAACTCCCGGAAAAGCTCTGCGCCACAGCTTGAGCAGCAGGATCACCCCCAGGCAGGACACACCGATCGCGGTCGACAGCCCGTCGACCTCGCCGTCAGCGATGCCGGTGACGAAGTCGACGGCTTCTTCCAGCGCCGAGTCGCCCTCGATGGAGAAACCGAGCAGCTTGGGCAGCTGACTCAACAACACCACCAACGCGATGCCGTTGAGATAGCCGATCCGGATTGGTTTGGACAGCAGATCGGTGACGAACCCGACGCGCAACAGCCCGCCGATCACCAGCACGATGCCGACCTCGATGGCCAACACGCCGGCAAGGGCCACGCGTTCTGCGTCGAAGGCGGCCAACGGGATGATGGCGGCGGCGATGATCGGTGCGAGAGAGGAATCCGGGCCCAGCACCAGGATGCGCGACGGACCGACGATCGCGTAGGCGATGAGTGGGATGATGGTGGCGTACAGGCCGGTCACCGGCGGCAGGCCGGCCACCTCGGCGTACCCCATGCCGGCCGGGATCAGCAGGGCGGTGAGCACCACGCCGGCGACGAGATCGCCGCGCAGCCAGGAACGGTCGTACGACTTGAGGGTGGCCAGTCCGGGTAGGTAGCGGTCGAGTCGCGAGGACGCCATGGCAGGCATTATCGCCTACCGCGCACCTGCGGCGGACAACATCGTCAACCGGTCGCGATCAGCGTCACCGACAGCTCTTCGGCGACTCGGAAAGCATCGTCGAGGACGCCCATCCCGTTGGTGACCAGTGCGCCCTCATGGATGAGCAGCAGCCGCTCGCCGACGTCCGCCGACGACCCGATCCCGGCGTCGACGGCGACTTGCGTGAACAGGTCGAGCATCCAGTGCTTCTGGCCGATGATGATCGAATACGCGGGATGCTCGGGGTCGCTGATCTCGGCATGAGCGTTGATCATGCTGCAGCCCTTTGGGCTTCGGTCGACAGCCCAGTCCCGGGTGGCGCCGTAGATCACCCGGAGGCGTGTCCCCGGCGCGTCGCCGGCCTGCGCGAGACGTTCATTGACCAGTTCTCGCCACGCGAGGTCCCGCGCCCGTAGGTACTCGACAACGAGTTGCTCCTTGGACCCGAACCGGTCGTACAGGGTGCGTTTGGTGACGCCGGCACGCGAGGCTATCGCCTCGACCCCCACGGCGTGAATGCCCTGTTCATAGAACAGTTCGGAAGCGGCGTCGAGGATCATCCGCGCCTTTGGTGTCCAGTCGACCTCGATACTCACCTTGCACATACTACACCGATCGGTAAAGTCGCGAACATGATGACTTCACCGATCGGTAAAGCTGCTTCGTGGGTGACACCGGCCCTTTCGGTGCTCTTCGTTCTCTGTTGGTCGTCGGGATTCATCGGCGCCAAGCTCGGCGCCGCCGATGCGCAGATGACCACCGTCTTGGCATGGCGGTTTGTGGTGGTCAGCGTACTTCTCGTGGTGGTGGGCGCCCTGGTGCGACGTGGGGCAGCACCACCTCGCCGTGCGGCGCGCGTCTACGGCCATCAGGTCGTCATCGGCGCGCTCTCACTGTTCGGCTACGCCGCAACCGTGTTCTGGGCCATCGGGCTGGGCGTCAGCACCGGGACCACTGCGCTCATCGACGGCGTGCAGCCGCTGGTGGTCGCCGCACTGGCCGGGCCGGTCCTCGGCACCGCCGCGACAGGACGGCAGTGGTGGGGTTTGCTCGTCGGAGCCGCGGGCGTGGTGATCGTGACGTGGACCGATGCGGCGAGTGCGGCCACCGACGCGCCGTGGTGGGCTTATCTGGTGCCGCTCATCGGTATGGGGTGTCTCGTTGCGGCAACCTTTTTGGAGCGGCGAATCGACTCGCCGATGTCGGTGTGGGAGGCGTTCACCGTGCATTGTGTGACATCGGCGGCGTTGTTCGCCGCGTTGGCGATCGCGACCGGCGCCGTGGTTCCGCCGATGCAGTTGGACTTCTGGCTCGCAATCGGGTGGCTGGTGGTGTTCTCGACCTTGGGCGGCTTCGGCATGTACTGGGTGCTCGTTCGCCGGGTCGGCGTGACATCGACGAACACCCTGATGTTCCTCATGCCGCCGGTGACGGCGGTCTGGGGAGCGGCGATGTACAGCGAACCACTCACGTGGACAACCATCCTCGGGCTGAGTATGGCACTCGGTGCCACCTGGGTGGTCAATCGCGGCGGCCGATGCGGTGGTGAACGGTCGGATGCCGAACCGTCTGACACGGCAGCGCCTTACGACGCCGCCGCGTCGAATGCGTCGATGAGCTCGGCCGATAGCCGCCCGCGTGTCGACACCTCGTAGCCTTTCTCCTGTGCCCACAGCCGGATGGCCCGATTCCGTTGCCGCACCTCGGCGCGTGTGGACACCCTGGTCGGACCATCGGTGGCCGGTACGCGCGCAGCCATCTGGACGTACTCCGCGATACCCACCTCGAACTTGGCGACATTCGCGGAGCGGAGGTCCAAACGGTAGCGAACCGGCCGACGGCCGGGTAGCTTCACCTCGAACTCGACACGGTTGAAGTCATCGGGATCGATCGGTTCTCCATCCATGTCGTCGACGATCTCGATGCGTTGTATGCGGACCAATGTGGCGACCGCCTCCCCAGTGTCATACTTGATCGCTGATTCAGGATAGTACACATCTGCGAGGCGGGAGAGTCCGCTGCCGCGAATACGGATGTCCACAGCGGCGACGGGGCTCGAGTGACATGATGCGAGAGTCCGTCACCCAAGACCCCACCGGGAAGGTGAGAATGCCGCCTCAACTGCACCTGAGCAGCATGCGACCGCGCGACCCGGCCGAACCCGGCCGCTCCGCCAGTCCGCTCGAGTTGTTCTTCGACCTCGTGTTCGTGGTGGCAGTGGCCACCGCGGCTGTGCAACTGCATCATGCGTTGACAGAGAATCACGTGGCCGACGGCCTCGTGTCCTACGCGATCGTGTTCTTCGGGATCTGGTGGGCGTGGATGAACTTCACGTGGTTCGCCACCTCATTCGGTACCGACGACTGGCTCTACCGAGTACTGACGTTCGTGCAGATGGCAGGTGTGTTGGTGCTCGCGGCGGGAATCGAGCCGACCTTCACCGACCGCGATTTCACGCTTCTGGTGGTCGGCTACGTGATCATGCGATTCGCGATGGTGGCCCAGTGGCTACGGGCGTCGCGCACGTCGGTCGAGTTCCGGCGGACCTGCCGGCGTTATGCCGCGGGCATTGCAGTCGTGCAGTTTCTGTGGATTCTCTGGCTCTTCATTCCTGAAGGTCCGGTGGCCTCGGTCGTCTTGGTGTTGTTGATCGCCGGCGAACTCGCCGTGCCCGTCGTCGCCGAACGGGCGGGCAACACGCCGTGGCATCCGCATCACATCACCGAACGCTACGGCCTGTTCACCCTGATCCTGTTGGGCGAGAGCCTGTTGGCCTCGGCCAACGCGATCATCGAGGCGCTGCACGGTGAAGAAGAACTCGCGCCACTGATCTCGCTGGCGATTCTGACCTTCATCGTCACTGCTTCGCTGTTCTGGATCTACTTCTGGCCGCCGCACCATCGCGCCATCGGCTCACTTTCGCAGTCGATCCGGTACGGCTATGTGCACTACTTCGTGTTTGCGGCGGCGGGTGCGTTCTCGGCGGGTATCGAGGTGGAGATCGACGTGCTGACCCATCACAGCGAACTCACCGAGACCCAGGCGTCGTTCACCGTCACCGTCCCGATCGCCATCTTCATTCTCGGCATCTGGTGGATAGCGTTGCGAGCCAACGCCGACCGTGTCGTCAACACGGTGGTCCCGGTGGGTGCGCTGCTGGTGCTGTTCGACCCGTTCATCCCGGTACCGGTGACCCTGACCGCGGTGCTGCTGATCGCCATCGTCGTCGTGCTGGTGCTGCACCCACCGGTGGGCGAGTGCAATTCGGAACGAGCAGAGCAACACTGACGACAAACAAATCACCGCAGAGGCGGTCGCGGTGGTAGAAGCTGAACAGGAGCCCGCGTGCGGCGATTCAATAAGTCCACGATGACCGGAGTGGTCGGGGCGATGGTGATGGCCGCCGTCGCCTGTGGCTCGGATGGTTCCGAACCACCGGCCGGCGGCCAGCACAGCGCAGTCGCGACCTCGGGTGCCGATGCGGGTGAGGTGACCGTCACCCGCATCGAGTACCCCACCGTCGACGATGCCGACACCGAACAGAACTGGGCCGACCTCTACCTGCCCGCCAATGCGCAGGAACCCGACACCGTCCCGCTGGTCGTGCTGATCCACGGCGGTTCCTGGCAGAGCCACTTGGGTGCGGATCTGTTCGACCCGTTGGCTCGCGACCTCGCGGCGCGGGGGATGGCGGTCTACAACGTCGAGTATCGGCGCGTCGGATCCGGTGGCGGGTGGCCGACCACCTTCCGCGACATCGCCAGTGCCCTCGATCATGTGGTCGACGTGGACAAGCGTTACCCGCAACTGACCACCGACGATGAGCTCGTCGTCGGGCACAGTGCGGGTGCGCAGTTGGCGGTGTGGGGCGGAACCCGACACAAACTGGAGAACGACGAAGTCGGTTCCCGTCCGGAGTTCCGGCCCACCCGAGTCGTGTCGTTGGCCGGTCCCCTGGACATGCGCTACGCCGCGACACACGGTGATGACCGCATCGTAACCGTGCTCGGCGGCACTCCCGGCGAGGTGCCCGACAGGTACACCTCGGTGGACCCGATTCAGAACATCGATCCGGACACGCCGGTGATCGCGATGCACGGCTCCGCCGACACCGTTGTGGCCCCGGTCAATTCGCGCCGCTATGTCGAAGCCGTGGAGCGCGAGGACGGGACCGCCTCGCTGGTCCTGCTCTCCGACATCGACCACGCGGCGATCGTCTCATCGGATGCGCCGTCCTACGAGCGGGTGCTCGATGTCATCAGCGCGACCTCGGAGGCGTCGCTGGACGAGCTGACCGAGGAATAGCTGCCATGCAGCGGCTGCGGTCCATCGTCAGGGGAGCCGAGTCCTGAGCAAAGACCTCGGATGTCCTGTCAGCAATCTCCCAGCCGGACCCGATGTGCTGACCAGGTTCGGGGCGCATCGTTGTTCCTGTCAGAGAGGCGCCGGCGTGAGGCCGGACCGAACAGGAAGGGCAACGATGCCGACTCCCGCCAAGAACACCAACATCGCCCCGCAGCGCCGCCGTCGTCGGGTTCGCCAGTTCGACAAGCGCCTGCGCCGTTGGATTTGGGTGTGGAAGTAAACCCCGACCCGCCACACCCAGCTGCCACGACCCCGGTGCCCACTCTCCCTGGCGCCGGGGTCGTGGTGTGTTGCATGCCGACTCGGTCAGTGAAGGCTGCCGCGGCGATCGTGCATAGTGAGGCACGGTTCGACGACTCGAGCGGGGTTGCGGCGGGGCGAACACCAGGTCTATATGTGGCTCAGACCGTCTCGGCGTCAGCGCGCCAGGTGACGGTCACCGGGACGGTGTCGTCCCACGGTTGGCGGGTCACCAGGTCGGCTACGTTGACGTAGCCACGTTCGAGTTCACCGATCGCCGGGTCCACGAGCCGATACTGCTGGGTCTGCCGGTGGATGGGCTGCCCGTCGAGCAGCACGACACGTACCTCGCCCGGCTCGAACCGGCAGCGGCTGTGTAGCGCGGCGATGAGCTGCTCGTTGCACATGTGGCCGTCGCCGAAATTCCACCCCATCGCCGTCGAGCAGATGCGTTCGCCGTCGGTCAGCACATACGACGACTCGTCGTGGGGCGCCATTGCGCGATGGGCGAGCGTGAACAATGCCCGGCCGTGACTGTTGAAGGAGCGGAACGCATATCCCATGTACAGCGGGATCTGCGCCGCCTCGGGGGAGCCATAGAACCGCTCGAGCTGCGCGGCCGGCATCGAGGCGATGGCGACGATGCCGTTCTCGATCTTCGCCGACGCCGACGGCTTCATGCACCACAGGCTGGTGTCCCAGTTGCCGGCGTAATAGCGCATGCCGGGCAGGAACGACACGGTGCGTGGCGAGAGGTTACCGAGGACCACAGTGCCCGCCGACACCGCGAACAACACGATCGGCCAGGGGGATTGGAGGTCGGTGAGGCCGATGTCGGCGTGGCCGACGAACAGCGCCAGCACGCCGAACATCATGAAGACGTTCCATTCCAGCGGCACCCCCATCGGAATCGAGGACAGGATGCCGAAATGGAAGATCAGCATGACGGTGGCTGCCACCGCGGTGATCCAGCCGCCGTGGGAGAAGAACAGCGCGATCGGGACCAGACCCTCGACGGCGGTGGAGAAGTGGGCGATCCAGCGGGAGCGTCGTCCGGGGCGCAGGTCGTCGGGGAAGTTCTCGAAGAACTTGCGTTTGATCGCCGGCGACCGCCAGATCGGGTTGTTCGACATCATCGTCGAGATCACGAACGGGAAGTGCTTGTTCAGTTTCGACGTGGCCGCGCCCAGCCAGATGCACAGGAAGATCAGTTTCGCGCCGATGATCATGTCCGCGCCGGCGAACAGGAACGTCACCGTGAGGGCCGCGTACACCTCGCCGCGGGCCGCGAGGAAGACGGTCTTGTCCCGCAGGCCGAGGACCGCGAGCAGTATCAGGATCGTCCAGATCTGCCACACCGGCAGAACGCCGGCGGTGGTGTCGAGCGCGGGGATCGGTCCGGTACCGGAACCGAACAATGCCACTAGCAGCATCAGCAGGAAGGCGCCGTAGAGCACCGCGTCGAGGGGTCGGCGGGTGTCGCCGCGGGTGAGCGGGATGCGTGCCGGCCACGGCGGCTGGCGGATGGTGCCCGGTCGCAGCCAGTAGAGGACCGATCCCATCGGCGGGAAGAACCGGTTGTTCAGCGGCCCGAATCCGCAGCCGAGGCCGATGACCTCGAACAGCATCGTGTACAGCACGACCTTCTGGAAGACGATCGGCTCGTTGTACCAGGCGGTGACATCAAAGAACCCGTCGATACCCGGGGTCGCGACGACGAGGATCCACCCGACCAGGACGTAAGCCACGATCTTGCCGACATAGAACAGGTGCAACGCCACCGGTGTCCCGAACCCGACCTCGGCCCAGTGTTTCGCCATCGGGCGGATCTTCTCCGCCCGCGTCCCCTGACTCCACGTCGGGAAGTCGATCTCAGGGGTGTTCTGCTTCAGGAATCCCATCGTTGGCAAGCTAGCAAAGCAAGCAGTTGCTTGGTAGCGCTATGCGGATGTCGTGGCTCAGAGCGGCAGGCACGTGTCTCAACCCGCCCTGTCCTGGGTATCCGGTCACCATGACCACTCCGAGTCCGTACCGCCGTCAACTCCTCGCGACGTATCTGCGCATGCACCTCGTCGGCGCGGGCGCCGGCATTCGATTGGCCGAACTGCTGGCCGGTGATCCCTGGACCGACGGCCGGCTCGACCACCTACCGGACGAACTCGCCGACGAGGCCACCTTCTCTCGGGGTTGGGCGGCGTCGGTGAGTGGTTTGTCCGAGTCGTGGGTACCGCCGACGTTCGCTCTCACCGCCGGGGTGCGCCGCGTCGTGGCCCCGTTGCGCCCCACCCGCGGGCGGTTTCGGCGCGTCCTCGCGCTTGAGGCGATGCGGTCACTGGTACTGGCGAAGAAGGCGATGTGGGAACTCGGCATCGCCCTCGGCGACGACGTCGTCGACCGGGACACCGTCGAGCAACTCCGCATGCATGACGAGGATGCGAAACGGCAGGCGCGAACCCTACAGGAGCTGCACCAGCGGGCATCCTCGGAGGTATTCACCTGACCGACGGCGCAGCGTGCCGCAGTCAGTCTTAGACCGCCACTACGCTCGATGCCGGATCTGAGGGAGCGTGATGATGAAACGACGGGCGATGGCGGTGGCGGTGATGCTGGTCGGCGCGGCGGCCTTGAGCGGGTGTGGCGACTCCGACGACGACGTGGGTGTCGCCACCGTGACCAGCACGCTGGTTGTCACCCCCAGCACTGCGGCGAGTAGCCAAGCCGCCGGATCACCGGGCAACACCAACTGTGTCGAGGACGGCATGGACCCGGCCACCTGGAACACCGCCGCCGACACCGCACCGCCGCTCGCCCCGGTCACCGACGGCGGAGTCACCGACGTGACCCCCAGCGCCGGAGACTGTTTCGACACCATCGTCATCCGTACCGACACCGACTCCGACGTCGGCTTCAACGTCCGCTACGTACCGCAGGTCACCGAGGACGGATCGGGTCGACCCGTCCCGCTCCGCGGTGACGCGTTCCTGCAGGTCTCGGTGTCCGCGCCGGTGCTGGACCCACAACTGACCGACACCTTCGACTTCACGGCCGACGATCAGTACCGCACACTGCGCGAGATCGCTTTCGCCACCTCCTTCGAAGGTGTCACCACGCTGGGCGTCGGGGTTGACCACACCACCCCGTTCGCCGTCGAATCCCGTCGCGCCGACGACGGCACCACCGACATCGTCATGTACCTGGCGCATTGACCGACATCGGCGGGTGACAATCCTCAGCGCGACGCCAGCAGCGGGGTGTGCAGATCGTAGTAGGAGATGTCGCCCATCAACCGCATCTCCTCTTCGAACAGCGGCCGCAGATCGTCGGGCATCTCCATCTTCTCGCCCTCGCGGGCCGCGGCCTCGGAGGTGAAGTAGATGGCCTCCACATACGAGTCACTGCCGTCGCCACACAGCAGTCCGCCGATGATGTCCGGGCGACCCTCGTGCACCCGGTCGGACACTTCGCCCATCAGCTCGCGCATGCGGCCGACGTCGCTGGAGTGGCCTTCCATGATCTGGACGAAGCCGGCGTCGTCGGAACCGCCCTGCATCCACTCGGTGACATCCGTGCAGTCCATGAACGTGACCGGGCCGTCGAAGCACTGCTCGGTCTCGGCCCACCAGGTGCCCTGTTCGGGACGTTCGCTGTTGCGTTTCGCGGCCTCTTGGGATTCGAACCGAGCCAGCGCCACGAAGGTGCCGTCGTCGGTGATGCCGGCGGTGGTGCCGAGGTAGCCGGTCGCGCCCGGCTTCAGTTCGGTGTCCCATCGGTCGAGGCAGCGTTGCAGCCCGTCGGCATCGGATACTTTTCCTTGGAAGAGTTGAATGAACATGATTGCCTCCGTGCGGATTTCCGCAGTGAGATCATCTGGTGGTGGCCGACCCGTCGCAGGTCCCGTCGCACACCGACGGCCCATGGCCGCAGCCACTCCACCGATAATCGTGCTCTCCCGCACGGGACGGCGCAAGGGTGTCCGAGGACTTGCGCAGGGCGTCGCAACATCTGGTCCCTGAGGAGCCCGGAGCTTGCGGAGGGCGTCACGAAGGGTCACCCCCCCACACCACAAAAACGTAGCGTGGAGGCACCGATTCTGGACGGAGACCATGACCGACCCCGACGACCCGGACCCCGACGACCCGGACCGTGGCAGACCATTGGACCCCACCAGTCGTGAGAGCGTTCTCGTCATCACGCTCGCGCTGGCCGGGCTGATGATGACGCTGGCGACGTCGACGCTGCCGGTAATCGCCGACGTACCGCGCAGCGGGGTCTTCGCAGTGGTGGACGGCGCGGCAGATACCGCCGGCTATCTGGCGATGGCCGCGATTGCGGCGCGACCGCCCGTGCGCTGGGAGCTGGTGCGCCGCGTCGGTTGGGCGATGATTGCCGTGGCCGTGCTCGGTGGGGTGTGGGCGGCTGCGGCCGGTTCCGGCGCAGACTTCCTGCTCGCGATGTCGGGGTTGATGGCGGCGGTGGTGATCGTGGTCAGCCACCTCGTCGCGAGTCGCTGACCGTGCTCATCGGGTGGCGTCGATGACCGCGTCCGCCGCGTCGAGGAACTCGCCGAATCGGGTCATCCCGCCCGCCCGCGCACGATCGACATCTCCGCTGACGGCGAGTTCGCTCGCGGCGACGTCGGCCGACTCGGTGGCACCGGTCATCAGGATCTCAGGAGCCTGGAACAACACCGCGGACCCGGTGTCGACGACGGCGAGCGCCGCCTGCTGCGCGGGGGTCGTCGGCACGGCGATCTGTGGTGGATTCGGCACGATCGGTGCCGTGAGGGCGTCGAGCACACGCGCCCGGCCGGTGTCGACGCGTGCTCCCACTGCCGCCGAATCTGCGCCCGACCACGCGACGTCGGCCACGTCGAGTATCTCCACCACCGCCACCTCGAGGGCGTTCTGTGCGCGAGGCAACACCAGGTTAAGGTCGTTGTCGATGATCCCGCTCATCGCCGAGCGGGCCGGTGCGGTGACCGTCGCCGCCGCGATACCCGTTGCGCGCTCGAGGGAATGGCCGTTCGAGCGGGCCGAGTCGTACACACCTGGAGCCTGCACCAGCGCCCGCGGGACGTCGACGACGAAGTCGACGAGATGCGGACAGATCAGCGAGCAGTAGGTGAGTTGATTGTCGGCGAAGGCCACGATCAGCGACCCGGGCGGGGGAGCGGGTCTGATCGGCGCGGGCGTCGCAGCCGCAGGCTCGGCAGGCAGTGCGAGGAATCCGGCCGCCGACAGCACAGCCATCAGTAACGTGCGAGCAGTGGCGGACCACACCGTCGGGAACTCCTGGCCGGACGACAGATGCCCCGAGTGTGCGACGCCGATGCTGAAACCGCGCTGAAATACCCGGGTCAGGTATTCGGCGGCACGTCCGCGGACGCGGTCTTGCGCAGTGCGAAGAGCTTGCGGATGGTCGCGAACGCGATGATGGCGAGGATGATGTCGACCAGGATGAACAGCATCGCGCCGAGACCAATGTCGTCGCCGATCGTGTTGGTGAACAGCCCGAAGTCCCACAGGCCGTGCAGGACCATCGCGAAGATCAGCGTCCCCGACACGCGCCGTGCGAGGTAGAAGAAGTACCCGGCGATGGCGGTCGTCAGCACCTGCGGGATGGCGCCGACGCCTTCGGAGAAGAGGTTGGTGGCGTGCGCCAACCCGAACAGCACCGACGTCCACAGCGCAACCATGGGCTCGCTGTAACCGGCGTCGCGGAAGCTCACCACACCGATGCCGCGGAAGATGCCCTCTTCGCTGAACCCGACGGCCAGGGTGCCGAGCAGCAGCAGGATGGTGAAGGTGAGACCCTTGTCGGCCAACCGCGAGTAGGCGGTTCCGGCGACGATCGCGAACAGCATCACCGCCGGAAACAGCCACACCCACCGGGGTAGGCGGTTCTCCTCGACGAACACCGGCCGCCACCAGCGCAGCACTCCGACCGCGATCAGCACGATCAGACAGCCCAGGCCGGTGGTCACCCACAATCCGCGGGTGATCTCGGAGACGGTTTCGAAGTTGCCGTACTCGGCGCCGTCCGGGGTGGTCAGCAGCGGCACCGTCTGGATGATCGCCAGATATCCGATGGCCAGCACGATGAAGCCCCATATGGGGAGTCGTCGTCTGCCCTGAATCGGCTCAGCGGTCATCGGCGGCGCTCCGATCGTCGTTGCGGTGTGCGTTGAACGTACCGGTGCCCGCAACGTTCAGCGCACTCAGGACCGTCGACAGTCGGCGGGCTACTGCCGACCACCCAACAACGCTGATGTGCCATCGATCGCGACCACGGTGCCACCACCGCCGGACGCCTCGGAGGTACCCAAACACACCGCCGGCACCGGTGACGTCGGATGGGCTCTATCCGGGGGCCGACAGCACCGTCCGAGTCCTCGACATCGTAGGTGCCGTCGACGCAGACACCAGGCACCGATGCACCGTCGTCTGAGGTGGCGCCCACTGAGTCCAGTGCACCGAGCAGATTCGGAGTCAGTGACGCCTGCGCCGGGATGGAGGAACGCCACAGGGTCGGTGGATTTCCTTGGTCGACTGGCGATGGCTCAGTTGTGGAGTACACTCATTATTGAGTCCACTCATTATCTCTTGGAGGTTCGAGCCATGACGACCCTGTCGCCCCAATCCGGTGGCCGCAGAGCGCGCAACATGCGTGACAAGCAGGACCGGATCTTTCGTGCCGCTGCCGAACTCTTCGCGGAGCGTGGATTCGAGGACGTCTCGACCGGCCAGGTATCCGAGCGGGCCGATGTCGCGATCGGGACCGTCTTCCGGTACGCGTCGTCGAAGGGTGAGCTCCTGCTCATGGTGCTCAACGACATGCTTCGGACCGCGCTCGAGGCCGGCGCGGAGCGTGGCGCCGTCGAGAGCGAGACCGCGGAAGCAGTCACTCAGATGGTGCTGCCGATTGTCGAGTACGCGCACCGCCATCCGACGAATGGGCTCGCCTACCAGCGTGAACTGCTGTTCGGGAGTTCCGACGACATGTATCGCGCCGAGGGTTTGGATCTCATTCTGCGACTGCAGGATCGGATTGCTCGACGGATGATCGACGACGCCCGGCAGCGGGGCCTGAGCCCGGATCCGCAGCTCGCCGCGCTCGCGGCGAACATGGTATTCGGGGTCACCCACCTCGCAATCGCCCGCCCCTCTACGCGGACGCACACCGACCGCGATCCGATCGAGGACATCCGGGCGCAGGCCGGTGTTGCGGTGGAGGGATTCTTCGCCCGTCTGACATTTGAGGATCGCTGACATCTCACTACACAGAGAAGGAAGAACAGATGCGTTACACCAGTGGCAATTACGAGGCGTTCGTTCGGCCGCGCAGGCCGGCCGGAGTCGATGAGAAGACCGCGTGGTTCGTCGGTGCAGGATTGTCGTCGCTGTCGGGGGCGGCATTCCTCATCCGCGATGCACAGATGCCAGGAGACAGGATCACCATCGTGGAGCGCTTGCCACTTCCCGGCGGTGCGCTCGACGGCATAAAGCATCCCGAGAAGGGTTTCGTGATTCGCGGTGGTCGCGAGATGGAAAACCACTTCGAATGTCTGTGGGATCTCTTCCGTTCGATTCCCTCGCTCGAGGTCGAGGACGCGAGCGTGCTCGACGAGTTCTATCGCCTCAATCGCGACGACCCCAACTACTCGCTGCAACGTGCGACCGTGGACCGCGGGAAAGACGCACACACCGATGGACTTTTCGCGCTGTCCGACAAGGCGCAGAAGGACATCGTCAAGGTCTTCCTCGCCACCCGGGAAGAGATGGAGAACAAGCGGATCGACGAGGTCTTCTCCGACGAATTCCTTGCCAGCAACTTCTGGCTGTACTGGCGCACGATGTTCGCCTTCGAGGAATGGCATTCGGCGCTGGAGATGAAGCTCTACCTGCACCGGTTCATCCATCACATCGGCGGTCTCCCCGACTTCTCCGCGCTGAAGTTCACCAAGTACAACCAGTACGAATCGCTGGTGCTGCCGCTGTACACGTGGTTGCTCGATCAAGGCGTCCAGTTCCGTTTCGACACCGAGGTCACCGACGTCGATTTCGACATCCGCTCCGGCCGCAAGCAGGCGTCGTACCTCCACTGGATCGACGAGAATGGCACCGAGGGTGGCACCAGCCTCAGCGAGAACGATCTGTTGTTCATGACGATCGGGTCGCTGACCGAGAACTCGTTCAACGGAGATCACCATCATCCGGCCGAGCTCGACGAAGGCCCTGCTCCCGCGTGGGATCTGTGGCGGCGTATCGCCGCGAAGGACGATTCATTCGGTCGCCCCGATGTTTTCGGTGGCCATATCCCGCAGACGAAGTGGGAATCGGCGACAGTCACCACCGTCGACCCCCGCATACCGGGCTACATCGAGAAGATCTGCAAGCGAGACCCTTTCAGCGGCAAGGTCGTCACCGGTGGGATCGTGACCGCCAAGGACTCACAGTGGCTTTTGAGTTGGACGGTGAACCGCCAGCCGCATTTCAAGGCACAGAAAGCCGAGGAGATCGTCGTATGGGTGTACGCGCTCTTCGTCGATACCCCTGGGGACTACGTGAAGAAGCCGATGCAGAACTGCACGGGCGAGGAGATCACGCAGGAGTGGCTCTACCACCTCGGCGTCCCTGTCGAGGACATCGCCGAACTGGCCGCCACCGGCGCCAAGACGGTTCCCGTGATGATGCCTTACGTCACTTCATTCTTCATGCCCAGGCAGGCCGGGGATCGACCCGACGTGGTGCCGGAGGGGGCAGTCAACTTCGCCTTCATCGGCCAGTTCGCCGAATCGAAGGAACGTGATTGCATCTTCACCACCGAGTATTCGGTGCGCACACCGATGGAGGCCGTCTACACCCTTCTCGACGTCGAGCGGGGCGTGCCCGAGGTGTTCAACTCGACCTACGACATCCGCAGCCTCCTCGCGGCGACCAGTCGTGTTCGCGATGGTCAAGAGATCCGCCTCCCCGGACCCGAGTTCCTCCGAAAGCGACTGCTGGCCAAGCTCGACCGAACCGAGATCGGCGAGTTGCTCAGCGACAGTGATCTGATCTGACATCGAAGGACCACACCATTGATCTTGCTGTCACCCGAACCGATGACGTTCGGCGCCAAGTATCGTAGGCTGTTGCTCGCCGTGGTGCTCCTGGGCGGGCTCACCCAGTTCGCCCTGGGTACGTTTTATCTGGCAGTCGGCCATTCGCCGTCGCCGCGCGAGATGCCCATCGGCATCGTCGGGTCAGACCAGCAAACGGCACAGCTGACGGCAAGTCTGGAGTCCGACGGATCGTTCGATGTCACCGGGTATCCGACACTCGATGCACTGACGGACGCCGTGGAGAAGCGGACCGAGGCGGGCGGCTTAGAGGTGACCCCGGACGGCGTCGTCGCCGTCACGGCCGGGGCGGGCGGAGCGCTGCCCGCCACGGCCGTGAAAGCAGTTGCCGCCGAAGTCAATGAACAGAACGGGATGTCGCAGACCCTGCCGGTCGATGTGGTCGAACTCTCCGACGAGGACATCAACGGATCGTCACTGGGCTACATCCTCCAGGTGATCTCGCTCGGTGGCAGCATCGCCTCGCTCGGGCTGGGACGATTGATGCCGCGTGTGCCGCAATCGTTGCGCCGGGGCGTCGGTCATGTGGCCGCGCTCGTCGCCTACGCGGTGGTTTCGGCTGCCATCGTCCTGCTGTTCTCGTCGTTCTTCGGCGTCGGCGGCTCGTCGGATACCACGAAGCTCTTCTGGACATACACGCTCGTCTCCCTGGCGATCACCGGGTCCACCGCAGGATTCGTCACGCTGTTCGGGCCGGTGGGATCGCTGTCTGGTGCGTTCTATTTCCTTGTCGGCGCAACGATTTCCGGCGCGTCCATCCCGTGGGACTTCCTCCCGAGATTCTGGGCGGTGCTCGGCGAGTGGCTCCCAACCGGAGGAGGCGCTGAGCTCATCAGAAACTCCCTCTACTTCCCACAGGCCGGCAACGGTTTCGCATTGCTCTGCCTCGGTCTCTACGCAGGGGCCGGCACACTCGTCGTTCTGGTTTGGAACATACTCGGCAACAGAAGTTCTCGTCGCTCCGTCATCGACGTGGACCCCATACACCCGATCAGACACAACCACCATCACACGCAAGGAGAACCATCATGACGATCGAGAATCTGACCGTTCTGGGCACCGGGGTGCTCGGCTCACAGATCGCCTACCAGGCAGCGTACGCTGGCTTCCACGTCACGGCGTGGGACATCAGCGACGACGCCGTCACCGCGGCCGGCACGCGATTCCAGCAGTTGGCCGACACCTACGAAAGTGATGTGGAGGGCGCGACTTACGCAAACAAAGCTCGTCACACGGCCACGTCGATCACGCTCACGACCGACCTCACAACCGCGCTCGCCGAGGCGGATCTCGTCATCGAGGCGGTGCCCGAGGATCCCTCCATCAAGCGGGACACATGGACGCGGGTCGGAGGATCGGCCCCCGAGCACACGATCTTCGCGACGAACTCGTCGACGCTGTTGCCCAGCTCGCTCAAGGATTTCACCGGCCGACCGGAGAAGTTCCTCGCCATTCATTTCGCCAATCACATCTGGGCACAGAACACTGCCGAGATCATGGGCACCAGCGACACCGATCATGCGGTGTTCCAGACCGCTGTGGACTTCGCCGAACGCATGGGCATGGTGCCGGTGGAACTCAAGAAGGAGAAGGCGGGTTACGTCCTGAACTCGCTGCTGGTGCCGCTTCTCGACGCCGCCGCGGAACTTCTTGTCGGTGGGTATGCTGACATCGAGACTGTCGACAAGACCTGGCGGATCGGTACGGGCGCGCCACTCGGCCCGTTCCAGATCTTCGACATCGTGGGTCTCACGACCGCCCGCAACATCGCTGCGGCATCAGAGAGTCCGATCCAGCAGCAGTTCGCCGATTACCTGAAAACCAACTACATCGACAAAGGAAAGCTCGGAACATCCACCGGCGAAGGCTTTTACACGTACACGTAGTAGTGACCTCACGCCGCGATATCGAACACAGAGCTTCCGTATCGAACGTTGCTATCGGGACTGCGAGCGCTTCTTTCTTCCGCGAACACCGTCCACCTGACCGGATCGGGGAATGCGGACCGATCTCGACAAGGTGAGTGTCGCCATTGCATTGATCTCCGCCTTCGACGGACCAAAAGCGTTGCATGACACGCTGACCGAGGGCGGTACCGAGCTGTTCGCGTCGGGTGCGGAAGCTCTCGGTGCGATGATGGTTGCCGGGGCCTGGCTCAGCCGATGCCGATTGTCTTCCGTCGCGTCGATGGAGCGGTAGACGTGGATGGTGCTCCGATTCACCGCACTCGCTGGGACGGCACATCCCCGTCCCCGCGCAACACCACCACCCGCAACGCCGCGCGCAACTGTTCGGTGGTTGCCCGCCACGCCTGCTCCTCGTGTCGGCAGGCCGCCGCTTCGTCGGCGTCGCCCGCGAGGTCGGCCTCGGCCGCCGACTTCATCCACTCCAGGTACTGCTCCTGGCTGGTGCGGATGTAGTCGAGGATGGCCGACTGGTCATGGCGGCAGATCGTCGCGACCTCGTGCGGGTCGAGGGTGGAGCCGTCCTCGTCGAGCACGATCAACGTCTGTAGCGGATCGGGCAGCGCCTCGTCGTGCGCGGCGGCGCCGGAGCCGGCCAGTGCGCTGATGATGCCGGGCGCGGTCTCGGCGGTGAACTGCAACCAGTGCCCGACGGCTGCAGTGAGGTTCTCCCGGTGGAATGCGGTCATCGGGACCGATGAGAACGCCATCAGCGATCCCTGGTGCAGGACCAGCGTGATACCCGGCCAGCGCACCGATTCGGTGGCGATGAACTCCGCGGCGATCGCCGTGTCGGGCACCTCGTCGACCAGCGTCGCGACGAACTCGATGGTCGGCTCCTCGGTGAGTACCCGCAGCCACGACGCGAGCGACCCGGTGGGCAGCGGGATGTCGCCGTCGTCGTCGACGGTGATGCGGCGGCCGGCGATGTCCTGCAGCGCGGACACGATCAACCGCAGCAGGTGCTCGCGCGACACCGGGTGTGCGCCGACGGCGATGGACGCTTCGCGGATCATGGGAAGGTCCTGTTCGAGGAAGGACGGGTGCACGACCTCCCAGTTCTCGCGCAGCGCGTCGACGGCGACCTGCGCCAACCGGTCGACGTGGCGGCGGCTGACCTCGACGATCAGCCGTCCGTCGCGCAGCAGCCGCCACCCGGCTGCCGTCAGCGCGTCGAGCTGCTCGGCGTGGACGTCCGGTGCGGGGTGCAGGTCGGCGACATGCGCGGTGCAGCGGATGCGGTGCGCGCGGGTGACGGTGAACGTCAGGGTGCCTCGCGGGCCGTCGGGGGACTGCTGGACCTGCACCATATGATGCTCGTCGTCGGCGCGCAGCTGTGCGGCCCGGTCGGCCAGGTCGATGCGGAACGCACGCCAGGCGTCATCGACAGATGCGTCGAAATCGAAGTCGCGCATGGCATCTCCTCTCGTCAGGCGTGCGACGTGACCGGTGCGGCGGCAGTGGTGGGCCGCTCGCGGGACGGTGTCGCGGTGCTTCTCGGTGTCTGAACCATAGGGGAGGTATCCGACAGGATGACGCGATCGTCTCGGTGGGATACGCCCTCGGAACGCGGGCTTGATTCCGGTGGCGGTGTCATTGTTGCATCGCGCAACGATGGGTGTCGCGTTACATCCGCAGGTCAGGTGAACCGTCGCCGCGGCGAGGTCGATGGAATCGCTGTCGAGGCCACGGCGTTAAACACAGCACAAACAGGCTCTGAACAGGGGGGATCAACGTGGATCGACACCCAACAGGGCCGAACCGAGGTGACCATGACCACGCAGACCGCGCGCGGGCCGGCCAACGCTGCCGACCTGCTGCTACCCAACGACGATGCGTTCTACGACGTCCCGTCCGACCTGGACCGTATGCGGCCCGGCGACCTGATCCGGTCACGCCAAGTGGAGCTCAAGGACTACTGGGCGTCGCATCACCGTAGCCAGGCGTGGCAGTTGCTGTACCGCTCGACCGACCTGCACGGCGGCGCCGGTGTGGCGGCGACCACCGTGGTGCTGCCGCGCAAGCCCGCGCCCGCCGGCCGGTTCATGCTGCTGTCGTTCCAGTGCGCCATCGACGCGGTCTCGAGCCAATGCTTTCCGTCGTATGCACTGCGCAAGGGTGCCGACTCGGTCCGAACCATCGCGCCGTTCGAATTCCTGGTGGTGCGTCGTGCACTGGCCAAGGGCTGGGCGGTCTCCATCCCAGACCACGAGGGCATGGTCGGTGCGTGGGGCGCGCCCCGTGAACCCGGCTACCGCACCCTCGACGGCATCCGCGCCGCCCTGGCATTCCCGCATCACGAACTGCCCGCCGACACTCCTGTCGGTCTCTGGGGCTACTCGGGTGGTGGGATGGCGACGTCGTGGGCAGCGGAGGTTGCACCGGACTACGCGCCCGAGCTCAACCTGATCGGCGCGGTGCTCGGGTCCCCGGTCGGTGACATGGCCTCGGCGCTGATGCGGCTCAACGGTGGCCTGCACGCCGGGCTGCCGGTGATGGCGATCGCCGGCCTGCGCCGCGTCTATCCGCAGCTGGAACGGGCGATCGGCGAGCATGCCACTGAGAAGGGGCGACGGCACCTCGACGAGATCGCCCGGCTGCCGGTGCTCGATGCCGTGCGGCAGTTCCGCCACCACGACATCGACGACTACCTCGACATCCCGCTCGCCGACCTGCTCGCCCAACCCGACATCGTCGAGATGATGGACGACCTCCAGCTCGGCACCCACGCCCCGACGATCCCGCTGCTGGTGGTGCAGGCGGTGCACGACGAGGTGATCGCCGTCGACGACATCGACGGTCAGGTCGCCCGCTACCGCGAGCAGGGCGCCACGGTCACCTACGTCCGCGACCAGCTCAGCGAGCACTACTCGCTGCTGCCGCTGTCGGGGCCGATGGCGGTGGGGTGGTTGGCGGATCGTCTCGAGGGGCGGTCGGCGAGCGATCGGACCGTGAGTGCTGTTGCCGGACAGCGTCGTCCGCGGTGGACGATGAAGTTGACCGGACGGGGACGGTCGGTGGAGCCGACCCCGCACAACGATGGGGAACAACCTGCTGCGTAGCGGGTATGGCCCACCGACACCCATTCGCGGTGGCCGCGTCGAGCACGACGCAGCGAGCCGGCGAGCGCGTATGCTCATATGCATGGCTGACAATACAAAAGGCTGCGACAACCCCGACTGCACCTGCGGGCCCGACTGCCAGTGTGGCGAGAACTGCACCTGCGGGAAAAAGTAGCGACTAGGAGTTCGCCGCGCGAAACCGCCCCGGGCTGTGCCCGGTGAGGCGGCGAAATGTGCGGCTGAAATGCGACATGTCGAGGTATCCGACGGCTGCCGCAACATCGGCGACCGACAGGTCGGTCGTCAGGAGAAGATTCTTGGCTCGCTCGACACGAGCTTGATGCAGCAGGCCGGTTGGCGTGTGTCCAGTGGCACTCACCAGTTTCTGCATGTTGCGCAACGACATCCCGGCCGCAGCCGCAACGTCGGGCAGGCTGAGGTACGGGTCGTGCAGCCCATCGGAGATGATCTGGGCGATCCGCGCCAGATCCCGTTCCCGCTGCGTCAACGCGGGGCCAATGGAGGTCGTCTCACTCAGCGCTGCGGCGAGCATGTCGACCGTGGCCGACCCGAACGAAGCTCTCGTCGACTGCGACATGGACTCGTCGCTGCCGGCCAGGTCTGCCAGCAGACGTCCCAGAACAGCAGGCGCCCCCAAGGGTTCATATGTTCGCGCAACCGCGTGGCCGGCAAGTCGTGCCGGCAGCCGAGATTCCATCAGCGACGTCGGAATACGCACCGCCACTTGATGAAACGGAACAAGTGAATGAAATACAAAGGGTCGGTTGAGGTTCACCATCGCGAACGCGCCGCGCCCTAGTTCTGCCGTCCGATCGCATTGGGTGACCTCCACCGCGCCGTCGGTCACCATCAGCAGCAGGTAGCCATCCTCTCCGCTGTCGCGGATCATGGCCGGTGACCGGACGACGGTCTGGACGTCGGACCGGATCGCGCTCACGTGGAGCCGACCAAACGCGCGCCCGCCCCACTCGGCGTCGTAGCGCTCGGTGGGTTTGTCCCAGGTCACGTCCATCTCGCCGTAGAGCTGGCCGATCGTGCGCGCCCAATTCGGCTCGCCCTTCGGTTGAATCGAGATCACCGGTTCGTAGCTCGACGACATCGTCGGTGTCGGCCGTGCGCAATCCGCCATGTGACTGTTCGTTCTCAGCCATTCCGCGCCACACCTCCGCCTCTTAGTGTTCTACGTCACAGGGATGTGGCTCGGCCAACATACACCGAAACGTCACGGTCCCGCGAGTGGCTGTCATTTCGGCACCCACGCAACAGATTCGACCGATGACCCGGCGATCGGGCACATCGTCGGTCCGTACCAGGAGGTTTGTTCCGTGACATCAGCACCCGCAACAGTGAACCCGGCAGCAACCGCATCCGAGGAGAACGACGTCCGCCCCATGACCGGCGCAGAGTATCTGGAATCGCTGCGGGACGGCCGGGAGATCTATTTTCGCGGAGAACGCGTCGACGATGTGACCACGCATCCGGCATTCCGGAATTCGGCGCGCTCGATCGCCCGGATGTATGACGCTATGCATCAGCCCGACGCGCAGGGTGTGCTGGCGGTACCGACCGACACCGGAAACGGTGGCTTCACCCATCCGTTCTTCAAGACGGCGCACTCGGCGGATGATCTGGTCGCCGCCCGCGACGCGATCGTCACCTGGCAGCGAGAGGTGTACGGCTGGATGGGCCGATCACCCGACTACAAGGCATCCTTCCTGGGCACCCTGGGCGCCAATGCCGACTTCTACGGCGACTACAAGCAGAACGCGCTGGACTGGTACAAGAAGTCGCAGGAGCGGATGCTCTACCTCAATCACGCGATCGTGAACCCGCCGATCGACCGCGACAAGCCTGCCGACGAGACCGCCGACGTGTGCGTGCATGTGGTCGACGAAACCGATGCCGGCCTGATCGTCTCCGGCGCGAAGGTCGTGGCGACGGGGTCGGCCATCACCAACGCCAACTTCATCGCGCACTACGGACTGCCGTTGCGTAAGAAGGAATACGGCCTGATCTTCACCATCCCGATGGACTCGAAGGGCCTGAAACTGCTGTGCCGGACCTCGTATGAGATGAACGCCGCGGTGATGGGCACCCCCTTCGACTATCCGCTGTCGAGCCGGTTCGACGAGAACGACGCCATCATGGTGCTCGACCGGGTACTGGTGCCGTGGGAGAACGTCTTCGCCTATGACGTCGACACCACCAACAACTTCGTGATGCGCTCCGGCTTTCTCAACCGCTTCATGTTCCACGGCTGCGCCCGCCTGGCGGTGAAACTGGACTTCATCGCCGGCTGCGTGATGAAGGGCGTGGAGATGACCGGCTCCGCGGGATTCCGCGGGGTGCAGATGCAGGTTGGCGAGATCCTCAACTGGCGCGACATGTTCTGGGGCCTCTCGGATGCGATGGCCAAGTCGCCCGACGAGTGGGTCAACGGTGCGGTGCAGCCGAATCTCAACTACGGCTTGGCGTACCGAACCTTCATGGGTGTCGGCTATCCGCGGGTCAAGGAGATCATCCAGCAGGTGCTCGGTAGCGGTCTGATTTATCTCAACTCCCACGCCGACGATTGGGGCAACCCGGACATCGAGCCCTATCTCAACCAGTACGTCCGCGGCTCCAACGGCATCGCCGCCATCGACCGCGTGCAGTTGCTCAAACTGCTGTGGGACGCTGTCGGCTCCGAGTTTGGGGGACGCCACGAACTGTACGAACGCAACTACGGTGGCGACCACGAAGCCGTTCGCTTCCAGACCCTGTTCGCCTACCAGGGCACCGGGCAGGATCTGGCACTCAAGGGCTTCGCCGAACAGTGCATGTCGGAGTACAACGTCGACGGTTGGACCCGACCGGACCTGATCAACAACGACGACCTCGCCATCGTCCGGCGCTGAGAGGGCTGCCATGAGCACTATTACCGACCACACCCTCGAGCTGGACCCGACACCGCCGCGGATGCGGAAGGCGCTCGGACGGTTCGCCAGCGGGGTCACCATCGTCACCACTGCCGAAGGGCCAGGCGAAGAGTCCGTGCACGGCATGACCGCCAACGCATTCACCTCGGTCTCGCTGGACCCGCCGCTGGTGCTCGTGTCGATCGCCAACCGGGCGAGGATGAACGACAAGATCACCGAGACCGGCCGCTACGGTGTGTCGATCCTCGCCGGCGATCAGGAACCGCTGTCGCTGCATTTCGCCGGTGCCGCGCATGAACCCGACTTGGTGAGATTCACCTGGCGAAGAGGGGTTCCGCTATTGGATGGGGCGTTGGTGCACCTGTCGTGTACGGTCACCGACTCGCATCCGGCGGGCGACCACACGCTGCATGTCGGTCAGGTGGAGGAACTCTGGTACGACAACGGACGGCCGCTGCTGTTCTACACCGGCAGCTTCCGCGCCCTGGATTTGCAGGGTACCTCCGACGGCTGGGGGTTCTAGGACATGGCCGCGTTGCAAACCGTCCAGAAGATCGGCCCGGTCCTCGACCTGTTCACCGTGCAGCGGCCGGAGTGGGGGGTCACCGAGGTCGCCGGTGAACTCGGGCTGCCGCGATCGAGCGCTCATGCCTTGCTGGCGTCACTCGTCGACATCGGCTTACTGCAGTGCAGATCGCGCGGTCGTTACCGGATCGGCTGGCGGGTGGTAGAACTCAATCAGACTCTGCAGGGCACCGTCGACGTGAAGACCTGCGCGGCACCGATTCTGCAGGCCTTGTCGGAGGAGTACGGCGAGACCACACATCTGGCGATCATGGAGCGCTACCGCGTCATGTACGTCGACAAGGTGCTGGGCAACCACGTCATCAATGTGAACGGCGCACGAGTCGGCGCCCACCTGGACGCGCACTGCAGCGCCGTCGGCAAGGTGCTGCTGGCGCACTGTCACACCGCCGAGATCGAACGCAACATCACCGACAAGCCGCTGCGCCGATTCACGTCGTCGACCATCACCGACCCGGCCCACCTGCAGCGCGAGTTGGGGGCGGTGCTGCGCAACGGCTGTGCCTACGACTCCGGGGAAGCTGTCGCCGAGGTGCATTGCGTCGCCGCGCCCATCCGCGATGAGATGGGCGTGGTGGTCGCCGCCATCAGCATGACCGCGCCCGAGACCAGGTTCAAAGCCGGCCACCACGAGTATCGGCGGGCCGTCATCGCTGCAGCCGGGGCCATCTCGAAGTCGCTCGTGGCCGCCGTCGACAAGCCGTTCGGCCAGGACCGTGACGACCCCAGCCTGCGCGCCGTCGCCGGCTGACCCTTCCACAGAAAGCAGATCCGATGACCGTTGATGTGCAGTGGGCGGCCGACGCCCTGCTGACGGCCTACCGCACCCGCCAACCGATCTCACCGATCGCCGCACGCTTCGCCGACGCCCCGCTGTCGACGGCCTACGAGATCGCACTCGCCCAGGTCGAGTCGTGGGTAAAGGACGGCGACGTGGTGAAAGGGCACAAGGTCGGGCTTGCCTCCCGCGCCATCCAGCGCCAGATGAATGTCGACCAACCCGACTTCGGCCACCTCACCGCGGGAATGTTCCACCTTGAACACCAGCCGATTCCCGCGGACACATTCATCCAACCGCGCATCGAACCCGAAGTGGCGTTCGTACTGGCCAAGCCGCTGCGCGGACCCGGCGTTACCGTCGCGGAAGCTGCGGCGGCCGTGGACTTCTGCCTGCCCGCGCTGGAGATCGTCGACTCCCGCATCCAGGATTGGCAGATCGGCATCTTCGACACCGTCGCCGACAACGCCTCCTCCGGTGGCGTGGTACTCGGCAGCCGCCCGGTCCGGCTCGCCGATGTCGACCTACGGCTGGCCGGCTGCACCCTGCACGTCAATGGCGAGCTCATCGCCACCGGCGCCGGCGGGGCTGTGCTGGGTTCACCCCTCAACGCTCTGGTGTGGCTCGCCAACACCGTCGGTCCGCTCGGCGTGACACTCGAACCCGGACACGTCGTCCTGCCCGGATCGATGACCAAGGCCGTGCCGATCGCCCCGGGTGATGCGGTGGTCGCCGACATCGCCGGCGTCGGCAGCGTCACCGCAGTTCTCGCAGGAAAGGAAGACCGATGACCACGGAGACCGCCAAAGTGTGGAGTGCGGCCCGCGTTGCCGACATCCTGCTGACCGCCGAACGCACCCGCACCGCCCGCATGTCCATCCAGGCCGAATGGCCTGATCTCGATCTGGACATCGCCTACACCGCACAGGATGTGGCATTGGCCGACCGGTTGTCGCGGGGTGAGGTGATCACCGGCGTCAAACTCGGCCTCACCTCACGCGCCAAGCAGCGGCAGATGGGTGTCGATGTGCCGTCGGTGGCATGGCTGACCGACGCGATGGTGCTGCCTGCCGGTCTGCCGGTGCCGCGTGCCCAGCTCATTCATCCACGGGCCGAACCCGAGATCGCCTTCGTGCTCAAACGACCACTGAAGGGACCGGGTGTGACGGCCGCGCAGGCGCTTGCCGCGGTCGACACGGTCGTCGGCGCCATCGAGATCATCGACAGCCGCTACTCCGGCTTCAAGTTCACCCTCGCCGATGCCGTCGCCGACAACAACTCGTCGGGTGTGTACGTGACCGGACCCGTGCCACGTAGACCCGCCGACCTGGACCTCGGCCTGGAGGCATGTCTCCTGGAAGTCGACGGTCACGTCATCGACAGTGCCACCGGCGCAGCGGTTCTGGGCCACCCGGCGGAGGCGCTTGCGTTCGCCGCGAACACCATGGGCGCTCGTGGCCACACGCTCGAGGCCGGCTGGACGGTACTCACCGGCGGCATGACCGATGCGGTGGCCGTGCCCGAAGGCGCGCGGGTGGCCGCCCACTTCACCTCGCTGGGCTCGATCACGATTGCGGGAGGGTGACATGCCGTTCATCGATGTGACGCTGGCACAAGGGCGTTCTGACGAGCAGATCCGCGCGCTCATCCACGAGCTGACCGCGGCTGCCCAACGAGCCGTCGGTGCGCCGGCGGCCAACATCCGCGTGGTGGTCCGGGAAGTGCCACCGACGCACTTTGCCGCCGGCGACGTGACGATCGCGGAGCGGGCCGCGACGTCGGCGAATGATGCCCCGTCGAACAGTCAGGACCCGGCGGTGCGGTAGCGGCCCGGGCTGGTGCCAAAATGCTTGCTGAACGCCCGGCTGAAGTGCGACACGTCGCGGAAGCCGAGTTGTTCGGCGATGTCGGCAACCGGCAGGTCGGTCTGCAACAACAGCGACCGCGCACGGTCGAAACGCCGCGCGTACAACCAGGTTCGCGGGGTGGTGCCGGCGGCGCTGAACAGTTTGTGGATATACCGCACCGACATGCCGACCTCGCCGGCCACATCGGTGAGACGGTGATCGGGATTGCTGATCTCGCGCACCATCACCTGCTGCACCACGCGCAGGTCGGCATCATGTGCGCGTTCGATGAGTGTTGCCGCCGGAACTCGTGTATTCACCGCTGCGGCAACCACGTCGAGGACTGCCGACGTCACCGCGGTCAGGTCGCCGGCGGTGAAGTCGTCGTCGTGTGAAGCGAGGTCCACCAACAGGTTCGACGCCACCCGATCGATGCCTTTCTCAGCCGAGAATCGTTGGCCGAGTGAGTTGTCCAGTCGGTTCTCGGCAACCTGAGGGGCGAGCAGATCACGGCCCAGCCGTACCACGATCTGCTCGAAAGTGGTCTCGCCACGCACCACGAACGGCTGTGCGGAATCCACGAAACCGAACGCACCTTCACACAGCACACCGCTTCGCCCGGACTGCGCAATCGTCGCGGTCCCTTGAGTGATGAGACATAGCAACAGATCATCACCGGGATCGGACTCGATCATCGACGGCGTGCGGACCACCGTGTGCGGGTCGGCGCGCACCACACTCACCGAGATACTGCCCACCGGTCGCGCGACGATGTCCGCGGCAAAACCGTCGCTACCCGAGGGCCAGTCGACAGCCATCTCGCAGTAGGTGGAATCCAACGTCTGCGACCACAGCGCGCGCTGCTCGGTACTCGTCAGATCGCGGGTACTCAACGCCACGGTCGCCGGTTCAGGGTCCGTGCGCTCGCGGTCAACGAACGGTGCACTATCGGTCATTCTCTCTCCTCCGATCTGACCATAGTGTTCCAGATCACAGGGTTCATCAAGCCCGGTCGCCGTCATCACCGGATCGTCCGCCGGTCGATTCCGATGTCGATTCCGCATATCCGAACGGAGAAACCCATGACCACTGCGCAATCTCTGACTCCCGCATGGATCGAAGACATCACCATCGAACAGCTGGAGAACGATCCACACCAGGTGTACGAGCGGCTGCGGGCCGAGGCGCCCATCGCATACGTCCCGCAGTTGGGTCTGCACATCGTGTCCACCCGCGAACTGTGCATGGAGATCGCCAAGGACTCGGAGAACTGGCCCGCAGTGATCTCACCGGCCGGCGGGCGCACCTTCGGGGAGGGCGCCATCCTCAACACCAACGGTCCGGAGCATCAGAACCTGCGCGGCATGGTGGAGCCACACCTGCAGCCCGCCGCGGTGGACGGTTACATCGACGACCTGGTGCGCCCGTTCGCCCGGGAACGGCTGGCGGCCATCGAAGACAACGGCACCGCCGACATCGTCGCGGAGTACTTCGAACCGGTCAGTGTCCGGTCCCTGGGCGATCTACTCGGGCTCAACGACGTCAGCACCGACAAACTGCGCGAATGGTTCCACAAGCTCAGCGTCTCGTTCACCAACGCCGACATGACCGCCGACGGCGAGTTCGCCAACCCGGACGGCTTCATCCCCGGTGACGAGGCGAAGGCCGAGATCATCGCGCACCTCGATCCGAAGATCGATCACTGGATCGAGAATCCGGATCACACCGCGATTTCGCACTGGCTGCATGATGGGATGCCCGACGGTCAGACCCGCGACCGGTCGGTGATCTACCCGAACCTGTACGTGTTCCTGCTCGGCGCGATGCAGGAACCGGGCCACGCCATGGGCACCACCCTCGCCGGACTGTTCAGTCGGCCCGAACAGCTCGAACGTGTCATCGACGATCCGACGCTGATCCCGCGCGCGGTGGGGGAGGGTATGCGGTGGGTCGCACCGATCTGGTCGGCGGCGGTGAAGGTCGCCACCGATGAGGTCACCGTCGGCGGCGTGACGCTGCCCGCCGGGTCGCTGGTGATGCTGTCCTACGGGTCGGCCAACAACGACGAGCACGCCTACGACGCGCCCACCCGCTACGACCTGGACCGCACAGTGATCCCCAACATGACCTTCGGCGGCGGCGTACACGCCTGCGCCGGCACTTACTTCGCCAGCGCCGTGGTGCGCATCGCGCTAGAGGAACTGTTCGAGACGATCCCGAACATCGAACTCGATCCCGACCACGAGGTCAGCTTCTGGGGCTGGGGCTTCCGCGGCCCCAAGGAACTGCACGTCACCTGGGAGGTGTGAGCGATGACCATCACCATGCCCGCCGGCCCGCCGCACCGAGAGGCGACCATGAGCACGCACCGAGTGGAGATCAAGGGATCGGCCGACGCGTTCGACGTCGCCGACGGGCAACCCATTCTCGACGCCGCCCTGCGCGCCGGCGCGTGGATTCCGCATTCGTGCACGCAGGGTACCTGCGGTACCTGCAAGCTCAAGGTGCTGTGCGGATCGGTCGATCATCGCGAGTCGCCCGAGTACACGCTGACCGGCGCCGAACGCGCCGACGACCTCGCCCTGGCCTGCATGGCGACCCCGCAGTCCGATCTTGTCGTCGAGCCGACCGGTGCCGTCGACGACGGAGTGCCGCACCATCCGCTGCGCGACTACCTCGGCGAGGTCGTCGAGCTGTCAGATGTCGCGGCGAACACCCGCCGTCTCGTCGTCGACCTCGACGAGGACATGGCGTTCAACGCCGGCCAGTACTGCGAGCTGATCGTGCCCGGGCACGGCGTCGGCAGACAGTACTCGATGGCCAATCCGCCCGGTGAGCAGCGGCGACTCGAGTTCCACGTGAAACGAACACCGGGTGGGCTGGCCACCGACGGTTGGATCTTCGACTCGCTCGCGGTGGGCGACCGCATCGACCTCCGCGGTCCGCTGGGCCAGTTCAACCTGGTCCACCAGCAAGCCGAACCGGCCATCCTCATCGGCGGTGGAACCGGCCTCGCGCCGCTCAAATCCATTGTGCGACACGCTCTTGACCGCGAACTGGTGCCGGAGATGTACCTCTACCACGGTGGTCGCGGCCGTGCGGACCTGTACGACGTCGAGTTCTTCACCGACCTCGCCGCGCAGCACGAGCACTTCCATTACCGCCCGGCGCTCAGCGACGAGTCATGGGACGGCGCGACCGGCCTGGTCACCGACGTCGTGGTCGGCGACTTCCGCAGCTGTAAAGGCATGAGCGCCTACCTGTGCGGTCCGCCCGCCATGATCGACGCCGCGGTGAAGTCGCTCAAACGTCGCCGTATGGCGCCGCGGCTGATCTTCCGCGAGGAGTTCACCCCCGCCGCATCCGTCGCGACACCCTGACACCCACCCGAGAGGCACACCGATGTATCAGCTCACTGTCATCTACAACCAGCCCACCGACCCGGTGGCCTTCGACGAGCACTACGAGACCAAGCATGTGCGCCTGGTTAAAGCCATCCCCGGTGTCGAGCGGTTCTCGATGGGCCGGTGCGAATCACTCGACGGCAACCTGCCGGCCGCCTACGCGATTGCGACACTCACCTTCACATCGAAGGACGCGTGCGCCCAGGCGCTCGGCTCCGACGCCGGGCAGGCCGCTGCCGGTGACGTCCCCAACTTCGCCTCCGGCGGTGCCACGATGTACTTCGTCGACGAAACCACCACCGGCCCCTGACCGCCGATCGATCTCGATACGCGACTCACTCCGTTCGCCGCTACTCGATCAGCAGGAGAGACGCCCCCAACTGCTGGTCGAGTAGTTCGAGGCGCTAGCCGAGAGCGTATCGAGACCAGTGCCGCCCACAGTGGATCTCGATACGCGACTCACTCCGTTCGCCGCTACTCGATCAGCAGAAGAGGCGCCTTCAACTGCTGGTCGAGTAGTTCGAGGCGCTAGCCGAGAACGTATCGAGACCAGTGCTACGGCCAGCGATCGACCTCATCCCCGACGCCTCTTCTTCGAGAGCCGCGGAAGGTCGTCGAGCCTGCCTTCGATCAGCGCGAGCCGCTTCGCCCGTGACCAGTTCTGGATGCGCTTCTCCAGCGCGAACGCAACATCGATCGATTCGCACTCGTGGTAGTACGCCAACCGCACAGGCAACCGAGCAGACGTGTACACCGATCCTCGACCCGAGTTATGTTGCGCTAGTCGTAGTTCGAGATTCCGCGTGCTCCCGACGTAGAAGCTGCCATCGGCACATTCAAGGATGTAGACGAACGCCCCCATACGTCGACTATGCAGCCTGGAGCCATCGGTGCCGGATACTCATCCACAGGTGGTACTGGTCTCGATACGTCTCCTCGCTGCGCTCGTCGACTACTCGACCAGCAGGGAGCTGCCCCGAGCAGTTCGAGGCGTTCGATGCAAGGGCGGGCCCACTGCTGGTCGAGTAGTTCGAGGCGCTAGCCGAGAGCGTTTCGAGACCAGTGCCACCCACAGTGGATCTCGATACGCGACTCACTTCGTTCGCCGCTACTCGACCAGCAGGGAGCTGCCCCGAGCAGTTCGAGGCGTTCGATGCAAGGGCGGGCCCACTGCTGGTCGAGTAGTTCGAGGCGCTAGCCGAGAGCGTATCGAGACCAGTGCCACCTTCCGAGGTCTCGATACGCGACTCACTTCGTTTCGCTGCTACTCGACCACCAGTTGGTGCGACTACCTACGCGCTGCGATCTCCGCCGCCCGCAACGCGCTTGCCGGGGTCCCGCCGATCGACCAGTTCTCGGGCGCGACTTCGACGATCTGTCCGCGCACCTGCTTCCGCTCGACCCCGAGTACGTCGACCACCACATCGGTGAGCGCGCTCGCCAACTCCTGACGTTGCTCCACCGTCCGCCCGGCCAACACGATGGCGGTGAAGTAGGGCGACACCGCAGCGCCCTCGTCGACGAGTCGCCCGCCGACCGCGACAGCTGTCGGCTCATAGTGCACGACGAAGACGCGGACACGGTCGATCGGCGAATCCAGCACACGCGCATAGGTTTCGCTGGCTGCTAGGGCAAGGCGACGCTCCTCGTCGGCGCTGAAGGTGTTGCGGGGCAGGTGAAAGTGGGCGACAGGCATGTCAGGTCCTTGGGGTCAGAGGAGTGAGTGGCGTACGCCGCCGTCGGCTGCGAGGGTGGCACCGTGCAGGACGGCAGCCTCGGGTGCGAGCAGCGTTTCCACGAGCCAAGCGATCTCGTCAAGGGTGGGCAGCCGACCGAGCGAGGTCTTGGCGCGGTAGTCGGCCCACACGTCGTCGACGTTGCGCCCGGACTCGCCGGCTTGCGTCTCGACCAGCGATCGTAGCCGTGGCGTGTCTATCGGTCCGGGTGCGATGGTGTGGGTGACAACACCTTTCGGGCCGTAGAGTTTGCTGATCTGACGCATCAGGTTGAACAACGCGGCATTCGCGGTACCGGGACCGGCATCGAGCGGACCCGGCTCGGCACCCAGCGACCCGGCGATCGCCACAAAACTCGACCCATTCCGCAGATGATCACGCACCGCGTGTAGCAGCCGCACCGTACCGGCCACCTTGATGTTCGCGGCCAACGCAAGCGCCGACGGCTCGATCGAATCGGCCGACCCGCGCACCGGAAGGCCTGCGGCGAACAGTGCCAACCGAACCGGTCCGGCGAGACTCGAGCGGATGGTGTCGACGGCGTCGTCGGAGCCGATGTCGGCCACGCACGGCACGATCCGGTCGCTCGACGTCGCCAGCTTCTCCAGTTCGTCGGCGCTGCGCGCGACCGCCACAACTCGATAACCAGTGCGTGCGAGGCGTTCGGTGATCACCGAGCCCATCGCGCCGGTCGCGCCGACGACCACGCACGTCTCCGTTGACGGCATCTTCATGCCCATCACTTCCGCAACCGGATGGTGACGGCACGCGGCTCGGTGAAGAACTCGCGCGAGTACTGCCCACCTTCGCGGCCCAGCCCGCTGATGCCTTCACCGCCGAACGGCAGGCGAAGGTCGCGCTCGAAGAAGGTGTTGATCCAGACGGTGCCGGCCTTCCACCGAGCCGCCAGCCGGTGGGCGCGATTGAGGTTCTCGGTGAACAGGATTCCGGCGAGTCCGTAGGGGGAGTCGTTGGTGATGCGCAGTGCCTCCTCCTCGGTGTCGAAACCGATCACGGTTTCCACCGGACCGAAGATCTCTTCGCGCGCTGTGCGGGAGGTGTTGTCGAGCCCGGTGATGATGGTCGGCGGATAGTAGAAGCCGTTCGCATACGCGTCACCGGTGAGCCGTTCGCCGCCGGTGATCACCTTGCCGCCTTCCTCCTGCGCGAGTTCGACGTAGCCGTGCACCTTCTCCAGGTGGCGTTGCTCGATGAGTGGGCCCATGAACGACGACGCCTCCTTCGGGTCGCCGACCACCAGCTTGCGGGCCTCCTCGGTGAACCGCTCCAGGAACTCCTCGCGGATCGAGTTCTGCACCAGTAGCCGGGTACCCGACAGGCACACCTGTCCGTTGCCGCCGAAGATGGCCCGCAGTGACATCGGCACCGCGACATCGAGGTCAGCGTCGTCGAAGACGATGTTGGCCGATTTGCCGCCCATCTCCGCCGACACCGGGGTGTGGTTGGCGGCGGCGGCCTGCAGGATCTTCACGCCGGTCGCGCTCGACCCGGTGAAGGTGATGCGATCGACCCGCGGGTCCGACGTGAGCGGTCCGGCGACGGCCTCGCCGCCGAAGCCGTGCACCACGTTCAGCACCCCGGGTGGCAGACCCGCCTCGAGGGCGATCTTGGCGAACCTATTGGCGGTCAGCGGTGTCTGCGGGGCCGGTTTGAGGACCACTGTGTTGCCGAACGCCAACGCGGGCGCGATCTTCCAGGTGGCCAGCATCAGTGGCGCATTCCATGGGCTGATCGCCGACACCACTCCGGCCGGCGGGTACAGCACATACGACAGCAGGTCACCGTCCGGGTAGGCCTCGTTGGCCGCCATCGACACATAGTCGGCGAAGAAGCGCAGGTTGTGCGCCACACGAGGGATCTCGGCATGCAGCGACTGGGTGATCGTCTTGCCGCCGTCGCGGGTTTCGAGCATCGCCAGTTCCTCGCGGTGCGCGTCGACCGCATCGGCCACCTGATGCAGGATCTTGGCCCGCTCCTTGGGTGCCATCTGCGACCATCCGCCCTCGTCGAAGGTGCGGCGGGCGGCGGTGATCGCCTCAGCGCCATCGTCGGCGGTGCCGCGGGCGACCGTGCCGAGCAGTGCGCCGTCGTGCGGGTCGCGGGTCTCGAAGGTCGCGCCGTCCGAGGCGGACTTCCAGTCGCCGCCGATCAGATGCTTGACGTCGATCGGGCTGGACGGTGATGTGGTCATACGGTTGCCACCTCCGGGGTCTCGTAGGTGCGTCCGGCCAGTTCGGAGGCGACGTCGATGATCATGTCCTCCTGGCCGCCGATGACGCCGCGCCGTCCGAGTTCGAGCAGGATGTCGCGGGTGGGAAGGCCGAACTTCTTGGCCGCGCGTTTGGTGGGGTGGAAGAACGTGGAGTACACCCCGGCATAGCCGAGGACCAGGGCGGTTTCGTCGACGATCTGCGGTTCTGTCATCAACGGCGCGACGACGTGCTCGGCGGTGTCGATGAGACCGAACAGGTCGACGTCCGTGCGCCATCCGGCTCGTTCGAACGCGGCGGCCAGCACCTCGGTCTGCGCGTTGCCCGCGCTCGCACCGAGGCCGCGCAGCGACCCGTCGATGTAGGTGGCGCCGTTCTCCGCAGCGGTCAAGGCATTCGCGATCCCGACGCCGAGGTTGTTGTGGGCGTGGAAGCCGATGTGTGCGTTGATCGCGCTTCGCAAGGCGGCGACCCGTGCACCGGCCTGCTGCGGCACCATCGCGCCGGCGGAGTCGACCACGTAGACGACGTCGGCGCCATAGGAATCCAGCTTGGCGGCCTGCTCGGCCAGCGGCTCGGGCTCGAGTTTGTGGCTCATCATCAGAAAGCACATGACGGTGAGGCCCTTGCTCTTCGCCCACTCGACTGGCTGCTGGGCGCAGTCGGCTTCGGTGCAGTGCACCGCAACCCGCACGGTGCGGATGCCGGCGTCGATGGCGCCCTGAAGTTCGGTGAGGGTGGCGATGCCGGGCACGTACAGGGCGGCGATGTCGGCGTGTTCGACGGCGCCGACCGCGGCGCGGATGTACTCGGGGTCGGTGGCTGCGGCCTGGCCATACTGGATGGACGACGCGCCCAGTCCGATGCCGTGCGCCACCTCGATGGTCGGCACACCGGCCCGGTCGAGTCCGGCGGCGATGGCGGCGACGTTGTCGGTGGTGAACTGGTGTGACACGCTGGACATGCCGTCACGCAGCGTGGTGTCGACCAGGGTCACCGCCTGGGTCGAATCGGCGTTGGTGGTCACTGTGCTGCTCCTGTCACGAGATTCTGTTGGGCCATCACATCGGCCACCCGGGTGGCCGCAGCGGTGATGATGTCGAGGTTGCCGGCGTAGGTGGGCAGGAAGTCGCCGGCGCCGACGACCTCGAGCATGACCGTCACCAGATCGCCCTCGACGTCGACGAGCTTGAGCGAGTAGCCGGGTACGTACCGTTGCACCTCTCCGACCATGTCGATCACCGCGCGCTCGATGGCGGCGGCATCGGGGTTGCGGACGCGGGCGTAGACGGTGTCACGCATGTTCATCGGCGGTTCGGCGGGATTGATCACCGAGATCGCCTTGGCGCGGTCGGCGCCGGCCACCTGCGCCAGTGCGCGGCCGGTCTTCTCGCTGAACTCACTCAGATTCTGCCGAGTGCCGGGGCCGGCGCTCTTGGACGCGATCGCCGCCACGATCTCCCCATAGGACGCGTCGGCGACCTCGTTGATCGCGTACAGGATCGGGATGGTCGCCTGGCCGGCGCAGCTCACCATATTCACATTCGGCGCCTGCAGGTGCTCGGAAAGATTCACCGCGGGAACCACATACGGACCCACCGAGGCCGGTGTCAGATCGATTGCGACGATCCCGGCTTCGGCATACCGCGGCGCCGCGGCGGAATGGATCTTCGCCGACGTCGCCTCGAACACGAGATCTGGCAGCTCGGACTGTGCGAGCAGCCACTCGATCCCATCGGCTGAGCTGTCCAGTCCGGCAGCCCGTGCCCGCGCAAGCCCTTCGCTGTCAGGGTCGATACCCACCATCGCCACCGGGTCCACGTGCTCGGACCGCAGCAGTTTGTACATCAGATCGGTGCCGATGTTTCCCGACCCGACGATCGCGGCCGTCAACCGACTCATCTTGGTTCTCCTTCACTCGCTGTCGCGTTGGCTCGACCGTACGAAGATCCGCTGTGCCGGAGGGGCGTCGACCGGACTGCCCGAATTCCGGCATCGGATGTGCCGACGGTGTTCGGCCATCCCGAATGGCCGTGACCCGGGTCACAGGAGCGCGGCATGCTCGGGTCATCCACCGATGGAGCGGCCCCAGGGAACCCCCGGTGCCGGACGATTCACCACAGGAGTACCGATGAGCGAGAACACAGACCGATTCGAGATCGCCCACCTCGCGCGGGTCGAACTGTTCAGCCCGAAGCCACAGGAGACCGAGGACTTCTTCACCCGGTTCCTCGGCATGTATGTCACGCAGCGCGAGGGGCAGTCGGTGTACCTGCGCGGCTACGAGGACCCCTACCAGTGGAGCCTGAAGATCACCGAATCCGATCAGGCCGGCATGGGACACGCCGCGCTACGCACCAGCTCCCCCGAGGCACTGGAACGTCGGGTGAAGTCCCTCAAGGACGGCAACGTCGACGGCAGGTGGTCGGAGGATCAGTTCGGCTTCGGGAAGACCTTCGAGTATCACTCCGCCGACGGCCACAACCTGTCACTGGTGTGGGAGGCCGAGAAGTATGTGGCGCCTGAGGAACTGCGGAGCAAGATCCTGTCGCGCCCGTCGAAGAAGCCGCTGTCGGGTATCCCGGTCAAGCGCATCGACCACCTGAATCTGATGGCGTCGAATGTGACCTCGGTCAAGAACGAGTTCGAACGCCACCTCGGTTTCCGCACCACCGAACGCGTCGTCGATGGCGACGAGGAGATCGGCGCCTGGATGAGCTCCAACATCCTGGGCCACGAGGTCGCCTGTATGCGTGACATGACCGGCGGGCGAGGCAAACTGCATCACGTCGCCTTCTACTACGGGACCGGTCAGCACAACATGGATGCTGCAGAGATGTTCCGCGACTACGACGTCCAGATCGAAGCCGGCCCCGACGTACACGGCATCACCCAAGGCCAGTTCCTGTACGTCTTCGAGCCCGGCGGCAACCGGATTGAACTGTTCGGCGAGGCCGGCTACCTGCACCTCGACCCCGACGCGCAGACCAAGACATGGCAGATGTCCGACATCGACACCGGCCTCGCCATCGGCGGCGCCAAGCTGCCGTGGGAAACCTACTTCACCTACGGCACCCCGAGCCCGCTGTCGCTGGATCAGCACATCGAACAGTTCGCGCACTTCGGGCCGGGCGCCGAGCCGGCCGCAGTCGCCGAAGCGGTCGAGGAGACCCCGATCGAGATCGACCACTCGCGGGCCGTCGCGGGGGCGCCGGCCTGACGGAACGTCTCTCGCGCGTCTAGCGTGCGCTCGCGCGCGAAGCTTCACGCGCGCAAGAACGACCGGCGCGCGAAGTCCTCCGCCGATGGTGGTGCATCCTTACGGCACCGCCATCGGCGCCAGACTGTTCCCCTGCGGGATCGTCGCGCAGTTACTGCGGGTCGGCACCCCGTTGAACCGTTCGGTCAGATACGGCAGGGCCTGCGCCTCGAACACCGGGAACGCTTGCCCGTGGGTGTGCCCGTCGTACTGGGCGTAGGTGACATCGACTCCGCGGGTGCAGTATTCGTGTGCCAGGCCCACCACGTCGCCGGTGACCATGATGGTGTCGCCGATGGCGTCGCTGTGTCCGACGGCCAGGAACAGCGGCGAGCGCGGGGTACCGGCAGTGCCCATGATGTTGTCGTTGACTGCGCGGACCACCTCGGGCACGTCGAGCAGCCCGGAGTAGGGCGGTTTCACCATGTCGGCGCTGGTGAGTCCGGGATAGTTGCCGGCGAATTCGACGATGCACTCATCGCTGACCTGCTGGGAGGTCTGCTTGCCGCGGGTGGAGAGGAAGGAGTCGACGTCGAGGTCGTAGGTGCGTTGGTAGGCGACCACGAGTGCAGGGATCACCCCGGCCCACTGGTCGCTGCCGTTGATGTAGGGCAGGTTGTGCGCGAGGTCGACGGGCAGGCCGCCCGCGGCGGTGCCGACGATGTTGAGCTCGGGTGCGTAGCGCGGCGCGATCTCGGCGCCCCACTGGGTCGGCACCGAACCACCGGAGTAACCGACCAGGCCCACCGGCGTGGAGTCGGGGACCCGCAGGAAAATTTGCGCGGCGCGGACGCCGTCGAGTGCGGCGTACCCCGACTGCCGGCCGATGGTCCATTCGAGGTCCTCGCCCTCGTAGTCGGGCGCCACCACGGTGTAGCCGGCGGCGAGATAGCCCGCGATCACGCCCTGTTCGGCGGTGTTCAGCGAGTTCGCGTAGCCGCCGCTGAGGGTGTACGACGGGTCGCATTTCGACCCGAGCGCGTCATAGGCCATGTGGTAGGACACCAGCTTTGTGGGCCCGGGCGTCAAGGGGCGCAACACGGTTGCGACGGTGACGGCGCCATCGCCGGCTTGATCGGTGGTCCGATACAGCACCTGGGTCCCGGTGATCGGGCTGTCGAGCGTGGGGGTGCGGAACGTCATCGGCCGCGACCGCAGTACCGTTCCGGGTTCGATGTTCTCCAGTGGGCCGGTGTAGCGGTAGAAGGGGTCGGCCGACGGCAACGGTGAGCCCGGGCCGGGTGCGGCGATCGCCGACGGTGCCGCGGCGAACACCACCGATCCGAGAGCCAGTCCGAGGATGACGAGGACACGAAGAAACACAAGGCGGGGAACGCGGGCCATGGTCTGAGTTAATCAGGTGCGAGTTCGCAACGCCGAGGTTCACGGCTCCCAACATCTCGACGCCGACGCGCTGTATGGCAAATGCTCGGCACCCGGCATGTTGCTGGATCGGCACGGCTATCGCTCGGTCACCTCGACGGCAGCGCGGCTGTCAAAGCCCGCGGGTCGTATGTCCAGAACCCCGTTCCGGCACAACAAGCCATCAGCTGCCCTCTTGCCTCGGCTCTTAGATCATCTCGAACCGGCTCTCCAGATATCGCGTGACTGCTCGACCGTCAGCCAACTCGTCGCGCGCGTCAGAGGTGAGCCAGTAGTACCGCAGCATCCAGAAGAGCGCAGTGCCTCCCGGCGTGTAGGAGTCGGGTGTGTCCAGCGTGAACTGCCGGTCGTCGGTCGCGATGACGGTGATCGGATGGCCTGTGTTGGACTTCCCCTCCGGGATGTAGTCGAGGATGGCCTGGATTTCGTCCCACTGAAACGTCGTCCACCGCCTTCCGTTGTAGAAGTCGACGCCTTGTCTGCCAAGCGCGATGCGAGGCCCATCACGGAATGCGGAACCGATCAAAGCGGGGACGCACAGAATGGCAACAAGCAATGCCCCGATCGAGAAGAAGAGTCGCTGGCCGTCGCTGAGATCGAGGTCAACCTTGTCTTGGGGGGCAAGAACAGCGAATAGAACTCCGCTGAGGATGAGCCCGCAGAAAGTCGTGCTCATGATTCGTCGCGAGACGTAGTCGGGCTCGACGATCGTGCCGTCGGAAGTTGATGTCGCCCGAGGGATTACCCGCCTCCGATAGAGGCGGTATCCGGCCGCTGCATAGCCGCACAACGAAACGCCCAGGCCCACAGCGACCAGGGACGTCAGCGCATTGCCGTTGAGCAGAGCTCGCACAGCCCAGTTGAGGCAGAAGGGCACGGCCGCAACGAAAAACACCATGCCGGCGACCATCCATTTCGAAGGACCTCGCCAGCGGCTGGGAGCGGTGAGGGCGATCATCGGCAGACCACCCCGGCAACTTTTTGGCCGACCCAACCGCCCGCCCAACTGCCGAGCGTGCCGCCTACCGCGGCGCCGCCTACGGCAGCTGGTGCCGATGCCGCGCCCATGCCTGCTGCAGCCCCGAGCGCACCCCCGGCTGTGCCGGCCACTGCGCCGCCGACCACGCCGAACGTTCCTGATATTGCGGCTTCGCATCTCTGTCCGGCGTCTGCGGTGGCGACATCGTAGATGGCCGTCGCAATACCCAGTGCCGGCCCAGCAAATCTTGCGCCAACCCCAACCTTTTTGACGTCGTCGGCGCTGAGCGTCGGAATACCTCCCCCGCGCGTCGCATACTCGTCGAGTCCACTCATCGCGCCACCCACTGTCGTCAGGCCTGGATGCGTGAAGAACGGACTGTCGGCGGGGATCTCCCCGGTCCGTCCGTCGGCGGTGCTGACGCGGGCAACCTTGTAGCCGTCCTCCCACTCTTCGGCGTGCACCGTGGTCCCGTCCGCCCATGTGGTCGTCATGAACTTCGTGCCTTCGAAGTTCTCCCACGACCTGCTCTTGGAAATCTCGTTCCCGTTCCTGTCGTAGTGCAATACCCGGACGTCGTTGAACACGGACGCTGCCACCGGCCCGCGATAGGGATTCATGAGGGTGTGTTCCTGCCGACTCCCGTCCTGCATGTGCATGGTGGTGACCCGGTTCCCCACCGCGTCCTCGTGCTTGGTGGTTTCACGCACCGTCACTCCCATGTCCTCGGAGCGCACCAGCGCCTGCTGGTACAGGCCCATGGGGTTCTGAGGGTTGGGGACTTCATCGGCGGGCCTGCTGGTCCCCGGCAGCGGGATGATCGATCTCGGAATCTCGAACCCATGGGCGCTCGCCGCGGCCACAATGCTGTTGGCTGTTTCCTCGTCTGCGTCACCGACGGCGAGCAAGAAGCGATTCACTACGACCTGCTCGGCGACTGCTCGGTCCGCGAGGGTTTCCGCTTCGTCCGCTGACAGCGGGGCTGCCTTGATCAGGACGACCCAGTCATCCGTCACCCAGAGATCCCCGGCGTCAATGTCGTTGGCCTTGGCGAGGAGCGAAGCCCGTGCGTCACCGAGCGGACCGGCGCCGGCGCTGGTCGCCGTGCCCACGGCGGCTGCATTGTCGGATAGATGAGCGGCGGCAGCGTTCGCTCGGCCGAACATCGCGGCTGCGGCGTCGTGCGCGTCCCCAGACCAAGCGTTTAGCTCGGGGAGGGTGTGGCAGGCGGCGTCCAACGTGCTCACGGCATCGTGAACGTATTGACCGGCGGTCGTGACGGCTGCGCCACCTGGTCCGAGTGACGCGGGGTCCCAACTCTCGAGCCGAGGTCGTGACGGCAGCATCGTCTCTACCTCCAGAGGCGGGTGAGGTCCGCTGCGAGATCCTCATCGGTGACACGGTAGTTTTCACCCGCGCCGCGAACGGCCTGCCCCATCGTCGTGAGACCGTCTTGCATCCTCTGGCACTGCTGATCTAGATGCGTAGCTACCAGGCGGGCGGCCCATTGGCTGGTCGATCTGTCCAGCCCGTCGGCTGCACGCGCGGCCACGCCCGGCAGGTCGGCACCGTCAATACTGTCGGCAGCGTCAACGGTCTGCGTTGCCAGAGCACGTAGGACGTCTGGATCAACCAGCACTGATACCCCCGAAAAGTCAGTTCCGCCCGTTGTCGGAGGGAGCATACCAATTCGAACAAGGCGGACTTGAACGGTGATCAGGGCGTCATTTGTTCGGCCGACGCTAGCGCGGTCGGCGGAGCACTTCTCGAAACTGGCGGGCGCTTCCCCGCGTTGCTGTCAACGTGACAATCGCGACAGCGCTGCGAATCCAAGACCGGCCTACCGTGAGACATGGCCAGTACAACGACGTACGCCCAGTTCATCGCCCTCGACGCCGGTGCGCTGTGGCAGGTGCTCGGCGATCCGTCCCGGCTGCCCGAATGGCACAGCGGGTATCGATCGGTGACCGTCGACGACGCGATCGCCGTCGGCGCCGAAGGTTCCTACGTGCAGACGCATCGCGTCGCCGGACCACTGCATCGACGCTCCGCGCCACCGTTCACCATCACCGCCTATAACCCGGGCCGTCATATGCAGCTGACGCAGAAGGAGCCGGTGGGGGCGACGATCATCGACTTCCACCTCACACCGGCCGACGGCGGGTGTGTTGTCACCGATAAGGTCACCGTGACAGGCCCGGCGAGCCGAACGCTGCGGTCTGCCGTCCCACACGTGACCGACCGAGTGGACTTCGCCCGCCTGGCTCGCCTGGCCGGCCTCGCACCAGTCGACGACGCACTGTCCGTCGTCCTGGTCGGCGGCAGCGGCGCACTCGGACAGCATCTGGCCGCCGACCTAGCGTGTCGTGGGCATCGACCGATCATCCTGACGCGCAGCGTTGACTCGGCGTCGCCCTTCGAGCTGCTGGAATGGGACGGTCGTACCGTCGGCGACTGGGCCGACATCCTCGTGTCGGGCCGTCCGGTCGCGGTGGCGAATCTGGCCGGCAAGCTGGTGGATTGTCGTCCGACGGAACGCAACATCGCGCGGCTGCGCGACAGCCGCGTCGACGCCACCCGAGCCCTGGTGGCTGCGTCGAAGCTGCGCGACAGCCCGATCGCGCACTGGCTGCAGGCCAGCACCACCGCCATCTGGAGCGACGCCGGCGAGCAGTGGTGCACCGAGACCACACCCGTCCCCGAGGGCCTGCCGCAGATGACCGGCGTCGCCCGGCCGTGGGAGGAGGCGGTTTCCGGCGCGCACACCGAGCACCTCGTAGTGCTGCGCACCTCCATCGTCCTCGACAATCAGGCCCCGGCGATGAAACGCCTCGCCGACCTCACCCGCGTCGGGCTCGGTGGTCGCGTCGGGTCGGGCCGTCAGTGGTTCAGTTGGATCCACATCGACGACTGGCTGGCGATCGCCCGTGCCGCACTGGGTCTGGACACCGCGATCACCATCCCCGACGGCGTCGTCGTCGGCGCCAGCCCGCACCCGGTGCGCAACGCCGAGCTGATGGCATCGCTGCGCCGGACGCTGCATCGTCCGCCGGCTCCGCCGACCCCCGCCCCGCTGCTGCGGCTGGGCGCCGTCGCGCTGCGCACCGACCCGGCCCTGGGCCTCACCGGACGACGCGCCCGGTCCCAGGTGCTCGACGACCTCGGCTTCGAGTTCCGCTTCCCGCACCTCGACGACGCGCTCGCCGATCTGCTCGACAACTGAGCCCCAACACAATTCGTCCCCGGGTATCGCCTCACCCGCCGACTGCGGCCAGCGGACGAAACAACACCCGGGGGACGAACCGTCGTGGACGGTGCCGCTTGCGCTGCCGTCCGCGTTCTGTCGGTCGGTGGTGATGAGCTGGACTCGTGAGCAGTAAGTCCCGGGTCGATCCCCTCCCGTCCGACACTCCGCACGAAGTGGTGTTCTTCGAACGGCACCACAGCGACGACGCCGCGCGGGCGGCTCCCGGCCTTGATTCACTTTTGGAGTTTCCTGTGAAGGTGAGGGCGAGGCTGCTCGCCACCCTTGCAGCGGTGGCCAAGGCTCCACCGAAGCGGTTCGCCGGCGGCGGACAGTGGGAAGCGATGCACGGCGACATGACCGGATACTTCGAAGTGCGGATCACCTCGAAGACCCCGAACGGAAAGTGGCACTACCGGTTGTTCTGCTTACTGGACTACGACGCTGCAGAAAAGGCAGCGCCATTGCTCGTGGTGATAGATGGTGCCGCGAAGCGCTACCAGACGACCATGTCAGATGTCCGGTACGCAGGTGTGCGGAAATTCGGCGAGGAGTACCGACGACGCAACCCACGGTCACTGGTCACCGCGGAGGACATCCGCGAAGCGCTGGACGGAATCTAGTGGTGCTAGGCGCAGGCCCGCATCGGCTCGGTGATACGGGTGCGCTCCTCCCTTGTCATCGGCGTGAGCGTCACCTTCATGCCCAGTGCCGCAGCCACCTCGGCGATGGTGCTGAGTGTCGGATTCACCGATTCGGCTGAGAGGAGACGTCGTACGGTGCTTGCCTCGGAGCCGATCGCGCGGGCCAGGGCCGCTTTACTCAGATTTGCTTCAGCCCGCGCTTCGTCGAGTGCGTTGATGATCGAGTCGATTGCCTCGATCCGCGCGGACTCCGCAGCGTAGGCGCGCACGAACTCGGGGTCACGGCCCTCGAGTTCGAGCAGTGTGTTGAAAGCCTCGTTCATGGCGTCCCCGCTCCCTATAGTGCTGATGCACCAACACGTCAACCGTAGCATATACGCCACGGTCCCGTGCTTGACGGGCTGCCCGCGGACATCGCCGCCGCCGACGACGACGCTCCGCCCCAACACAATTCGTCCCCCGGGTATCGCCTCACCCGCCGACCGCAGTCGGCGGATGAAACAACACCCGGGGGACGAACACTCCGGCCCGCGGCCGGCAGAGACCCGCGCCTCAGATCCGCGTGACGTCGAGGTCGCCGTCCTGGTACTGCGAGCGCAGGCGCTTCTTGTCGAACTTGCCGACGCTGGTCTTCGGCACCTCCTGAATCACAGTCCAGTTCTCCGGCAGTTGCCACTTGGCGACCTTGTCGGACAGGAACTCCCGGAGGATGTCGGCGGTGGCGTCAGAGCCCTCCCGCAGCACCACCGCGACCAGCGGCCGCTCGTCCCACTTGGCGTCGGGGATGCCGATGACGGCGGCCTCGATGACGTCGGGATGGCCCATCACGGCGTTCTCCAGGTCCACCGACGAGATCCATTCGCCGCCGGACTTGATGATGTCCTTGGTGCGGTCGGTCAGGGTGAGGTAGCCGTCAGGGGTGATGGTGCCGACATCGCCGGTGCGCAGCCAGCCGTCCTGGAACTTCTCCGGTGCGTCGACCCCGTAGTAGGAGCCGGTGATCCACGGGCCGCGGACCTCCAGTTCACCGACGCTCTTGCCGTCGTGCGCAACCACCTCGCCGAGGTCGTCGACGAGGCGGGCCTGCACCGACGCCGGGAACCGACCCTGGGTGTAGCGGTAGCGCCAACGCTCCTCACCCTCGGTGTCGGCGGGCGGGCGAGCCACCGAACCGAGCGGCGACGTCTCGGTCATGCCCCACGCGTGCAGCACTTGGACGCCGTGGTCCTCTTCGAAGGTGTGCATTAGCGACGGCGGCACCGCCGACCCACCGATCAGCACGTCCTTCATGAACGAGATGTCCTGCGGATGTGCCTCGAGGTACTGGTGCAGACCCTGCCAGATGGTGGGCACTGCGGCGGAGAAGTTGGGCTTCTCGGCGGCGATCAGGGCGGCCAGCGGCTCAGGCTGCAGGAAGCGGTCGGGCATGATCAGCGACGCACCGATCATGAACGCCGCGTAGGGGAGTCCCCACGACATGGCGTGGAACTGCGGCACCACCGCGAGCGCCCGATCACCCTGCTTGAGTGCGGGGCCGTCGGTCATGCACACCTGCATCGAGTGCATGTAGATCGAACGATGGGAGTAGGCAACGCCTTTCGGGTCGCCGGTGGTGCCCGACGTGTAGCACATCGCGGCGGCCGAACGTTCGTCCACCTCGGGCCAGTCGAACTCGGTCGGCTGGTCGGCGATCAACTGCTCGTAGGAGTGCACCTGCACCCCTTCGGGTGCCTCCACGCCTGCGGTCGAGTCGCCGGTCACGATGACGTGCTGGACCGTCTTCAGCTGCGGCAGCTGCGGATTGAGCAGCGGCAGCAGGGTGGGGTCGACGATGATGACGTGGTCTTCACCGTGGTTGGCCACGAACACCAGCTGCTCGGGGAACAGCCGGATGTTCAGTGTGTGCAGCACTGCGCCCATCGACGGGATTGCCAGGTAGGCCTCGAGATGCTCGGCGTTGTTCCACATGAACGTGCCCACCCGCTCGTCGCCGGTCACGCCCAGCCCGCGCAGGGCGTGCGCGAGTTGCGCGCAGCGCTTGCCCACGTCGGCGTAACTGCGACGACGCGGACCGTCGTCGGTCCAGGTGACCACTTCGGCGGTGCCGTGGACGGTGCTGCCGTGGCGCAGCAGCTGCGCGATCGACAGCGGGGCATCTTGCATGGTGCTCAGCATCGAGACTTCTCCTTCAGGTGTTCGGGGTCGGGTCGGTGGCGGGTGGCGGATCACATCCGAGCGTGGCACTCCGACGCGGCACAGGCGGTGGGTTTCGCGAAGGGCGCGGTCCGGCAGCGCATCCTGTGGACCCCCTTTCACTCGACACACAGGTGTGATCTGCATCATTGTCCGGATTGCCCGGCACTGTATTGACAGCACAGGACAGAAACTTGACTTCACAGGACACTCAGCGGTCAGACCGGTTCATCGAGCGGTCGGCTCGTGCGCCACTGCCTGCGTAGCCGGGCGGGCGACGACCCGAACCACCGCTGACAGGATCGACTGAACACACTTTGCTCGGCATACCCCAGTTCGTGCGCCAAGTGCGACAGCGTGACGTCGGTGTCACGCAGATAGTGCTGCGCCATCTCGCGGCGCACGTCGTCGACGACGGCGAGGAAGCTGGTCCCCTCGCCGGCGAGGAGTCGCTGCAGCGCCTTGGGGTGCAACCCGAACTGATCGGCCACCACCGGCAGCGTCGCCGACATCGTCGGCAACAGTTGCCGCACCAACTCCCGGACCGACGTGGTGACGCCTGGAGCGGTGCGGTCGATGACGGTGTCGAGGTAGCCGAGCATTGCGCGGTGGGTGTGTTCGTCGTCGACGAGAGGGTGGTCGAGGTCGGCGGTCAGGATGGTGAACCCGGCACGCGGCTCCCCGAAGCGCGGGGTGCACGAGAAGTAGTGCAGATAGTCGTCACGGGAGGTCAGCGCCTCGTGCGGCAGATGTACCGACAGCGGGGCGTAGCCGGCGTCGAGCAGGAACCGCAGCACCTGCAGGGTGGCGCCGAGGCTCAGCTCGGTGGTCTGCGGATGTGCCGGGGGATGCGGCATCAGCAACCGCAGCTCGATGAACGCGAGTCGGTCGTCGGGCAGCGGGTGTGTGCGGGCGGTCAACCCCGAACTGTAGGCGCCCAGATACTTCTCGAAGATCGTGAACGCCGCGGCCACCGAACCGGCGGTACGTGCCGCGACACCCACCGGCCCGAGGATCTCGATGCCGTGCCGCTGCGCCAACAACCGACCGAAGTCGGCGCGGTCGGTGGCCTCGGCGGCCGACTCCAGTACCCGGATCAACGACGCATAGGTGAGGAACGCATCGAAGCGTCCGGCGTCGTCGGGCGCGATCCCGGCGCGGCGCAGCAGCGGGTCGGGGTCGGCACCCAGCTGCGCCACGAGCTCGGCGAAGCCGAGCAGCGACGTCCCCCGGATCACGGCCATGGGCTCTACTGTCAATTTCCGGTCTTCTGGTGTCAAGAACGCGCATTGAAGGGCCGCCAATGGGCGCAGTTCGCGGCAGTGTCCAACCGTCGAGTGGGTGCCGTTTTCCGTCGATTGGGCGCTCATCTCCGTCGAGTGGGCGCCGTTTCTGGTCGAGTGGGTAGTGCGACGTGTCCACGCTGTGGGCGCCGGTACCCAGTCAACGAAAAATCGCGCTCACTCGACGGAAAACGACGCCCAGTCAACGGATCGAGTGCCTCACGTGATCGAGCGCCCAGTCGGCGGAGACGGGTGGCCCGCGTCGCGCCTCACCCGGTGAGCGAGAACGGGTGCACAGTGCTGAACGGGTCGGTGAGCGACAGGAACGACGGATGGGTGACGCCCCACTGACCTCGCAGCAGCGTAATGGTCTGGACCGAAGCTCGGAAGAGTTGCTTGCGACCGAACTCCCGGATGTACTCCTCTTTGCGCGGCAGATAGCGCCAGTCCAACGCCTCGAACGTTCGTTGCGTCTGCACCCACTCGGGCTGGCGTGGCCCGACCAGCGCGCTGCGGGGCACGGTCGCGCGGACGCGGCTCGCGCGGTTGGCCCGAAACGTGATGAGCAGTTGCTCGCGGGTACCGACGGGATGGGTCAGTTCGATGAAATCGAACGACCCGAACCGCAGATCACCCAGACGCACGGCCAGGTCGTGGGTGAACTCCCGCCACGACTCGGCGACCTGCTCGTCGTAGCCCTCGAACTCGTCATCGAACTCGTCGTCGTGATCGTGGTCGTCGTAGGCCTCGGTGGTCATGGTCCTCCTTGCTCGATGGGTGGACCGGCGGCTGCCGATGACGACGACGATACGAACGGGGTACGACAGTTTCGCGACCCTCGCGATGCGCTCGCCCCTGCGTCCGCCGCACGTCAGATCAGCGGGGCATACTGATCGATGACTCGTGCGTCTGACCCGGGAGGTTCTGGTGGCCGGTGGCCTCGTTGCGCTGTTGGACGACATCGCGACCTTGACCCGAGCGGCCGCGGCGTCGCTCGACGACATCGGTGCGGCGGCCGGCAAGGCCAGCATCAAAGCGGCGGGCGTCGTCGTCGACGACACGGCCGTGACGCCGCGCTACGTCCACGGCTTCACCCCCGACCGCGAGCTGCCGATCGTCCGCAAGATCGCCGTCGGGTCCATCCGCAACAAGCTGCTGATCATCCTGCCGGTGGCGATGATCCTCAGCCAGTTCCTGCCGCAAGCGCTGCCGTATCTGCTGATCGCCGGCGGACTGTTCTTGAGCTATGAGGGTGCCGAAAAGGTGTACGAAGCCCTCGGCGGCGGCCACGGACACCACGACGCCGACGAGGTGCCGGCCGTGGCAAAGGGCCCCGAGTTCGAGAAGTCCATGGTCAGCGGTGCCATCCGCACCGACCTCATCCTGTCGGCGGAGATCATGGTGATCTCGCTGTCGTCGGTCGAATCCGAACCGTTCCTCACCCGCTTGCTGGTGCTGATCGTGGTGGCCTTCCTCATCACCGCGCTGGTCTACGGCGTCGTCGCGGTGATCGTCAAGATGGACGACGTGGGACTGTCACTGGCGCAACGCAAGTCGACAGCAAGCCAACGCATCGGCCGCGGCCTGGTCAAGGCGATGCCGAAGATCATGTCGACCCTGACCGTGGTGGGCATCGCCGCGATGCTGTGGGTCGGTGGGCACATCCTGATCGTCAACGTCGGCGAAGCCGGATTCCATTGGCCCGCTGACCGTCTGCACGACATCGAGCACTGGTTCCACGAGTTGTCCCACTCGTTGGGCGGTGTTCTGTCGTGGACGGCGGGGACCGTGGTCTCCGCGCTCGTGGGGTTGGTGATCGGCGCGATCATCGTGGCGATCATGCACGTCATCCCGAAGCGGGGCGGCAAGCACGCCGACGCATCCCACTGAGGTGAACGTTCCGGTTTCCGGCACGTTCACCTCACTGCCGGCTCCGCCTCGCCGCCCTCCCCGCGAACTCATCGAGCGCGTCGGTGACTTCCGCTGCCTGCCACATCCTGTTGCGAGTGAATCCGGTGAACTCGCGCAGGATTCCCGCCTCGACTAGGGGGTCGATGGCCCTGCCGGCGTTGTCGGGGGAGATGCCCAACGCGGCCGCGGTGGCTCGTCGATCCACCACCGGCTGCTGGAGTAGGAGATCCATCAGCTTCTGGGCGCCCGATCCCCGACGAGCACGAAGGCGTTCGCCCCACAACTCGCGAATGCGACGCAGATCAGAGACCAGTCGGCTGCCGTTGTCTACGGCGGAAAGCGCTGCATACGAGAACGTTTCGACGATCGCCGACAGATCGCCAGACCGATAGGCATCCAACGCGGCAAAGTAGCTGCGCGTGTCGGCGAGCAGCCCCGCCGACACCGGCACGGTGACGTTCTGCGTCAGCGGGCTTGCGCGCAGCATTGCCTGCACGAGCGCGCGGCCGGTCCGCCCGTTGCCGTCGGGAAATGGATGGATGGTCTCGAACTGGGCGTGCGCAACCGCGACGTGGACCAGCGGCGAAACATCGGCGCGGTGCGAGAATGCAATGAGGTCGTCCATGAGACCAGGCACATGCGCGGGGGTGGGCGCGACAAAGTCGGCGCTATGGGGGCCGATGCTGGTCCCGCCGATCCATACCTGATCCTCGCGCCACCGCCCAGCCATCTGGGGACTCGTGTCCTCCATCAAAGCGCGGTGCATAGCCAGAATCGCGTTGGTGTCCAGTCGGTCGGCCAGCTCGATGGCCGCAGTCATTGCCGCAACATTGCCGGCGATCTCGGTGGCGTTGCGTTTCTCTCGGCTGCCCAACTCGGCGAGCGCGATCTGCTTGGCGCCCGACGACAGATTCTCGATCTGCGACGACGACGCAGCTTCGGAGCGGAGAAGGATGGCGGAAAAGGGTGCGAGCTCGTTGCCGAGTTCGGCATCGAAACGGGTGATCACCGAACTGGCCTCGGCGACCAGGGCGGACGTCTCGGGAGAAACATGCGGGGTCAGGTCGGCGACGTGCGGGACCAGAGCTGCACGGTACGGACCGCGGTACCGCTCGCGCTGCGCCCGGGTCAGCAAGTCAGCAGGAATGGTCGGGGACCACTCGACAACCTCACTGGACACCGCGGGCCAGGGGTTCTGGCTGCGGTTGTCGGCAGAAAGTGAGGGCATGAGGCGACCATACCTTCAGTTAGACGATAAGTGAGGGTATGTCTGCGTCATGCCGTCACTTGTTGCCGGCCGCCTGAGGTACGCGATATCGGCATCGCTGACGTGGCCCAATGTCCGCGCCCACCGCTGATAAGATTGGCTTATGGATCTCGCTGGCGAATATCGCAGCGCCCGGCGTGACGAGGAAGTTGCGCGACTGCGGCGCATCCTTGCGTTACGGGCGCTGGCGGCGACCGGGAAGTCTCAGCGAGAGATCGCCGAGGCTCTCGACATCACTCAGCCGGCAGTCAGCCAGCAACTCAAGTTCGCGCCCGACCTCAACGGGGTGCACCCTGAGATGCTGCTCGAAGCCGCCGCGCCCGTCCTCAAAGTGCTTGCCGCGCAACGCGGGTACACGCGCGTGGCCGCATTCGGTTCGGTCGCTCGCCAGGAGGCAGATCCCGACTCGGATATCGACCTGATCGTGGAGGCCCCCGACTCTGCGTCGTCGTTCGACTTCGTCGGCTTTAAACGACTCCTCGAGGAGGTCCTCGGTCGCGAGATCGATCTCGTCGAGTACGGCGGCCTGAAAGCCGGCCTCGACGACGATATTCGCGATGAGGCAATTCTGCTCTGATGAATCGGAAGGCGGCCAAGGAACTACTGCATATCCGCGCTTGGTTGGAGCGCGTTCAGGAGATCAAAGAGCGCGGCAAGGGCGACTACATGGGCGACGAACTGCTGCAGGAAGCGGGCGATTCGTTGATGATGAAACTCGGCGAGGCCGCGAACCGACTCTCCAGACTTGGCGTCCTCGCACCTGAAGGTGTGGAGTGGACCTTGGCAGTCGCCAATCGGAACTTTCTGATTCACCAATATGACGAGATCAATCGGGAACTCACATGGCTGACCATCTCCCGCGATCTGCCGCCTGGCAAGAGTCGTTGAGCGCGCTCATCATGGACGCGCTGGGCGTGGTCGACGGCGATACGACCAGCACAGACGCGTCCTCTTCAGACGGCGAAGTCAAGTGAGGATTGTCCGCCTCCTTCGGTCCGGCCGACCTCATCCACCGAGGTCAGCGCCCCGAACTCACCGGCGACCCCGCTGATCGTGCTGTACTGGAGAGGTGATCAGGCTCCTCGTGATTGTCGTCGTGGTGGCGGCGATCGCGGTTGCCCTGGTGGTCGTCGGGTCCTGGCTGGTCGACGGTGTCCGGTCGTTGGGCACAGGAATCGCTGACCGGGTCCGACGGATCGGATCGTCCACCCAGAAGTCGCTGCCCGCCGACTCCGACCCGCAGCTCGACACCCCAAACGAGCCGCTGGCGGAACTTGCCGAGGACCTCCGCGCCGCCAGCGCCCGCCGCTGGGCGCGGTGCCGCGCCATCCAAGAGCAGGCCGAACCGGCCGAGTCCGAGCAGTACCGGCAACTCGCGGCGCACCGGTGGGACCCCGACCTCGTCAACGTCGACCGTCTCCGCAACGAATCGATCGGACAGATAGCCGCGACCGCCGGCCTGGTCGCCGACCGCGTGAGCGACTATCCCGCCTGGAAGCTCGACTTCTTCGACCGGCACGGCGTCCGCGTCGACCTCGCCGCCGAGGTCACCGCGTTGGCGACGTCGGCCGCCAACGTCCGCGACCAGATCTCACTCCTGGGCGATCCGCCCACCAACCTGGCCGCCGACCACGACGTCGTCACCACCTACGCCGCCAAGGCGCAACTGTTGTCGCGGCGTCTCGACGGACTCGTCGAACGGCTCGGCGCGCTGGGCGAGTACCAGCAGATCGTGGCCGCCATCCAGCAGCGCCAGGACAAGCGGGACTGGCTGGATCGGGTCAGCGCCATCGACGACTTCGAGAACGAGGTCGACGCCCAATGGGACGCCACCGAGGCCGGCCGGATGCGCAACACCGCCGACGAATCGGAGATGTTGGCGTCGATCTATCTGGATGCGCTTGCGCCGCTGGCGAAGACGCTCGGACAAGAGTGACGGCCCGATCCATCTCGCGCCACCGCATAGGATGGCCGAATGGATGGTCGGCCGGTCGATGAGGAACGCGAGGAGTGGGTTGGTGCTGAGCCGATGTTCCGTTTGTTCGTGTTCTCCTACGAAGCCGGCAGCTACCACGTGGAGGCGTTCGATCATTGGTGCCGTGACGTCACCCGATTGATCTCAGACGCTGGCTACTACTACACCGACAGTGGCAAGCTGTGGTCGCTGGCATTGATCCACGAGGGATCACGAGGTGCCGACCTGACGTGGCTCTCCGGCTACGACTACCGGATCGCGCCAAGAACTTTCGCCGAGAGGCAATCTCGCCGCGATATGCAGACGCGGTATTTGGCGGCCAGGTCGCAAGACTCGAAACCGGTCGTCTTGCCAGACGGGCTGCGGGTCATCCGCATGTTTCCTGAATGGGGAGGAGCGGGTCCACTCTGGGAGTCGTTCACCGACAACTATCCAGCCGATCCTCGTCGCCTCGGCCTGAGTCGCGGCTTGGCTGCCGAACTGGAGGCTTGGAACGAGCATTGGGGTTCTCGGCACCACGACGAACCGCTTGCCGATCCTGACAGGTGGCTCGCCGAGGGCGTGAAACTGCACGCCGACGTTCAACGTGCGATGGCTGACCGTGCGGAGGTGGCGGCGGAGTTCCTACCGCACGAACGGCAATCTCCCGAGACGCTATGACGCACACGCCACGGAGCACAGGCGAGGTGTCGTGACCACGCGTCAGGATTTGCTCACCGTGTGACCATTGGAGTCACCGACATCGACACGAAAGCGACGGTGCCCCGTGAACGACGACGAGATCTTCACCGCCATCGCTGATGAGCGCCGCCGCCTGGCCGATCTGGCCAGCACCTTCACCGACGACCAGTGGGCCACGCCGTCGTTGTGTGGCGGCTGGACCTGTCGCGACGTGGTGGCCCATCTGGTGGTTCCGCTGGTGGTGTCGATCCCCGCGTTCGGGCTGGCGATGCTGCGCGCCCGTGGCAACTTCGATCGCGCCAACATCGCCATGACCGCAAAGGTTGCGGGGAGATACCCCGATCTGCCGAAGACGCTGCGCGACAAGGCCGACAAACGCTTCACCCCGCCCGGGCAGGGGCCGCGCGCACCATTGACCGACACCCTCGTGCATGGCCTCGACATCCGCCGACCGCTCGGCATCGCCGCTGACTTCGAGCCCGACCGTGTCCGGGAGGTACTCGACTTCCTGGTCGACAACGCGGGCAAGAACATCTTCGGCACCACGCCGACCACGGTGCGCTGGGTGGCCACCGACCTCGACTGGACCGGCGGCGACGGCCCCGTCGTCGAAGGGCCGGCCGAGTCGCTGATGCTGGTGCTCAGCGGTCGGTCGGCGGGGATCGCAGATCTGAGCGGGGATGGAGTGGCCCACCTCGAGTAACAGCCAACCGACAAGAACCCGACCGGGGATGCCGACGCGGCCCCAGCCCAGCAAACGTCACGTCGCCGCCGGGTCGAGCAGCCGGAGCAGCCATCGGGAAAGCTCGGGGATCGAGGCGAGCAAATCGACCGGGTCGGAGGTCTCGAGCGCATCCGACGTGATCTGGCGAACCGCGTAGACGACACCGAGATACGCCGATGGGGGAAGTACGTCGCCCTCGTGCCGAGTGTCGGCGATGTGGCGGTGATGGTCGGCCACGGTGTCGGCGAACAGCTGCAACGAGTGCCGCCGACGCCGCCGGGCGGGCGCACCCATCGCGTCGATCTCGACCTGAAAAGCGCGGCCCACCACCGGATCGCGCTGCATCGGTTCCAGATAGCCGCGTAGACATGCGTCCACGAAGTCGGCGAGACTCTGCTCGGGATTCAGCCGTGCCGCGATGCCGGTGAGCAACACTTCGATGAATCTGTCGTAGGCGGCCAGCGCGCACGCCTGCTTGTCGGCGAACACCCGGTAGAACGCGGCCCGCGACACCTGCGCCCGCTCGACGATGTCGGCGACGCTGACCGCGGCATAGCCCCGCGCCGCGACGAGTTCGGTGAGCGCGATGAGGAGCCGCTCCTGCTGTGCGGCGTCGATCTGAACGCGAGGGATGCTATGCCGACCCCGGGGGAGCGGCGCCGGGGGAGTGAAGAACACCCCCGGCACGATGGCGACGACGATGCCGCGGGAATCGGCAGGCGCACCTCCCGGCTCGCCGCCACTGGTCGCCATGATCGGGGTCTTCCTCCAGCGGTACGGGACGTCGATGACCACGTGAAGCTATCACGACGACGATCTGGCCGCCTGACCTGCGCAGACAGTCACCGAAGCGGCGTCGGGACAGGTCTGTCCGCCGCCACCGATAAAAGTACGCCCTTGTTTTTCTTTCCTGAACGGGACTACATTCATGCCACCGCCGTGAGCCACATCACGTTCACGGGCCGTCGTCGTCAGGGAGATGGAATGGTTGGGGAACCCGATTCGTCTGGGCTGCGAGGTCACGCGCTGAGTCGTCGCCGGTTGTTGCAGGCGGCTGGAGTCGGCGTCGCCGGCGCGATGCTCGCCGCACGGCCGGGCGCCGCAGACGCCGCACCGGGTGGATTTCCCCGCGGTCTGAGCACCGACGAGATCTGGGATCGAAATCTGGAACTCGCCGATCATGGACCTCGGCTCACCGGCAATCCCGCCCATCGCCGATTCATCGACTCGCTGGAAGCAGACCTCGACCGCATCGGTCTCGACGTGCACCGCGACCGGCTGACCTTCGACCGATGGGACCCGCTGCGCTGGGAACTCGCGATCGACGGCACACCGGTGCCGGTCGCCTTCTACTTCCCGTACTCGGGGGTCACCGGGCCGGACGGCGTCACTGCGCCGCTGCAGTACCTGGGTGTGCTCGGCCAGATCGGTGCGTGGGAGCCGGCCCGAGGCAAGATCGCCGTGGTCGAGGTGCCGGTGTTACCGCTGCCGATCACCGTGGGCTACCGGCCTTCCGGGCAGTACCCGGTCGACGCGGCGCCGCCGGATCCGATCGCGTACCTGCCGAGCGTGTCGGATGCGGTCGGCGCCCCGACGCTGGAAGATGCTGTGCGAGCGGGTGTGCGCGGCGTGATCTGCATTCGCACCGGCGTCAGCGAGGCGTTGGCCGACGACCAGTATGCGCCGTTCACCACCGGCTACCAGGGATGCCCGGCCCTGTGGGTGGGTCCCCAAGAAGCGGAACGGGTCAGAGCGTCGGCACGCCGCGGCGCATCGGCCCGACTGGTGATGCACGCGCGTCGCGCGCTCGGCGCGGCCACCGAGACCCTGTTCGCCGTCCTGCCCGGCACCGACCCGAGCGAGACCGTCATCGTCAACACCCACACCGACGGACCCAACGTCGCCGAGGAGAACGGCGGCATCGGACTGATCTCCCTGGCCCGACAGTTCGCTCAGATACCGGCCCACCGACGCCGACGAACCTTGGTGTTCGTCTTCGTCACCGGGCACTTCCAGTTGCCGCAATTCGAAACCGAGGTCGGTAACGGGATCGGCACGATGCAGGCGTCGAGTCGATGGATGCGCATGCACCCCGAATGGTGGGACGGCAAGGGTGCACATCGGAAAGCTGTTGCGGCACTGACCCTGGAACATCTGGGGTGTCGCGAATGGCTCGACGACCCGCAGCACCGTCACTACGGGCCGACCGGGCGGCCCGAGGTCGGCTGGTGCTACACCACCACACCCGCGATGCGGTCGATCTACCTGGCCAGCGTCCGCGGGACCGCGAACGAGCGGACCGTCACGTGTGATCCGCTGCCCGCCTTGTACTTCGGTGAAGGCGCACCCTTCTACAAGAGCGGTATCGCCACGATGTCGCTGATCCCGTCGCAGACGTATCTGACTGCCGCGCCCGCCAACGGGGCGATCGACAAGCTCGACAAGCATCTGATGGCCGGGCAGATCGAGACGTTCTCGACAGCGATTCGCACAGTGGAACGAAGGTCGAGCGGTCAGATCGGCGCACCCGTCCTGCCTCTGTGATCCTCACGCGAAGGAAATCATTGCCATGTCTGCTCTCGCCATCCGGCTCTGCGTTGCCGTGGTCTCACTCGTGGTCGCTGTCACGGCTTTCGCCCACCCCGTCGCGTCGGCCGCACCCTCCACGGCGGACACCGCGACGCAGCGCTCGCTGACCGGCCCCTACGGCACCGCGCAGACTCTCGACGCAGGTGCCTGCACGTCGTTGTATGGAGCGATCTCGAACGGCTTGGTGCACGCGTTCGGGAACAATCATTCGGATCTGAAGTGCTCACAGACATTCCCGAACGGATTGGCCAGCCCGATCGGTGTCGCGTTGTACTACCCGACCAACACCCCACCCGATCGTCGGCTGCCGGTGGTGCTGTGGACCGGGGGCATCCTGTCGGAACCCGGCAACTACGACCTCACCGCGAAGATGTTGGCCAGCAACGGATATGTGGTCGCGATCCCCTACGACTTCGTGAACTCCTTCGCCTACCTGCCTGCGATTGCGGCATCCGCGGTGGCCAGGGCCGACGACGATCGTCGGTCGGCGCTGCACGACCGGGTCGACCTGGGGCGGATCGCCGTTGCCGGTCACTCGGCCGGCGGTGCCGCCACCCAGCAGGCCGCCAGCCTGCCGGCGGACGTCTGGCGCTTGGTCGACCCGCGCATTTCCGTGCGCAGTGCCGCGGCCGTCGAGCCGGGACCGGTGGCGATTGGTGCGACGCTGACTGTCCCGACCCTGTATCTGACCGGCTACAACGACGTGGTGGTGCCGCACTACCTGTGGGCGCGCTGGACGCAATACGAACTCGCCGGTCGCGTCCCGGCATACCTGCTGTGCGCCAACGGCGTCGGACACTTCACGCCCGTCGACGACCCCGCGCACAACCCGTTCGCGCCGATCCTGCTCAACTGGTTCGACCACACCCTCAAGCAGGACCCGGATGCCGGAGCCGAATTCGTCGGGCCGGGCTGGGGGCTGCGTGATGATCCGGCGTTGGCGTATGCGCTGCGGAACCGGGTGGCGGCAGGGTTGCCGGGCTGACCGGAGGCGTTTGTCGCGCAGACTCTCACCGCCGAGCGCGACGCTTGAGGTGTTGCGTGGTCTGAACCTCCCCCTGTGGACAACCGATCCGCAGCCTCCGTCACTTGTCAGAGCTGCTTCCTACCGTGCAGGGCATGCGGTCATCGCCGATGGCCGACGGCATAGGGGGATGCATGTCCGACGATCAGGCTGCGGCTTTCGACGACGACGCAGGTGTGGCATGGCGACAGTTCTGCGCACGGCTCACCGCGAGCGTGGGGAGGCTGCAACGCGACGAGTTCGTCGAACTCAGCCGGGCAGAAAGCACCGGACGACCCCTGCTCATCTTCTCCATGACCGGAGCGGGGAGGATGCGATGCACGGTCGGCGACATGGCGCTCACCAACTTCTGGCCATCGCATCAAGCGCCGGAGGCCCGAGCGCAGCGAACGGCTCTCGCCAGGCTCGAATGGCGAAAGCTGCGATCGGGCAGGACTATTCGTGAGTCGGGCAAACGGACGGTCGACAGGCTGGTGCGCGATGCGGAGACGGCGTTGCGTGAGGTCTGGCAGATCGAGCATCCGTCGGTGCTGAACGTGCACGACCCGTTCAGTCCGGCGGCCAAGAGATTCCGCGCGGAGAACCGCCCCAAGGAACGAGTGCTGACCCTCAGCGGCAAGGCATCGCCGGGGGTGATCCCCGACGATGCGCAGCATCTGCTGACCATGGCCGCGCAGACGTTGACCGCCACCTGGGGGCACCACTGTCCGGTCGACGATGGCGCTATCCGCTTCACCGACGTCGACGGCATCTACACCAAACTACTGGTGTCTCCGCACGCCATGCGGTTGGAGTTCTGCACGGTCGTCGGCCACTGCATGCCCGACATGGAGCTCCTCGGCGCCGTCGTCGCCGAGCACTCATCGCGGTGGCCCGATATCGCCATCGTGGTGGCCAAAGATCACGTGTTCGCGGTCCGGGCGCTGGAATGCACCACCTTCTATCCCGCCAACCTGCTGGCCGCGATGGACGGCTGGCGCGAGTTCTGTACGTCCGGCGCCATCGACATCGTCGAACAACTCCACCCCGAGATGGCCGGTGAGTACGGCCCGCCGGACGACCAGATGCCCGCGGGGTTGGTCGCCCTGATCACACGCTGGGTCGCCGACCCGTGCGGCGTCACCCCATCCCGAATCGCCTGTGACACCAAGGCAAACACGCCGATGCTGCGCCGGTATGCGCGTATCTGCGGCGAATGGCTCGAGGAGTTGCCCGACGGAGAGCCGGCCGCCGGCTGCGATGAACCGCTGCCGCCGGAACCCCGTGATGTGCGGAGATTCGTGCCGGTGCTGCTCGAGGCGATCGGGGTGGCGGCGGAGCTTAACGTGGCGTCGGAGATGAGGCGGGGGAGGTGAGGTGGCCGGTGCGACCGTCAGTGTCTCCGCCGCCGGAAGGTCGCGATCGTGAAGGACGATGCGATCCAGGTCAGTGGAATCCACACGTAGCAGGACAATGCATACCAGACACTGACGACAGCGAAACTGGAAACGATGCTCGGGTCCCCGGGAGGCCTGTGGGTCAGCACCCCGATCCCCCAGACCACGAATATGAAGGCGCCATAGCTGATCGGAACGGAGATGAGAAGAAGTCGCAGAGAGTACGGCCGCAGGCGCTGCAGACTCGCCGTGCGGCTCTCGCGGTCGGACACGCTATGGAACATGCCTGACCGTATCCCGGTGGCCAGTGAGCGGGCAGATCGGTCTTCGATCACCCGACCCGTCAGGCGGCACCCACGCACTCGGAGCGCCGGTGCGGCCGACGGCCGCGTGGTGAGGGTCGCTCAGAGGTCAAGCAACGGTGTGTCGCCGTCGGGCCGCGTGACGTGCTGCAGTGTCCTGGCCGACGTCTGCTCACTCTGGGAGTACCGAATGGCGGCCGACGACATGTGCGCGGAATGTCCGTTGAGCCCGGCTGCGATCGCGGTGCCGGCCGCACGCATCGACTGCAACCGTTGGTTCATCGCATCGGCGGAACTGCCGACCCAGCCGGAGGCCACCGACTCCTCGATGGCCTGGTGGTCGTCGGTGAACGCGCGTTCGGTGTCGAGATGCCAGTTGGCGATCTGATGTCCGGTGTGATGCAGCTCAGTTACGTCAACTTCGACGTGATCCCCCATGCGAAACCCCCTGTTGACCCCGTGGTGCGCAGCAACGCTACTTCCTCTGGCGCGGCACGTGTCGCTCAGCGTATGCCACATGAACGACCTGAGGCGTACTCCAGCAGGCAGCCATGGCAGCATATCTGCGAGGAAAAAGGCCTGTTCGGGGGGTTAAATGGGCAAACTGTGCATAGCGGACATCGACCGGTGGGACACCGGAGCGATCGCGACCGTGTTCGGCATCTCGACGAACATCGCCGACCACTCGTTGACCACATCCGGACACCTGGGCAACCTGAGCGTCTTCGAAACCTGGAACAGCGATGCCTCTGACGCCGCGCGCGAATCGGTAGGAAAGACGCGCAAAGACCTGGACCGGCACAGTGACATCGCCAAGAAGGTTGGGGACGCAGCGCGGAAGGCCGAGCAAGAAGTGCAAGAGGTCAAAAATGCACTCAGGAAGCTTCGCGCCGACATCGCTGCAGCCGGGTTTGTCCTCGATCCGCACACCGACGTCATCTCTGACCCGCACCCGGAACGCACCGAGTGCATGACCGATGAAGCGGCACAGGAGTATGTGGCGACCCTCGAGAGACTGAACTTCGAGCTTGCCTCGGTGTTGACCGCCGCCGCCTGCGCCGATCATGACCTCGCCACCGCGATCAAAAACGCCGACGGCGAGTGGAACATCGTGCAGTGGAAACCAAGTGCGGCGGACGTCCTCATGGGCAGCGCCGGCTCCATCTCGGGCACCAAGAGCGACATCATTCAGGAGATTTGGCGCGCATCGATGGGTGAGCATCCAACCGGTGTCAACGCAAAGATCGCGCCGTGGTTGGAAGAAGTCGGCCAGCTCAAGGTATCTCGGGTGGGTGGAGCCGTCGGAGTGCTTACAGCGATTCCGGCGGTGTTCGCGGATCGCGCGGAAGGCAACTCGTGGGGTGAGGCGATCACACGCGAGGGTGCGGCGACGGCCACCGGGCTGGTCGCAGGGGCTTACGCGGGTGCGCAGGCTGGTGCCGTTATGGGGACCTTCGTCCCGATACCAGGCGTAGGCACAGTCGCTGGGCTGGTCGTGGGTGCCGGCGCCGGTCTCCTCGTCTCGTACGCCACTTCCAAGGGGGTTGACTGTTTGTGGCGCTAGATACCGGAAGGCGCAAGTTGATCTTCCAGTGGACCAGGGCGACGTCCTACAGCTATCAACCATCGTGGCGATCGGCACTCGGATTGTTCATTCTCGCGGCAGTGGGCTGCGCCGTATCTGCCGCGCTGAGCCTGCCGATGGTCGCGTTTGCGTTCACCGCGTTGGTTCTTCTACCAATCGCGTTGGTGGTTCCGCTCCGGACAAAACTCGTCGTCCGGGAAAGCGGGGTCGAAGTGCACCGTCAGCCCTTCTATTCGAACCCAGTGCTCATCATCGCGTTGATGTCGGGAATCATGTCGGCCACGATGATCTTTGCGATCGCATTGGGATACTGGCAGGCGTGGCGGTTGGTGATTCCCGCATTCGGCGGTTTAGTGCTGGTGCCGCTGCTGGGTGTGGTCAGCTTCAAGGATCGTGGCCCACTGCTCCTTAGCGCCGGCGAGGTCGTTTTTGGGAATGGCGCTCGCTTTGCGTTGGACTCGGATGCAATTCATTTCGTTGTTTTGAGTAATGGTGTGCCGGCAATCGAGTTCACCCACACCGGAGGCGGGTCGACGCGGCCTCGGCGGTTGCTTCATCGTCCGTACAACATCGATTTCAACACCCTGCTGTCGACCCTCGAGCAATTGCAGACATGGCATCGCGGGGGACGGCCAACGAGTCCGGCCGAGATCAAAGCCATGCTCATGGTCCCTCCTCCGGCGGGTATCGAGGTCGGTGAATCGGTCCAGGTCGAAGCGGTGGTCGAGGATGACCGTGAGTCCCGTTGACGGGATGGACAACACCACCGGCGCGAGTCTCGTGCCTCTTCCAGACCCGTTGGAGTTCGGCTATCACCCGGTGGGCCTGCCACATGCCTGGCGGCGTATCAAAGCCGACATGGCCGGTGGCCAGCCAGCTGCGATGTGGATGGACTCCACTGCGGTAGGGCAGTCCGCGACGACTGGGGAGATCAGCGACGAGAACTTCGTGTCGTCGGCGATCGTGATGGGCTGGATCGTCGACGACATGTCCACGTCCATTGCTCGTCTGGCCGCCGGTGCTGCCGATGTAACCCGAGCGACTCCGGGGTGGACGCCTCGCGGTCAGCACAGCGGCAGCCTGCCATACGACGGCTTTGGTGTGCATCTACTCGGTACCGTCGCGTCACCTTTCGGGCCACTCGTGTCGAACGCGCACACCATCGCGTGTCCGGTTAGCGGGGGAAAGGCCGTGGTGGTCCAACTGGCGGTCACCGCGGTTCAGGACTGGGCCGAGAGCGCCGATCAGGTCATTCTCGATGGGCGGTGACCCTCTGGGCGTCGGGCTACAGGGCAGGGCCAAACACACTTTAGAAGCTACTGACCGCAGCTCCCACGATCCGAACCGGTCGTCTCGGGAGTGGCGCCGGGGCTCCGGGAAGCTCCTCAAGCTTCGCGCGTTCGTTTTCCAACGCGCCGAACTGGGCACCTGTCGACCACGACGAGGCTGCATGGCTTGCTCAACGCGGTGTGCCGGTTCCGGACCCAGGGAGCAGGCAATGACATCGAAGGAGCAAGCTCGCCACAAACACGTGACTCTGGCCATGTGTATTGCTGCGGTCCTGGTTCTTGTGGCCGCGTGTAGTTCCGGGGATACGACGGTCGATCCCTCCGGCACGGGTGCGTCCACTGCGGCTACCGACCAGCGGTTGCTCCAGAGTTCCGATCTGCCCGATGGATATGACATCTACCCAGGAAATTCGTCTCAGGAACTGAGTGACACCCAGATGCAGATGGTCAACAGCCGTGAATATGATCCGGCCGAGTGCGCAGACCTCTACCGACAACAGGCCGATGCAACTGCCGCTTCACAGCGCGTCAGGATCTATGCGGAGAAGCGTGCACCATCGGCACCCTCATTCGGCGACTTCATCATTCGTGGTGGTCAGTCGTTAATGGATGTCGATGAATTGTTTTCGCGCTGTGGAGACCACACCGCAACGGTGCCCGGCGAGGGGCGCATCACGATGGTTTCGGAGACCGTGGAACCGCCCACGGATTTCCCGGCTTCTGCAACATTCGCGGTCAACAGCACAGTGGAGACGGTGCCTACCGATCCTGAGCAGGTGGCGACCAAGCAGCAGAGCCTGATCGGTTACGCGGAGTTGCCAGGTTCGGACTCCGTCGTGCAGTTCTACTCGGAGGTCTACGGCTACGGCAATGCGATCGATGCTGAGCAGTTTTGGATCCTCTTTCGAGAGGCGTATCTGCGGGCGGCCGTGCAGGACTGACGGTGTACATGTCGCCCTCGGTGTCCCGGGCACGACGGACACTTCGGCATCTGGGGTGGCGCATCGTCGTCGCTCTGGCGGGATCGAAGGTGAATGAGCACACCGCGACCGCTCACCCCAGATCCACCGCACTCACCCGAACCGCCGTGTCGTTGAGGAAGCCCACCTGCGCCGACAGGTTCGCCTGCACCTCCTGCAAGTACTGCCATTGCGGGTCGGGCGCCGACGGGATCGGCATGCCGTAGCCGTCGGCCATCAACCGGTGGTGCCGGGCGTGATCGCGCAACACCTTCGCGTACTGATCGAAGTCGACGGCCAGCTCGGCGAGCTGGGCGACGTTGCCCAGCAATTCACGCCAGTTCTGCTCCACCCGGCGCACGCGCTGATCGATCGCCGCCTGCAGCGCGCGCCCAACATCAGAGGTCGATTCGGGTTTCTCCAGCGAGGACCGAATCCACCAGATGCGGTGACACTGATGGCTGATCGTGTAGAGCGACGAATTGATCTGCTCGAGCAGGGTGCCGGTGTAGATGAGGTCGCTGCGCACCACGGGTGAGGCCTGGATGGTCTCCACGAGAAGCACCGCGACGCCAAGCAGTTCGGCTTCGGGGCGTAGGAGTGTCGACTCGCCGGCGAGTGAACCGTAGGCGGGTATGCGCTCGGCGCCGTAGGGCCACGGATTCATAGGTGCTGCAGCGGGTCGCTTTTCATTGTTCGCGCGGCGTTGCAGCCAGTAGATGACACCGCCGAGCAAAACCAGCAGCGCCAGGCCCGCCAACGGTTGGCCACCGGCGATGCCAGTCATGAACGCCCAGGCGAGGAACGCGACCACCACCGTGACGATCGGGTGGCGGCGGCACCACTGCCACGGACCAGGAGACTGCGCTACCCGGTTCGGTTGCGGCGTGCGGTTGGACCACGTGAAACGTAGGAACGCGTCACGCGCATTCTCCGGCGCGCAATGACTCAGCAGTGAGCGCAGCGCCGCCGGATCGGGTGCGGGCCGCAACGCGTTGCGGGCACCGGCCGACGACATCGCGACCAGATGGTCGGCCATGCCGACAGGGTTGGTGGGCATCGTGCTGGGTCCTCGGTCAGCCGCCGACGACGTGCGGTGTGGGCGGCGGGAAACTCGGGTTGTCGGGCAGCGGCTGCTCGCCATGCTTGTCGCCGACCTGCTTGACCGTGTCGAGATCGGCGAACTTCGACGATCCGTGCCGCGCGAGCGAGTCGTCATACCACTCGTACCACTCGAACCACGGGTACCCGTGCCGCCGGTAGTCGGTGATCGTCGGTGGCGCATGGTGTGGGGGAGACCCGGTGAGCGTTTGCCACTGCATGCTGTTGATGATGCGCAGGGTGGCGTGAGCGTGCGCGCCGATCGCCCAATTTTCCTTCGGCTCGATGGGTACGGCGACCGACTGGGTGATCGACCCGCCGGCGCCCATCCCCATCGCCGAGCCAGGTGCTGCGATCGCGCCATCGGGTGCTGCCATCGGGGCCATGGTCTCGCCGCAGTCGGCCACCGTCCGCTGTCGAGCTTGCCGGGCGGCTCGACGGCGATCCCACGTTTCGCCTTTCAGAGGTGTCACCTGGATCCGCAGTGCCGCGTCGTCGACGCCGGTCAGTTGCTCGGTGGTGTCGTCGTCGGGAACCCGCAGCGTGCGGTGCACGGTGATGAACAGGCGTGCATCCGGATGGACTTCGGGGAACGCGAATTCCAGACGGCTCTCGGTGATGGTGACGGGCATCGCGGGCCTCCTCGGTGGTGGCGGTGTGCGGACAGGCTAGGACGGGGGTGCGACAGAACCGCGGTCGCGTGGGGCCGGCGCGAGGCGCCTCAGCCCGACCGCACCCGCCGATCACTCAAGATGGTCGCCACACGCTTACCGAGCAGCTTCTCCACGGGGTAGCGGTCGATCTGCTCGAGCGTGAGTTCCGCTGTCGGGCTCATCAGGCGTTTCAGATCGTCGGCCGACACATTCGGCACCTCCACGGCGACCTGCCGTGCCTCGACGATGTCGATGTTCTCGTGTGTCCACACGAAATCGGATGCGCGATGGTGATCTTCGGTCACGAACCAGTTCGCCAGAAAGGTCGAACGATTCGGGATGAGCGTCCACACCTTGCGTCGATCGACCAACGCCCGAGCCTCCGGTCTGGTCGCCGCGAGCCAGTCCACGGTGGTGCCCCCAACTCGGGTGAGGCGCCAGAACTCCCAGCCGTCCTTGGCCATGCGGGTCCTCCTTTGTTGTGGTCCGCACCGAATATCCGGGCGAGTCGTGGGTGTCCGGGTAGCCGGGAAGTCGTTGCTAAGGGGGGTATTCGGTAGCAACGACGACCCGACGTCGCCGGTCACACACCCAGCTGGTCGGCGGCGTACGTCGCCTGCTCGAGCGTGAACTGGTCGCCGGCATCAGAGGTCAACTGCTGGATCAGGCCGGAACGCGACATCCCCATCATGTCCAGGTATGTCTGACCCGCCTGCACGGCTTCCTCATTCCAGTCCACATCACCCTGCTGCTCGATGTGGTTGACCGCGACGGTGGCGTCCTGCACCGAGAACCCATCTCCGGCATCGGAACTGAGTTGGCGGATCAGACCCTGCTTGGACATGCCCATCATGTCCAGATACGTCTCGCCGGCGCGCACGGCGTTGCGCTGACTGCTGGTCAGACTCGGAGTCGCCGGAGCCGGCTCGGGGGCCGGGGCGGGTGCTTCGGTGGTCGTGGTGTCGACCACCTGCGTGGCCGTGGCCGGTGCCTGCGCGACATTGGCCTGCTCGGCGGCCGCCTGCTCGACCGTCGCGGGCGCGGACACACTGCCCGGCGAGGCGTTCACCTCCTTGGTCTCGGTGTCCGAGGCGCCGCCCATCGCCGCGCCGATGCCGCCGAGGATGACGAAGGCGGCGACACCGCCGACGGCGATCTTCCTGCGCCGACTCCACCCCTTCTTGCCCTCAGGAGGCGTCGGCTGGCCCCACTGCGCGGTGGGCATGTCGTTGTTGTGCTGAGTCATCGTGAACCTTTCGTATCTTGTGGTGCGCTGATCGGCTATCGGGGGATGCGTCAGCGGGTGGTCGTGGCGACCGGTCGTCGGCAATCTGAATCCCGCTGTGCACGAAAGCAAAATCGCTCACGCTCCGCCGACTCACCCGCCGATGCGAGCGTCGTAAGACTGTGGTCCGGGGCGTGTATTCCGATCTCTGACGAACTGACTCAGAGAGTAGAACCGAGGTCTGACAACTTTTCGCCGTCAGTTTATTCGCACTCTCCGCGAGGGGCCACGATGAGCACCGAGATGGCCGCGGTCTGCTACGGATCTATTCCGGGCACACGATTCGCGTCTTCGATAAGTCAGGAGTTCGACGCGTAGGAGTGCACGCCGACACTGAGCGCCGACCTCTCGGATCGCGGCACATGTCCGTCGTGCGGATCTGAAATCCATCGTGCCAAGTCGGGGCTCGCGAAGCCATCCTTGGCAGGCTGCGGATCCATAAGTTGGGTGGTCCCGCGACTGGCATCGCGGGTGGTCCCATGGGCGTGGCAAAGGATCAGGAAAGGTGGTCCCTTCCCTGTGGCAATCGGCAGCGTGCAGTCCCCACGCCTCAGCGGCCAGGTTGTGTCGACCTCGTCGAGAACGGCGGCCTGAAGTCCGGGCTCGACGATGACATCCGCCGTGAGGGTGTGCTGCTCTGATGGACCCGGAGCTCAATGATCGAAACCCAGGCCGTCATGAGATCAGGCGCGTCGCTCGATCGGATATCCGGTCAACCCCGCCCGCGCCACCGCAACCGCGGTCGGACTGAGGCGCAATGGATCCGGCCAGTGGTACGGCGGCGACATCGCTTCGAGTGCGTCGTAGGCGTTGCCGCTCATGCGTTGCACGTCGTACTTATCGACGGGTTCACCAGTGCTGAGGCGGTAGTCGAGCGCGTTCAGTAGTGTCGCGAGGAGTTGCGTCGGGAGCACACTGTCCTCGGTGGTGGCCGCGAAGAACAGGATCAGCAGTGCCGCATCGGCGCGGAACGGATCGTCGTGGCTCTTGGGGAGAAGCTTGCCGGCGATGTGGTTGGCCAGGCCGACGGGGTCGTCGATCACCTTGGCTCCGGCTTTGGTGAGCAGCAAGCGGCCCTTGAACTTGCGAAGTAAGCCCAACCGCTGCAAAGACTCTCGAAACTGCAACACCGGCCACGCGTCGATCTCGCGACCCTTCGGATGAATCCAGTCCCGCATCTCCGGGAGGACCTCGCTGGCGGCCGCGACGTCAACCGGCTTCAGATAGCCCGCCGCCGTCAACGGGAAGCCCTCGCCCTGCGCGCGAAGCAGAAACCAGATGTGGGGTGCGAGGTCGACCGAGAGGTGTTCTGGTGCAATTGATGTAGCAGGTTCAAAGAGGCGAGCCGCCCGCGTCGAGATGTCGCCAGACGTGTCACTGTGCTGGAGCCGGAGAAGCATATCGCCGACTCGTTTGGGCACGCCGACCAACGGTAGCTGGGTGACCGGATCGGTCATCGTCGTGTTGGCGGCCTCGATGTCGAAATGAGCCGGTTCGGGTAGCACCGTCGCCAATTCCTCGGCGCTGAGGAGGTGACCGCAGTCCTCGGGCGGTGCCGCACGGTCCCCATCGACGCAGATCGCCAGCGGCGCGTCGGGCCGCGGCGGCAAGACGGCTTCCAGGCGCAGAGTCAGGGCCCAATGATCGCCATAGTCATAGACGTAGGTCAGGATGTCGCCGGGCTCGTGCATCGTCTCGTCGAGATACACCGACACCGCCGGTTCGCCGTCGTCCCCCTCGACGTAGTCGTGGTCGCACAGAAACAGCTCGCTCGCCGCAGCGAATGGGTCGCCACCCAACGCGAAGCGGTAGAGGTGATAGTCCCACCAGCCGAACGCGCCCTGGATCGCTCGGTGCACGAGGTCCAGCGTCATCTCCGATCGCAACTCGACGGTGCGCCAGATCGGCGGTACCGAGTCGTCGAGGTCAATGCGGACCCGGAACACCGCACGGTCAGGCAGCTGTGGCTTCCGGAAATGTCCTCGCCGCGGCGGTTCCGGAACCGCATCCACGCCGGCCTGGGACGGGTGGAGGCCGCCGAGGATCACGTCGAACCGGGGGCGTGCACCGTCGGACGGGGTGTCGGTCATGGGTCGAGGATAGGTGGTGGAACCCGACCCGGTGGCCGTCAGTCCGCGTCGGGCAGACCGGGCACGATGGTCAGGTGTCGTCGCGGTCGGGCCGGCAGGGGACCGTGGTTCGCTGGGGGAATGGTCGGCGCAGTTCTGGCTGGAGGTTCCAGCGGATGGACCGATCCGTTCGGGTCCCGCAACGTCAGCGACCACGGATACGGCACACTCCACCACTCACGCAGGAAAGCGACGCTTTGCCGTGCGACCTCGCGGTGAGCGCGTCGTCCGACGTCTCGGATGTGCTGGTGTTTTCGGGGCTGATAGCGCCACCCGGCGGCGACGAACTGCTGGTGGTATGGATTCCACTCCTCCCGGCTGCGGTGTGACAGTGCGCTATTGGGGACGACGCACCGCACCCGCCCGGAGCTGGTGGCGGTGTAGGTGAGCAGGTGTCCGTGCCAGCCCCGCTCGGGAACCTCCAACTCGATGAACTCGAACACGCCGGTCTTGAGGTCGCCGAGTCGGGCGGCGAGGTCCTCGGTGAAGTCGAGCCAGGGCTCCGGCTCGTCGTCATCGTCGAAATAGTCGAATGGCATGGTGTCCCCCCTGATGCTCCTTGCCCGGACTGAAGGCGGTCCGGGCAACACTGATGGAGGGCACGCTACGCCGGGGCAGTGACATCGCTGGGAGTCGAGCGGGGAACGTGAATCCTCAGATTCGGTACGCGCGATTCTTGCTCGTCGGTGGCGCGGTGGCGTGGACTTTGCCAGCGCTGACCAGTGTTCGAAGTGCGGGTCGAAGAGTGCTCACGGGTGTGTGGAGGGACTCGGCCAACTCATGCACGGTCATGGTGCCGCCGTGCGACAGTGCATCGACGATCCTGCGCTGGGTCGGGGTGAGTTCGGTTCCCGATTCCGCTTCGGGAGTCAATTCGAACGTGCCGCGCTCGTTGCGGACGATTCCTTCGCTGACGAGATCGGTCAATGCCGCCTGCGCCACCGTCGTGTCCATTGCAAGCTGGCGTCTGAGGTCGTCGACCGTCACCGATCCCAGGTGGTGGATCAGTGCAAGCGCGTTGTCGCCGATAGTGGTGCGTTGGCGGCCGCCGATCGAATCGAGCCACTCACGGGTTTCCGGGTTGAGGAGTCCGAACCTGTCGAGCACTGTCACAAACGATGCCGGTGTGCTCTGGAAACGCGGTGCAAGCAAACCATTTTGCGTCATCTCTCCCAGCATTCTCGGAATGCCGGAGCCCGCGTTCTCACCGACGGTCTCGTCACGGTCGGCGAACGGGACCTCGGTCAGCAGCCTCGCCAGCAATTGATTCCGCGAGCGCGATTGGCCATCGAAGATCGACTCGACGTCACGACCGCCCCACAGTCCGCCAGGACTGTGAACCTCCAGACGATCCGGATACAACTCCACGCGGACTTGATCGCCGCGCGCCAGCTCACTGTAGTCGCGATGCGTGACTGCGTTGGCAATCGCCTCTCGAATCGCATCGATGGGAATCTCTGGGACATCTTGGGCGCCAGCGCCTTTAGACACACGTCGAACACGCAGATTGCGCACGACCGCGGAAATCGCGTCGTCGATCATGTCCGGTATCGATCCCTCGAGGACCGCGCGGTCGTCCATTCGTTCGTCACCGACGATCACGTCCTTACTGCCGCCCGGGTAGGAGGCGAAGCTGATCATCAGTTGGGGAAAGAACTGTTGGGGGAAGCGCCCGAGTGCAAGGAGCCCTCCCAGGGTCGGTCCCCCCGTGTCCCGGTCGACAACTCCCACCCGCTCCAATACATCTCGTTCCGAGGAGGTTCCGTCCAGTGCCCTGGGTCGGCTGGCCCGCAACCGTGCGACGGTTCTGGCGATGAGGCTCGAGTCCAGATCGTCGATCCGTGCCTGCATCACGGGCTCACGGTCGGCGTTGCTGGGGACAGTCAGCACCGACAATTGGAAGACCGAGTAAGTGTCGAGCCTGTGGTCGCCATCCCCGACGCGCATGTAGGTGCCGCGTTCTTTGCCCTGCGCGGTGACAAAGCAAGGCTTCTCGGCCGCGGGAAGCTCTTCGACCTCGGCTACCACAACCGACGCTCCGTCGACCTCCATCTGATCGACACTCATCGCAGGGGTGGGTGTCAGCGGGCCCGCCGGCTCGCTTCCACTTCGGGGTCGCGCCACATCGGCCATCTGGTTCAGAACTCTTCGCGCATCGAAACCGGGGGCGGGTGTGAACCCGGTCGCCTCGTCGAGCCCCAGAATCACAACCCCACCGTGCGTGTTACTGAATGCGCTGATCGTCGGCCAGAGACTCTTTCCGACGCCACCACCGCCGGACTTGACCTCGACCGTCGCGGTGTCGGTCCCCGCGGTCCGTACGGCGTCGACAATGTCCTGTAGATCCGCTGGTCGCATACGCCGACTCCTTCTGACGCCTGTCACTGATCGATCAGCGTATATCACTGACGGCATCACTCATATGAGTGACGGGATCAGTGATAGAAGTGATGGCATCACTGATGTCAGTGATCGGGGCAGTCGATGTCGGATACGGGTGGCACGCCGCTGCCCTGGTGCTGCCCGACGACGCGCTCGACGAAACCAGACGACTCGGCCGGCTCGCCCGTGACGGACATCCGGCGCTGTTCCTCGGCGCCGGCGCTGGCGTCGCGGCCCACGGTCCCAGCGGGAACACTGTCAGCCGGTATGCCAATCGAAGTCGACGCGTCCCAGCACGCCGATGTCTCTGCGACCCAGCCAGACTGGCGTGTTCTCCGGTTGAGTCGCAAAGAGTCCGTGCGCCGCGGAGACCACCCGGTCGAACTGGCTGGGCCAGTTGATATCGGCGGCAAGCGCGTCGAGGACAGGCCGGCCACGATCGAGCGCCCGGTCGACATGCGTGGGGGAGGGCAGCAGGTCGGACTTGTTGGAGTTGCAGGACTGGCAGGCCAGCACGAGGTTGGCCAGTCCGTCGATGCCGACCCGCGACCACGGCAGCACGTGATCGACGTGTCGGGTGGTGGTCAATCGTGCGGCGCAGTAGAAGCAGTGCGGTCCGAACTCGATCGCCAAGACGTCGCCGGCCTTGAGCAGCGAGACGCGGTCGGCACCGAAGAGATGCTCGGCGATGTCGGGACCGTCGGCCAGCAGCGTTTTGTTCATGCGGCGCACGTCGTCGACCCAGGCCAGCTGGAAAGCGGGCTTCAACTATGGCGCGAGCCGGGCCAGGGTCGTGCAGACACCGGGGAACAGTTGCAGCTTGTTGCCGTGATCGGCGATGGCTCGCTCCGACGCGGTGCCCATCCAGGAGTCGTCATAGAGGAAGCGCTCGTGGTCGGTGGCAGTGGTGACGTTCTGCAGGAGCTTGAGCGGATACCGGACGAGCGTGCGCTTCACAGTCGTGTGCGCAGCGACGTATGCGACGGACCCCTCGGCGACCACCAGGTCGATCGTCGGGGTGCGATGAGTGCGGGTGAGTTCGTCACGCAGGTCGGCGACGGTGGTGAAGATGACGCCTGGACCGTCGGTGGATTGCCGCAGCCGATGGCCGTCGAGGGGTCGCAGCTGACGCCAGTACAGCTCGATGACCCGGGTGGTCAGCTGATCGAGGTCGATGTCGACGGCAGCGTAGGGATCGTCGGGGACGGACTCGACGCTGAGATCGAGCAACGCCATAAGGACCGCGAGCTTGTAGGTGGCGGTGCGGCGTCCGCCGTCGAGGAGGTCGACGAGCTTCTGGCCCAGTTCGAGGAGGTCAGAAGCTGGGTGCGCCATACTGGCCTACGACGCCGTAGATCATTTATGACGCGTGATGAAGACATCCGTGGTCGGCATGGCGCTGACCGGACAGGTGAGGAACACCGGCACGGCTGCCGAACCGAATTGCTGGAGCAACGCGTCGCTGGAGCTTCAGAAGGAACAGGTCGTCGGCGCAGAACAGATGGTCGGCGGCCACCGTCCCGGAGGGCTTGTCCGTGAGGCACAATTCTTGGACACCTTGCGAGCTTGGACCTACCATGAATCTCTACGGCCGTTTTGATGAGGAAGGTTGGACCCCTGCGCGGGAATGGGACGAATAAAGACCAACCACTAATCGCCGGTTCAAAGGTGCCCTGATACATGTTTCTAACCGAATTCACCCCGCCTGCCCGTCCGTGCCGAATCGAACGGTCACTCCGGACGAGGCCGTCCAATCAGGAAGCTCGCTGGCGGCGCGAGTACCTGAGGGCTGAAGGCCTTCCGTTGTCTCATATCGACTCATTCTTCGCCTCGAATTACAGTCTGGTGGACGTTGCGGCGGACAGGGGGGATTTCAATTGGTGTTTGGAGTTCCCAGGGCCGTTTCCAGAAGGTTTCGAGCAACTGGTTTCATTGCTGGAAACGGCGCTGTGCTTGCCCGCGCCGTCGCCCTTTGATTTGGTACTAGCGTTGGACCGGTACAAGATCGTTGACGAGGAACTTCCACCGGAGCAGTGGGAGAACACCGAGGCTGGCGAGCTTGTGCACAAGGCGAAGTACTACTTGTCCTCACCGCAGATCCAGAGATCGGCGCGAGAGTCGCTTACTCGACGAATGGCGAACGCCATCTGGAGCCACCCTGTCTACCGGGACGCGCCGTACCTGATCTCTGTTCCGGGCTCATCAGGACGAGGCAACAGCACCGGCGAGCAGATAGCTAGACTCGTGGCTGCGGAGACTGGAAAGCAATTCATTCAGACGGTTGGCCCGGCCCGTCCTCAGCGGAAAGCGGACCCTACCTTTGACGTGTCCGGCCTTTTCAGCTTGCCGTCGATGCTCAGCGGGTCGTGTGTGATTATCGACGACGTCTGGCACACCGGTGCGACCTGTGTCGAAGTGGCCCGAACTGCCAAGCTCGCGGGGGCTGACGCAGTCTATGGACTCGTCGCTGCGAGAACGATGAGGAACTGACAGGATGTCATCCGAGAGAATGCTCCGGGCGCTTGTCGCATTTGAGGTATTCCGTACGCCCGGAAGAGTTACACGGGCACTTGTAAATTCGAACCCAGAGCCACTTCGCGAGGCGTGGCGACATTTGTCGATCGAGTCACGATCTGCTTTAGCGCGTCAGGTCGACGATCTGGAGGCCCGTGGTATCGAGGCTATCAACGCAGGCGATAGCGACTTTCCGAAGTCTTTGGTGGTTGGTGGAAAACCAATCGTTCCAACCCTTTTTTGCCAGGGCGATCTGAGTCTTCTCACTGCCGCCGGTGCAGGAATGTGTGGGTCTCGAAAGGTTACTCCGCTGGGGCTAAAAGCTGCGAAGGCGTGCGGCGAGGAGGTGAGCGATCGGGGTTTGACGGTGGTGTCTGGCTACGCAAAAGGCGTCGATACCGCGACACACCTCGCCGCGTTGGGCCGTGGTGGCCGGACTGTCATAGTCCTGGCCGAAGGGATTAACGCGTTTCGAATCAAGCGCGAGTTCAGGGAGAGATTCGATCCGAGCCGGGTTCTGGTGGTCTCCCAGTTCCGTCCTGACCAGCCGTGGGCGGCCTACGCTGCGATGGCTCGAAACCACGTGATCTTCGGTCTAGGAAAGGCACTCGTTGTCATCGAGGCAGGAGAGAAGGGCGGAACATTATCAGCTGGTCGGGACGCGCTCAAGCGCGGCCGGCCGGTTTTCGCTTTGAACTTCGGAGAAGAGACTCCGGTGGGCAACCGCCTTCTGATAGAGGCCGGTGCGCACCCGGTGACTTCTCGAACGGAGCTGGGTGTCGCTCTCGACCATGTAAAGAGTGAGCCTCAACAGGGAACGCTCATTTAGCACAGCGATAGCCGGCAGCTCGCTTAGCTTAGGTCCAACAGCCTGGGCTCAAAGTGTAGCTTGGCTAAGTTCAGCTGTGGGCCTGTCGCTTTGATTGGCTATACAGCGCCAAGTCCCCACTCTTCAAATATCGCACTGAGTAAGCTCTTCTGTCGGCCCTCTAAAGTCCTTGGATTCCACTTGTCAGCGGACAGTACCTGGCTGGTGAGTGCAAAGGTCGACACACCTTTCTTGCCGACAAAGTACTTCGCTTTTTTGACATCGAAGTCGTAGTTCTGGGCTTCCGAGTTCTTGGTTCGGTTGAGCAGCACCAGATTCGCAAGTCGATGAGTCCATTCGCTCCGCTCGTCATCGCTGAAAGATTTGTGCCACTTTGACTTCGATGCCGGATTCTGTGGCAGTACGTGTTCGACAGTGATGACTTTGTTGTCGTAAGTTACGCCGGGTGAGTTGGCGAGCACTTCGTCTACACGCAGGAGGATGAACCGCCTGCCCTGGGTATGGAGGTAGACATCGCCGTCGAGTGCGGCGCGCGTAGCCTTGATTTCGCTCGCGGACAATTGGAGAGAGGGTGCGCTCAGGCCCAGTCCTTTCTCATCGACGTCACGAAGTATCTCCGCGTACTTCAGTGCTCGCGGAGTTGCGTAGACCCGTCGGAGCAACATGCTTGCTGCTATTCGTTCCAGCTGCTGCAAGAAACTTGCCAGCCACGACGGGTCGTCCCACTTTGCACGCAAGGCCCACAATGCGACGGGGCGCCAGTCGGTGTTCCCTACTCGATTGAGGCGACGAAGCCAGTCGTTCACCGTATCGGCGCCGCTGGCTGCCGTAAATGATGCGCCTCGGAGCTGCTGATATGCATCGGCGTACGGAACGAGAACGTCGTCTACGAACTCAGCTGCGCGACCGCTGTTGGTGTATGTGTTGAGTACCTGTTTCGGGAACTCCTTCAAGATATCGGCCTGGGCACGCTGTTTTGCATAGATCATCCGCACATGAGCGAAGAGGTCGCCGAAATCTTGGCGACCTAGTGCGGCCTCGATGTCCTCCCACTTGTCGGCGTACGTCTTCCTATCGGCGTCCGACAAAGCTCCGACGACCTGAGATTTGAAGATGTCGGACGGAGACAGGTCGAGGCCTCGAGCGTTCATCACACTGAAGATTCGATACGCGCTGTCGAGGTCTGAGGTTGTGACCACAACTAGCAGAGTTCGCTTGCTGAGAAGCTGGATCAACCGAAACCGTCGATCCTCAGGCCACTTGTCGGATTTCAGCATGGTCGTCAACGACCGCGTGTTGTCGACGATCGAGCGCAGCGAATCGTGAGTCAGGTGATTCTCGTTGATCCCGAGTAGCTTGGTGGTCCCGCCCGGTTCCTGCACGAACTCCTTGAAGAAGTCGGCGTCGCGCTCACGAAGAGCTAGTCGCGGCTTCGCTTCGAGTCCTTGGACCTTGCTGCCAGGCTCTCTGACCATGATGGCGAGCTCAGCGCGGACTTCGTCTTCTGTGGATAGGTCGCGGAGTACCGACAGGAGAATCGTCAGGGTCGTCAGGCGCTGTTGGCCGTCGATGACATCAGAGTCGGCTGACTCAGGTCGCTTGACCAGCACTACGGACCCGAGGAAGTAAGGTTCATCCTCCGACTGTTCGAGCGCCTCACCAAGGTCGTCGAGCAGTTGCAGTGCGTGCTCCGGACGCCATGAATACGGTCGCTGGTACTCCGGGATGCGAAAGTCGAAATCGCTACTGAACACCTTCAACAGTTCGAGCTCATGTGCCGTCAGTTGTGCGGTATTGGTCAGCAATTCTCTGTCTCCTTGTCACCCTGAAGGTCCTGCGGGAAGCGGTCGCCGCTTACTTACCCCGCTCGACGAGTCAATTCTCAACCGTGGCAATGATCCGATCAACGATATCTCCGGGTTCCTCGTGCTCCCAGAACCGCAGAACATGCCAGCCGCGACCCTCCAGCGCTGCAGCGCTACGGATGTCGCGTGCCATGTTGGCGTCGAGCTTCTCGCGCCACCACTGCGCGTTGTTCTTCGGCTGGGTCGCGTGTTGAGGACACCCGTGCCAGAAACACCCGTCGATGAACACGACCACTCTCGCGCGGGTGAAGACGATGTCACCGCGACACCGCAATGTCGAGCTGGGACGGTAGTCAACTCGGTAGCGGAACCCGCCAGCGTGGAGTAGGCGGCGCACCGACAGCTCGACCGAAGTGTCACGCCGCTGTTGCTTCTGCATTCGGCGTCGGACAGCGTCATCGAGCGGCTCGGGCGAGTTCATACGTCTATATCGAAGTCGGTAGGCCGTGACCAGTATTGCGCTATCAATAGTCGACCAACGCGCCGTGTTCATACAAGGTCTCGAGCTGCCGAACGATGCCGTCGGCCACCGGAGAGTCCCGACAGAGAAGTCCGCACTCCAGATTCGACATGGCCGCGGCGGTCGAGAAGTTGGCGCTGGTCACTAACGCCGAACTCCGGTCGACAACGACGAACTTGGCGTGTTGGCGTGGGGTCCACTCGGCGACCGGGTCCGGTGCGTAGACCCATACCCGTGCACCCCGTAGGACCTTGGGTATCGCGCCTCCGTTCTTTGCCTGCATTCCGCGATCGAGGATCACCGTCACAGTCACGCCTCGCTCGACTGCGTTGGCAAGGGCCTGGACGTATCCAGCCCCCGACCCCGCGGAGTAAGTAGCCGCGTACACGGTCGCCGTTGCATCGTTCACGAGATCGGCGACAGCCAGCGTTGTCCGACCCTCCAAACCCGGAACGTTCGGGGCCGTCCACACTGGCTCGGGATCTGCGCTGCGCGGGACGGCGGCGATGCCGTCGAGAACAGCAGCGGCGAGGTCCGCTCTGCCGGCTGTGGCCACTAGGTCTGTCAGCAGCTCCTTGACCTCTGCCCGGTTGGCAGGAAACGCACGTTGCGCAGCCAAATGAGGAAGTCCGCACTGACGCAGCCTCGCGGCGACCGCATCAGCCTCTCCCGGCGCCAGCAACGCACCCAACCGGGCAACGGCGCTCACGCTCTCACTTCCCGAGGATAGGCGACAGCAGACCCGGCATTGCGATGTCCTTGTCCACCGGTAGACCTAGGAGGAGTCGGCGATCAAGAAAACGGTTGGTCCGTTCGCAGCTGGTTTCGCTGACGAACAGGCAGAAGTGACACGCCGCGCCGTGGAGGAAATCTTCCTTGCCACGAGGTCGTCGGTGTGAGCACACGGGGTCGCTCGAACAGCGGTCGCCACGGCGAACTGCCTCCTGAACCAACTGACCCAACCGTTCTGGCCGGGAGAGGTCAACCAGCCCGCCGAGGGTTCCCTCGCTGTCGGAGGCGGTTGTGGTTATGAGGAGGCCCGCTGCAGCCGGGCGGCGGGTCTCAGCTCGCCAGGCGTAGATTCGCTCCGTCAAGCTCGCGGACCCATATCCGCTCGACATCGCTGCTTCGCGGATGAGAAGGTGCGACAGCGTGTGGATGGCCCAGTATCGTGGCGGAGGGAAGCGGGAGTCCGGATCGATAGTGCTGTCCGACGTCTTGCTCGTGCGGCGCCTGAAGTTCGTCTCGTGCGCCTTGCGGAACATCTCCCAGGTCGAGAGCTGGAGTACCTCCTCTTCCCAGTCCAGGACGGCGGGCTCGTCAAATTGTAGGAAGAACCCTTCACCTCGGTCTTCCGTGGCGGGCACCCACGAGGGCCTGCCCTTGCTGACCAACGGAGCGACGCGACTCTTGCTGTCATCGATCCGATCCAGTGCGTCGATGCGAGTGAAGCCGACGAAGGCGTTGACCTTCTTCAGTTTCTCGACCGCCACGACTCTTGTGACGGCCGGTCGCAGAGCGACAGGGACATCTCGACGAAGAGCGCGGAAGTCCGCGGCACCGCTGTGCTTGGTGTACTTCACCTCGTCGGTCAATACAAGCCACTCCGGCAGCAAGATGTCGGTTGGATCTGTGCTGGTCACCGCGCTTGAGCGAGGCGCATGCCCACTCTTCAGCATTTGCAAAGCGTCCCAGAGAGCCTCGTCGGTCGCGTTAGCGAACACATCAGTTTGTGCCCGGAGACCGACGAGCATGCGGAAGGCGGGCAGGGAGTCTTTGCTTGTCGCGGTGGCGACTATCTCCGGAGGCAGTTCTTTGAGATGCGAGACCAGATCCTCGGCTGACGTCGACTCTTCGCGAGGCAACGCCAACAGACCGACAGTGGAAGCGAACCACTGGTTTGCGGCACCGAGCATCATCAGCTTGCCCGGCTGGTCGCACTTGTAGAAGGCGTCCAGGTGCGGATGTCGTCCACGACAGTTCGGCAGCTTCTCCGAAGCTTTGGGCCCTGTTGCCTCGAGCATGCCGCGCTGCGCGTCACACGACAGGCAGATGATCTGAACGTCCGGACCGATATTGCTCTTCCATTCCCGCATACGAAGCTGCGGGATCTTCGCGTGCGGGCACGCGTGTCCTCGATGCACCCATGCGACGTAAGGAAACTCATCAAGGTGCCCGTTGATGCAGGAGATCAGGTAGCGCGCAGGCACGGCTGCTTGGTCTCGTCCCTTGCTCCTCTTGTTGCTCCTGCGGCCGGAATCCCATCCTTTGCAGTTCCTGTGGATGAATTGTGCCTGATCCGGTCGGTACTTCAGCACGTTCTTGAACTCGAAGATCTGATCGGTAACTGGAGCGAGCTGATTGCACCCGGTGCAACGAAGCCACTGCGGAAACACCCGCGCAGGAATGCCGAGATCGATTGCCTCGTCGCCAAAGCCGCCGGGGGTCTCCGGTGCCCACGGTGCTTTACGCAGTTGCTCGACCTGGTCGCCGAGATAGGCCCGGACGAGATCCAACAGCCGCGGCTCGATGACGACATCTGCTCCGCCAGCCCGCCGGTCGTAGTACCGCTGCCACGCGTCGAGGCCGTGCGGCATGACTGACAAGTGAGGCAGGTCGACCGTAGCTCCGATCCCGGATGTGTAGAGCAGCGCCGACGGGCGCAGCGAGCCGACCTTGCTACGGTTCTTGGTGATCTTGGCCTCGACGTCGGCGATGGGGTCGAGGTCTTTGGTTCCGACGCTGATGGGTTCGGCAGTGCTTTCCTGTGACTCGGCAGGACCGGGGTTCGCCGTCATTCCGCAGCTCCCTCGGGGAAGCTCCAGGAGGGTGCTCCCACTGGATTCTTGAAGGCGAGGTTTGGTGGAGCCGGGCTCACCAACAGGTTGAACTCAGGCTGGACCTCGCGCATGGAATTCGCCACGACAAAGATCCGTTCGGCTGGGGACACGACGGTGGTTTCAGGGCTGATCAGCAGCGGCCATTCGACATGGTCCTTTCGCCTGCGGTCGTAGACGAGCGCACCATCGTATTCCTGCGCTTTCGCGTGCCAGCGGTCGACGCGTTGGCGGAGTTTCTCTCGCATGCGTTCGGCTGTTCGTGTGTCGGGCGCAGCGGGTATCGCTCGGGCGACGATCCTGTCGACCAGGTCATGGGCTGCTGGCAGCTTGTTCGAGATCTCTCCGGCCCCGGGCTCGGGTGACAGTGAGTCGGAGTTTCGTTCGTCTGTCACCCGGATCGCACTGACGAGCATTCCTGTCAATCCACGTTCCATCGCGGTGTCTGAGTACGGTGTGACGCTGAGGGCCTCTACCTGCGCGTAGAAAGTCTCGTGGTAGTGGCGGAAGGACTCGAAGTGGGACATGTCGCGGGGCCGGGACCAGTTCGCCAGGGATACAACCAGACCGGGTTTGCGAGCGTCGCGACCGACTCGAGAGGATGCCTGGATGTACTCCGCGGTGTTCTTCGGTTGGCCGACGACCAGCATGAGTCCGAGGCGGGGGACGTCGACTCCAACCTGCAGCATGGACGTTGCGAGCACGACGTCGTAGGGCCTTGCGGGCGACTTCGGTGATGACCTTCCCGCCTTCTCAGCCTCAGCCCAGGCCTTGCCGTACTCCGACTTCCCGCGGGTGGTCCAGCGCGGTCGATCTGTCCCACCCACGGCCGGGGTCCAGGTCGATGTGAAGGGCAAGGCGAGCCTATCGAGCGTCCGGGAGATTTCTTCGGACGAGATGCGTGCCGTCAGTTCGCCGATCTCGAGTCGGGCCCAGTCGGTGGTCCGACGCGGGAACGGTTCGGTGTTGCCGGCAACACGGGTGGTCACATCGTCGTCGAGGTAGCGCCTCATGCCGGCGAGCTCGCGGGTGGCGGAGAAGTACCCGACGGTCGTCATGTACGGATCCGCCGCGTCGCCGTGTTCCTCGAGGAGCTTCTGTCCGGCGAGCAGCAGGACCTCGGACATCCGAATTTCCGCAAGGGTCAGTCGGATTCCGTGGGCGCACACGCCGATGTACTTGCGGCCGGGGTCTCCGTCGGACAGCTGCTTCTCGCGTGAGAAGAAGGTGTCGCGAACGTCGAGGACCTGCGGCGGGAACACCGCCACACCGCGCCCGTAGAGGGCGGTCACCTGGTTCAGGGCGTTGCGGACGGTTGCGGTGGAGGCGACGACCAGCGGGCGGACCGTCGTCCCGTCCTGGTCGTACGACGAGAGCACGTCGACGGCGTTCTCGAACACACCGACCGCGGTCCCTAGTGCACCGGTGATCAGGTGCAACTCGTCCTGGATGATCAGATCTGGTGGCCGCAGCCTCGGTACCGTCGCGATCTGAACGGCTGGGTAGGTGACGCCACCCTCATTCTTGCTGTTGTGGGACTTGCCATTGCAGCTGCCCCGGGAGTCGGGGTGCCGGTAGCCGTGGCGCGGGCAGCGGGCGGAAACGTAGCCGAAGAGGCTGGCGGCCTCGCCTTCGCGTGCAAGCCGTGCGAACTTGTCGACGGTCGCGAGCAGGAAGGTGGGCGGATTGCGGTACAGCTCGTCATCGACGGTGGTGATCGGCAAGGCGCCGGAGCCGCCGTCGATCGAGAACGGGCAGATGCCCTTGCGGTCGCCGCAGTGAACCTCGATCCGCTCGGTGGCGCCCACGGTCTGGAGATCACGCTTCGGGTCGATCACCGACCCGCACCACGGGCAGCGCTGGAGCTGGAGCACCGTCAAACCGTGAGTCTTGCCGGTGTCCTGTCGTGCCGTCTCGACCTGCTGCTTAGCTTCGGTGTAACGCTTGGGGCTGACCGCTGACCCGACCCAGAGCCCGATGCTGAACGGACGCCCTCCCCACTTCGCCACGTCGGACTGGCGGATGAGCTCGGCGGCGCAGACTAGGGCCGCGGCGCGCTGGAACTGCTGCGAGGTAAGCAGTCGAAGCGTGTAGCGCATCAGCACGGCGACGCCGTCACCGCCGTCGAGCGGTCCGTCGTCGGTCTCGATGACGCCCTGCAGGCGGCGAATCGCGAACGTGAACGCGGCGAGGCCGAGGTACGCCTCGGTCTTGCCACCACCGGTGGGGAAGAAGAGGAGCTCGACGTTTGCGGCTGCGCCGCTCCGGGATTCGTTGGTCGGGTCGGTCAGTGCGGGGAGTTGGAGGAGGATGAAGGCCAGCTGGAACGGCCTCCAGGACGCGGCGCCATCACCCTTCGCCGCCACCTCGGCGGCGGCGTCCTTGATGGAGAGGTCGCTGCGTTCGGAGCGAGCAGCAGCCACCTGCGACCGCATTCGCTGATCCCGCATCGCTCGGTTCATGAATCTGAACGCGTCGAGTGCGTCGGAGCTGGTCTTCAGCAGTCGTAGTCCGTCTTCCAGCCGGGTGACGACAAGTCCGGCCTCGGCTATGGCTTCGTCGGCGGTGGCCTGGAGGTGCGCGGGCAGTGTGGCGGCCAGCGTCCTCTGCTCGTCGAGCCACGTCCGGTAGCCGTCGACCAGCGGAAGGAACGCCTCGTCTACCCCCTTGGTGGTGAGGTCCATCAGCAGGCGCATCGAGGTGATGGCAGCGCCGGCCTCACCTGCAACGGTTTGCGGCACCTCGGCTGTGGGAAGCCAGGTGGTCTCCACCGAGGTCGCGCGGCGGGATTCGTCGTCGGATTCGGTCCAGGTGACGGATGCCGTCCGTCCGATCGCGAACTCGAGACGATGCCGGTAGTGCAGGTCGAGCCGACGCCGCTCATCGTCGGTCTCGGAGTAGCCGTCGCCGAGTACGTCGCGCGAGGGCAGAAAGACCGGCTCGCCACTGTTCGCCTCGACATGAATCTTGGTCTGGAACAGCCAGTCACCGGGCGGTGCGTCCATGCCGGTCACTCGGTCGTTGGACAGTGCGAGCTCGACGATCGTGCGATCACCTTTGGGAAACAGCTCAACTCGCAGTGTCACGTCGGCGTCGAGCGTGATCGGTGCGAGCGTCGTGTGCGCATGCTGACCGCGGACGTCGATCTCCGCTGTCTTCGTGACAGGGGAGCGCCGCGCCCACTGCACCTTGCGACCGTCTTCATTCTCACGACGGAAGGTCTCGTACCGACCCCACGACGCGGTCATGGTCAGGACGCCGCAGTCGCTCGGAACCTGGAACCGCAAACCCATCGATGAAGGGTGAGTGAGTGCGCCTTTCGCGCCCTCGTCTCGGTCCTCATCGTCGCCTGAGGAAGCCATGTCCTCGTCGGTGGGGACCGGGACGCCGGACTGACCATTCGTGGTCGGGTCGAGGTCGCTGATCGCCTGGCCGGTCTCCGCGGGGTCGGCGCCCGCGTCGGTGCCGGTGCCGCTACCGAGTGAGGGATCGATCGTCACCGGCGCGAGTGCACCGACCATGTAGGCCGCGCGCGGTGTGCCCTTGATCTCTTCCTCGGGGCCGTTTCGTGGCCCGAGCAGTTCCTGCTCGATCAGGCCCAAGAGATCAGCCCGTACGACTGTGGATGCGCTGACGGTCATGAGAAGAGTGTGTCCTCTCGGACTGACGGCATCTGCTCCGGCACATCTTGGCCCTCGGCTCGAGCGCGGGAGTGGTTCAGCTCCAGGAGACGGTCGAGGATTTCCACTCGTGCCGCTGGTGGGACCGTCCAGCGTGTCATGTCCCTGTAACTGTGGAAGCCTGCTTCAGTCGGGAGGTCATCCCACCCATATGCGCTTATGACGGTAAAGTCAAGCTCGCTATGGATTTCGCGAAGGCGGGCGATGTCAGCGTCGCCGACAACTTGCGGGTCATGAATTAGATTGCAGATGGCCGTAAGTCCGATCTGGCGTTGTATCATCACACTTCTGCGCTCCATATTTAAGTATCGACCGAGCTCCCCAATTTTGGGTAGGCTATCTGGGCGCGGAAAGGTTTCGAAAACGTCCGACGGAGTATATCGAATGCTCTGCCCCAGGAGGGATCCCCAGCGCACCACCCAAAGGTAGTGCACCGATGAGCTCAGCACTCCAAAATCGGATTGGGAAATTCCGGCGAAAACCGCTACCGCGGATCCGGGGAGGGTTCCGTCGGGGAGGTCGACGATGGCTGCATGGCTGCTAACCGCGGAAAGAGCGAATGCCTGCGGCCAAGCTGACAGGGCGCGTGTAAGCGCTGGCCGCGAGCGTTCGAACTTCCACCATTTGTCGGTGTGCCCTTTTCGTAAGCGGCTGGGCTGAACGGTATCTGATATGTGCAGGAATGGCGCAGTGAAGTGCTGAGCCTCAGAGGCATTCATTTCTGCGAAAAAGATTGCGAACCGGTCGGTGCTTTGATCGTAGTTTGAATTGAGATCTCGACCGTTTAGGAAGGGTTTAACTACGGTCGCGTTACGCGGATCGGCTGCAAACATGTCGTCAGCCTCTCGATTTGAGATGAGAAATCCTGGATCCCCGAAGTCGTAGCCCTTGAAGCATAGGTCTCGGTTCTCGCGGAGGCGGGCAGGTATCCCGTTAATTCTACCGCCGGCTTCCAGGGATGTGGAAATATGTGGAACAATTAGTCCGTCGAGTGTTGCGTTTGTCGGCACGGCAGTAGTTGCCGACAACCAGATTCGTGCGATTCGTGTCGACGCATTTCGAGCGGGCCACTTGTCGTTGCGCCAGGCGCGATACAATGTCCATGCGGGAATCAGTGGGTCCAGCGCTACCGTTCTGGTGTCGCCTTCGCCTACTGACTTAGCGGCAATTAGGCCGACAGTTCCTTCGGGACGCGTCAAAGATGCTGCTCGTCGTACAAAATAGGCAACGAGATCAGCGTTGCCGCGTACCCCAGAAGCGACGACGTTTGCAATCCACTCTCTAAGGTCGGCCCCAAGGGCGCCTGAGACGTCCTTCCCAACGAGGAACGGCGGATTACCGATGATTGCATCGAACCCGCCGCGCTCATTCATTACGTCGGGTGCCGCGATTACCCAATGGAGGGGAGTCCACCTGTCGTAGTCTGTTGCGACGCTTGGGGTCAAGCCCATATCGATTCGAGCGAAGAGGTTGTTGCTGTTCCCTTTCAAGCCGTCAGCTGGAAATTCCTGCTGGACCTGCCAGGAAAGGGTCTTGAACGCGTCGTCGAGGTGACGACCCGGCTTGCCGCCCAACGGTAGCCCTGCTGCCACTACGCCGTCGGCGATCGTCCGCAGATCGTCGGTGGCCTGTCGCACCTGTTCGAGTAGTCGCTGTTTTGCCCGCGTGGATCGCATCTGGCCGAGTTCCTCGACAGGGCTGGCGAGCTCATGTCGCAGTCCCGTTGCGGCCGCGATCTTGGAATCGATATCGACGAACAACTGCTGGTGCATTGTCGTGGGCTCGGGGTAAATGTGCAGGTAGCGCAACTGGTCCAGACTAGTGAGGCCGAGTAGTGAGTTCCCGCAGAAGATCTTGTCGTCGACGAACGAGAATGGCTTATTCTTATCCATCGACACGAGCCACAGCGAGAGTTTGCACATCTCGATGGCCATCGGGTTGATGTCGGCGCCATACAGACAGCGAGCGATCACCTCGCGCAAGGCATCACGCTTGACCTCACCGGGGTCCGCAAGGGCGGCGTCGCTCAGCATGCCCTCACGTGTCCACGCCTCGACAACACATCCGGCGAGGTAGCGCGCTGCGGCCACGAGGAAGGCGCCGGACCCGGCGGCGATGTCAGCGACTTTAAGGTCCAGGATCTCGGCTGCCGGCTTGAGTTTCCAGTCTTTGTCGTCGTTTGTTTTCAGCGGTCCGGGCTCATACGCCAACGGTTGGAGTGCATGCAGCACAACCTCTTCCGCGAGTGATCGCGGTGTGTAATGGGCACCTGCATTCTTGCGCGATGGCGTTTCGACGACGACGAATCCACCGACAGGGAAGACTAGGGGGATGTTCCGGAGGTCCCGACGGATCAGGTTGCCCCACCCGACGAGTGTCTCCAGGAGGTCGGCATCGCCGCGTGCGACCGGCGTCAGGAGTCGGACCAACTCCGCCCGCTCGTCGGCGGTGGGCTCCTTCGCGATCAGCTTGGTGAGTGCAGCTGTTGTCTTGCTCGTCGCTGCTGGCTGATTCTCCTTCGTCCATGAGACCAGGGCCGCGGCGACCTTCTTCGGATCGCCGTCATTGTCGTTCCACAGTTCGTTGAGAGTGCCGAGCGGGATCTCCGGTTCTTCGCCGTCTTTGCCCACCAGGCCGAGGACGATGTCGTCTGTGACATTGCCGCAGGAGTAGCCGAGCAGACCTTCGTAGATGTAGCCGATCTGCTCGACGTCGATCTCCTGGAACGAAATTCGGCGGCGCTCCCCTCCCGTGACAACGGTCTGCACCGACTTGAGTGCATGCATCATGACTCGGTCGGACACCTTCAGGCGCAGTCCGTGGTCGTCCGTAGCGTGCAGCCACGAGAATCGTTCGGGGTCGAGAAGAGATCCACCGTAGGCGGGAATCCGCATCTCGTCGTAGTTGACGCCGCCGTGCAGGGCCTTGCTGACTGCGAGAAGTCGATGCCACGCGTCATAGGTCTCGTCGAGGTGCTCCTCGCCGCCAGCGGCCTGCGCCTGGAGGCCGGTGAGGAGATCCTTGATCGCGTACGACTCCCAGTAGAGCTGCTCGGTGGGCAGCATGTCGCGTTCCTCTGCGAAGAGAAGGAACACAATTCGCATCATGACGGTGACGGCCGCCTGGTAGACGTCGTCGGGCTTGTCGGTGAGCGGATCTGGCTCGTCGTTCTTCGCGGCTTTCAGCCGCTCCTCGGAGAACGCCTGAACGAGGAGCTCGACGGATCTGCGGACCTGGGTGCCGAGGGCTTCGGTGATCGCCTCGGCTTCGAGCTCGCTCCGCTCGAACAGTTTGGTGAGGCGCTGCTCGATGTCGGGTGAGCGGAACCGACGCTGATTGACGAGGGTGAAGAACGCGTCTCGGAGCAACGGTTCCTCTGCCCACGTAAGCGCGTTGAACATGCCGGAGCCTGTGGGCTTTTCGTCCCTGGTGGACACCAGTGCCCACCATTGGCCGTCGGTGACGATCCCGACCTCGACCTTGGCTTTGCGGAGCAGCATCGCGAGCCGGTCGACTTCGGTGGCCGGCCAGCCGTCCAGACCCGTTTCACGCAAACCGCCCGTCGTCGGATCGCAGATCAGCAGCAGCGCTGCGGTATTGCCGTCACGGCCCTCAAGACCTGCGGTCGCGGCGACGGTGACCTGTTCGCCCGGTGACTGGATGCTGACGTCGACATCCGTTCGGAGTTCGTCCCATTCGGCGATCTCGTCGAGGACGGTGTAGATCCACGCGTGGTTCACCTCGGCGTAGGCGGCCTTGGACTCCGGGGTACGCGGCACGGCGGCGAACTTGTCGAGAGCACGCTGCCATCGAGTGAACGCCTGCTTGAAGGTGAGGAGACGGTCGTCAGCGTCGCCGAGACGGTCGACGCCGTCCTTCCAAATGTCCTTCAGGACGGGCAGCGCGAGGAACGGTCCCTCGATATCGACCTGGTTGAGCCAGTCGGAGTGGAAGTCCTGCTTGCGTGAGCTCGTCTTCTTCATCGCAGTGCCAGTCCGTTCTCGATGTCCTTGGGAGCGATCGCGAATATCACCGCTGCCGGGAACTCCCAGGCGCGGATCTCGTCGTAGCGGGTGTCAACAGCCTCGAGCTCACGGTCACGTTCGTCCGCCAGCGCGTCGATCCTGCGCCCGATCTCACGTAGGTCGCGTTCGGATTGACGACGCTCGTCGTCGAACAACGCTAACTGGGAATCGTCCATCGCCTCCGCCTCGGCAAGAGCATCACGAAGCGTCTGGCCGAATCGACCGAAGATCTCATCGACCCGAGCTCGATCGGCCTGCTTACGTTCGGTGAGCTGACCATCGACTGCTAGTCGGCGTCGCTCGGCACGGTCGGCGATTGCCTGTTCGACCCGCGCACGCACACCGCTCTCGTCGGAGGAGTTCCATGCGGCGGCAAGCTGGTTCGCGATATCCGACGGAACCAGGTTGAGGTCGGTGCGGTCGAGCGTCGATTCGAGTATTTCCTCCGCGCGCTGCTCGCCGACGGCCTGGCGACGGCCGAGGCGGGTGCCGGCGAGGAAGACTTCCTCGTGGAGCCGAAGTCCGGCGCGGCCGACCAGAACCAGGCGCGTCACCGCGACGGCGTACGACTCGTCGAGCCCCGGGACGACTGTCGCGGTCACTCGCTGCAGGGACCGATCGCCGCCCCACAGCGCTGCCCGCAGCCGTCGTGTCGAGCGCTGTAGTAGCGGTGACCCAAGGTGCATGTACACGACGTCGGGGTCGCCGCCCTGCTCCTTGGGCTTGAGAACTGTGGGATCGAATGCGATCGGCCGGGCATTGTCCGGGTCCAAGCGGGTGTAGAGCCCGCGGGTGACCTGTTCCCACGACGAATCGAGATTCGGCAGTGCGAACACCGGGGCATCGGTGTCCTGGGAACTGACGGGCTTCAGCGGCGGGAGCTGGTTGAGTTCGAACGCCGTCTCGACAACGCGCTGCAGGTTCTCCGGACGGAGGTGCAGCCGCTCGCGGCTGTTGGCGAGGTCATTCTCTAGCTGCGCCAGTTCGGCGTTGAGGACCTTTTCGCCGCGCATCATGCCAGCGATCGGGTCCTTCTCAGCCTTGGCCTCGCGACGCTCGATGACCTGTCCACCGAACTGTCGTTGGATGTCGGGGGCGATGATCTCGTTGGCGGAGCCGAGATCCTGCATGATCTGGTTGATCTTGCTCGCGACTCGGGCGAGGAGATCGACGTCCTTGCTCAAAGCCGTTCCGCCGCCCTCTACTGGCACGAAGTGTCGGATGTCCGGTGAGTGCTGCTGGCCGTACCGATCGACGCGCCCGATGCGCTGCTCCAGCCGGTTCGGGTTGAACGGTATGTCGAAATTGACCAGGCGATGACAATGGTTCTGGAGATCGATGCCCTCGCCTGCGGCGTCGGTAGCGAGCAGAATCCGAATCGGTGCCTTGGTGGGGCTTTCATTGAACCGGGCGCGGATGAGTTCGCGCTCATGTGCATCGGTAGATCCTTCGATGACGTCGATACGGTCGTCCCCGTAGCCTTGCTGCCGCAGGATCTCTCGAATCCACCGCAGGGTGTCGACATACTCGGTGAAGATCACGAGGCGTTCATTGTTCCAGTCGCCGTGAGAGCGTAGGACGCCCTCGATGTAGTTCAGGAGGACGCTGAGTCGGGAGTCGGATCTACCCGCGTAACCGTGCCCCCAACTGCTCAGCCACCCGAGATCGTCGATGTCCTCGGCTGCGAGCGCGGGAAGTGAGCTCTTGGCGTCGCGCAGTGCCTCGAGCTCGGGCTGATCGACCTTGCCCTCCTCGAGTTCGTCGGCGTCCGGTCCGAAGATCTCGTCGTAGTCGAGGTCGAAGTCGACGTCGAGTCCTCTGGTTCGGGTGTCGAGGTAGACGTCAACGGTCTGCGCGAAGGCGACGGGGGAGGAAAAGAAGCGCTTCTTCAGCAGCAGCGTTGCCATGTCTTTCGCCGAACGACCCGAACCCGACGCAGCCACCGCCGCGTCGCGTCGTTTGGTGAAGGCAAGTAGCCGATCGTAAGCGTCGGACTCCCCGTGGCTCGGCGTGTACGCCATCGGAGTGACTTGGCGGTCGAGAAAGCCTTTCGAGTCCTTCAGATCGCGCTTCAGGCGTCGAACTGCCACCTCATCGAGCGCAACCGGATCGATCTTGTTCCCACGGACGAACCGCTGGGGGTCGATCATCTCCAATAACGCGGTGAAAGACTCTGAGTACCCGTTGTGCGGCGTCGCACTCAGGAAGAGGCGATGCTCGGAGCGTTCCGCGAGTTCGCGGACTGCTCGAGTTCTATGTGAGTCGACGGCGTAGCCGCGACGCTCGAGTCCGACCTTGTTGGTCCGGACCGGGCTGCTCGGCGCCACATGGTGGGCTTCGTCGACAACAAGAATGTCGAAGGCAAAGCGAGTGCTGGAGCCGAATGCGTCCCGCAGTTGGCGCTGTGCCCGCTGCCCGGGCAGCCATGCCATTGACACGATGATCCGGGGGAACAGTGTGAACGGGTTCGCGTGCACGCCGTGGGAACGCCGAACGTCCTTCATCGTGTCGGAATTGACGACCGTGAAGTCGAGGCCGAACTTCTCCTGCATCTCGTCCTGCCACTTGAAGACGAGACCCGCCGGGCAGACCACGACCACAGTGCGCGCGCGATGACGCAGGAGTAGTTCCTGGATGACCAGGCCGGCCTCGATCGTCTTGCCGAGTCCTACGTCGTCAGCGAGGAGAAGGTTTGCGCGAGGGCTCGCGAGTGCCCGCTTGAGGGGAGTGAGCTGATATGGCTCGACGTTCGCGCCACTACGGAACGGAGCCTGGACCGTGCCGTCGTCGGCACTGGTGATCGCGCCCCACCGGAGTGCATCGACACAAGCGGCCAGTTTGTTGGGGTCGTCGAATCGCTCTGGGTCGACCTGCTCGGGGAGGCCACGGTGAGCGTGCGCGCTGTGTCCGAGCTCGATCTCCCAAACGACGCGTAGTTCATGTCCGAGGCGGTCCTCGTCTACACACTGCAGCGTGACTGCGTGCTGAAGCTGAGCATTCGCGTCATCTGCTGAGCTTCGACCGAGGCCCTGTTGCTGCACATCGGCTACCGCCCAGTTGGCGCCCCGTACGGATACGAGTTGACCCACCTCCGGAACACTCGCGGGGTTGTTCGTCTCGATCGTCGTCTGCGCATGACCCACGGAGCAAACTGTAGTCATCTGGCCCGACATGGTCGGCCGAAACGTGGCCGCCTTGATTGTCCCGAATCCGGAGTGTCGTAGCGGGAAGGAACTATGGGGCCGACTCGCGATAGAGCGTGCAAACGTTTGGCCTTGTCGATGACGGGGCTCCTCGAAGCGTCGAGCTGGCCAAACCAATCGAAATCCTCGAGGATGGACACATGCGGGCGGTGGGGTTGTTTTCTGGGATCGGTGGGTTCGAACTCGGGTTGAGTAGAGCTGGAATCAAGACAGAGCTATTGTGCGAGAACTGGGACCCCGCTATTGGCGTTCTGTCGGCTCGGCTCGACGCAGAGCAAGTCGGCGACATCACGCAGCTCGGTGGCTTGCCATCCGTCGACGTTGTGACGGCAGGTTTCCCGTGCACCGACCTCAGTCAGGTCGGCCGGACGGCCGGTATCGACGGAGACGAATCAGGTCTCATCCGCCATGTTTTTCGATTGATCGAGAAGAGCGCTCCAACGTGGCTCGTGTTGGAGAACGTGCCGAACATGCTCACGCTGCATGGCGGGGCACCGATCCGTGCTGTCACCGACTGGCTTCAAGAGCACAAGTGGAACTGGGCCTACCGCGTGGTCGATTCCAGGCACTTCGGGGTGCGTCAACGTCGGCGACGCGTGATCCTCGTTGCGTCGAAGACCGAAGATCCGCGGACTGTGCTCTTTGCGGATGAGGCAGGCGTCAGGGACGTCAAACGCGCCCACGGGGCCTACGGTTTTTACTGGACCGAGGGCAATCGCGGCCTGGGTTGGGGAGAGGGGGTCACTCCCACGCTCAAGGGCGGATCGAAGTTGGGGATCGCCTCTCCACCGGCGGTCTGGCGGCCTGGCGGACAAGTCGGCCAAGCTATCGCAAGGCCTTCGATCGAGGCAGGGGAGAGATTGCAGGGATTCCGGGCCGGCTGGACGAGCAGCGTCGCAAAGCAGGGTGTGCGGTGGAAGCTGGTTGGCAACGCGGTGACGGTTCCGGTGGCTAGCTGGTTAGGCCAACGGCTAGTCGATCCGGCGGTTACCGTCGACGTCCCTCGACGAGCGATTGTTGTCGGCTCGCGTTGGCCTACGGCCGCGTCCTGGGTCGGGGGAGAAGCCGAGGCCTGGGCGCTGTCCGAAAGGCCCTTATCGAAGCCGTGCGAGCTCACGCTCGAAGGGGTCCTCGACCGGTATGGAGCTGAGCCTTTGAGCCTGGCCGCGACGGCGGGCTTCACCCGACGACTCGAAGCGAGCACGCTACGGCGCCGTCCGGACTTCAACGCTGCGTTGCACGCTCATGTGAGATTTCAGTCGAGTAGCTGAGTCGTCTCCGCAATTGATTGCGGCCTGTCAATTGACTCGGGCCATGTAGGTCGCGACATCGAGGTGGCAGTTCTGGCTGATCGTGCCAGGGAGTTCGAACAGTCGAGGACTCTGGCGAAAGTCGAAGACGCGATACAGATGGTAGATCGGTGAATCTGTTTCGGACCGCGCTAATTCGTTTCGCGTCACGTAGAAGGGAGTGAACTTGTCAAACGTGGTCGTCTTGACCTCGATGAGTTTCTCCCGGCCGGATGCCTCGAATGACAGAACGTCGAAGCCCAATCCATCGCCCTGTGTTGCAGCGACATGCTCCACGCGTTCGCTGAGCGACTTCGCACCGGCTTCGTGAAGTCGGCGAGCCTCGAGCTCGGCCACGTAGAGCTCGCCGGCTCTGCCAAGCGAACGATTCCGAGCTTCCTGAGCGAGGTAGTCGCGGCGCACTGGGTTGAACATTCTCAGCTGTTCGGCGTGCTCGCCTGAGTTCTGCCGCGCTGCCGGCGCTTCCACCCACACCTTCTGGTCGAAAACGATGTCGACGGGGATGGCTGGTCGTTCTACGGCAGCCTGTACAGCCTGGTGTACTGACTCATTGGTATTCAGCTGCTGCTCGATGATTTCGATCAGAAGACGTTGGTAATTGGCCAGTGGCTTGTATCCCATGACGAGTGGATAGCCGAGCTCTGTCATCACTGCGCTTATGTTGCAGTGCTTGAACTCGACAGACGCCCGACTGCGGTCGTCGATCTTCTCTGCAAGGTCAACGGCGCGTTGTCTTTTGCTGAATCGCTGCCCGTTCATCTGAAGTGTCAGCATCTGGAGGTAGTCGGCGACGCACAATTCAACCTCGGAGCTGGACCAGTCGCGATCACGTGCCACTCTTGCCTCCGCACATAAATGTTGTTGGTTTACAAGGAGTCCAGGTATCCAGGGGGCCGGACAGCGCCTGGACCTGGGGGTCGATTCCTTGAGTTCCCACGTAGCCGCGAATCTTGCCGACCCGCAACTCCCGACTGAGCTCCTTGGTCAGTTTTTCACCTCTTTAACGGCGACGTCGACATCTGTGGAAGGGATGCTAGCTCGGGGCACCGACAGGGGCTACCGGATCCGTCCTCACTCGTGCCGGAATCGCGACTGCTCTCACTGCGCGCCGAAACAAGTCAGGAATGCAGAGTGCAGTTGGTGCGCCTGGTGCGAACTCAAGGCCGGCTTCGCCCGTAGACGATACCGTCACCCCGTGCCCCACGAAGTCCCGGATTCACCAAGGTTCGCCTCCCCGAGCGAGGAAGCCGTCTGGAACCTCCTGCGTGAGCAACTCCTCGACGACGACCTCATCATCCACGGCCAGCGCGTCACCGACCACGACAAAGACCACGAGATCGACATGCTGGTCGCCATCGATGGCGCCGGCATCGTGTGTCTGGAGGTAAAGGGCGGGGAGGTGTGGCACGACGACGACAGCTGGTGGCAGGCACGGGCAGGGCAGCCGCCGAAGCGGATCGATCCGGTCGGCCAGGCCCGTCAAGCCTGCTACGCGCTACGCGAGTACGTCGAACTCGATCCCCGGTGGACGCAGGGACGTCTCCGGTGGGATCACATGGTGGTGCTGCCGCATTCGGAGCTGCCCGCCGACTTCTCGCTGCCGGACTGCCCGCGCTGGAAGATCATCGACCGCACCCAACTCGATCAACTGATGCCGCTGGTGCGCAGCGTGCTGCTCAACAAGGGCGGCGAGCTGCCTGTCGTCGACGCGACCGGCATGAAACAGCTACGTAGCGCACTGAGCGGGCGTGGACTGCCCCAGCGCGACGTGGTCGCCCGGGCGCTCGACAACGAGGACCACGCCGAGGCTCTGACCTCGCATCAGGCGGTCATCCTCGGCGCCATCGAGAAGCTGAACCGCGTGGAGATCCGTGGCGGCGTCGGCAGCGGCAAGACGTTCCTGGCACTGGAACAGGCACGGCGCCTGTCTCGGACGGGTCAGCGCGTGGCGCTGGTCTGTTACTCCCACGGGCTGGCCTCCTACCTCGAACGCATCACCTCGAAGTGGAAACGGCGCGACCAGCCGGCCTACGTCGGCGAGTTCCACGAGCTCGGCATCCGCTGGGGTGCCGCCGAGGGACCCGACGAACAGGAGCGCAGCAAGCAGACCGCGGACTTCTGGGAACGAGGACTGCCCAACCAGATGCTCGACCTCGCGGAGAAATTGGAGCCGGGCCACCGCTTCGACGCGATCGTCGTCGACGAGGCGCAGGATTTCGCAGACGAATGGTGGAAACCGATGCTGGCCTGTCTGCGTGACCCAGAGACCAGCGGGATCTACGTGTTCAGCGACGAGTCGCAACGCGTCTTCGACCGACAGGGCTCACCGCCCGTCCCGTTGGTGCCGCTCGTCCTCGATCACAACCTGCGTAACACCCGGCAGATCGCGACGGCGTTCAGTCCTCTTGTCGGGCAGCGGATGCAGTTGCGTGGCGGCGAGGGCCCGGAAGTGCGATTCATCGCGTGCAGTTCGGAGGAGGCCATGGACGTCGCCGACGATCAGATCGACCCACTGCTCGAAGAAGGCTGGCGGCCCGAGGACATCGCGCTGCTCACCACCGGCAGCCGTCACCCCGAGCAGGTGGAGCGTCAGGATGCCGGCAACAAGTCGTACTGGAACACCTTCTGGGACGACGAGCAGGTGTTCTACGGGCACGTGCTCGGCTTCAAAGGGCTCGAGCGGCGGGTCGTGGTGTTGGCGTTGAACGAGTCGAAACCGAAGAACCGGTCGAAAGAGCGCCTTTACGTTGGACTTTCGCGGGCGCGTGATCAGCTCGTGGTGTGTGGGGACCCGGAGTTCGTGCGGGAGGTCGGGGGAGCGGATGTGGCGTGGCGGTTGGGGATCTGACCTCCTCTCGAGGTTGCCGGGACTCGAGGCGCACGACGGAGCATCGTGACCAGTTCGAGAGCCAGCCGCGATTCCGGCAGCGTCGGAGTGTAGGTCTTACAGGCGCCAGCGAGACAGAGTCCAACCCACATAGTTCGAGCGAGGAACGTACTCGACTGACCGCGCACCTATAGAACCCAGATCCGCCCTCGGCCGGAGACCGTGCGGCGAACGATGGAACCGATTCAGCGGCTGATGCGTCCAAAGCACGAGGAACCTGGTATGAACGTGTGCGAGCTCGCAGATTCGGGGAGGCTACGTGGGCGAGAAGTTCGAACTGGCTGAGATTGGTGCAATCCATCAAGTGGGTAGTCAGCTAGTGGGCCATGCTGACGCAATTCGGGGGATCACGGCGTCACCGGGATTCGCGAGTTGCGCGGCCGCAATGCCGTCATCGGCGATCGGTGCGGCGTGCGCATCCAAAGACTCGATACTTGCGGACTTGCTCAGTCGAGCAGCTGGACGAGTCGAGGCTGTTGCCAACTGCTGTTTCGAGTCGGGCGACATGATTATCGATACCGAAGAAGAGTCGGCGAGCGGGTTCAAGGCACTCGGTGAATTCTGATGAGTCGTCCTACTCGCTCGACGGTCAATCAGTGGGACCTCCCGGCGCTGCTGGCCCAGGCTGATGGGTTGGATGGCGTCGCCGAGAATCTCACCAACGAGACACGATCGATGGTTGCGACAGCCATGAGGGCAGGCGACAGCCGTAGGTGGGTAGGTGTGTCACAGCGGGCCTGCGAGGACCGGACCGTGTCTGATCAAGGCGAGTTCAACAAGCTCGGATCGGATGTGATATACGCCGCCAACGTGCTACGCAACACGGCGAACGCCATCATGCCCAACCGGAATACAGCGCTGATCAAAGCGACCGGCCTCGAGATGGACGAGTTCCGAGTTGACGACGACTGGACCGTCACCGACGCGCGTGACTATTCCGGACGATTGAGCCAGGTGGACGCTGGAAGCCAAGGTGAGCACGCGATAAGGAACGAGATGGCCCAGCGAGAGCGCGAAGCGGCCAACTCGACCCGCTCACTTCAGTCACTGGCTGACCAAATGGGACAAGATGACCAAAGTGGGGCTGCCGCGCTGGACGGGGTCTTCGCATCCGCGGAGATCAACGCCCCGCTCATGAGCGGGCTGTCACCCCAGCAAGCTGGTCGGGACGCCATGGCGATCGCTCGCGGTCACGCCACATCGGAGCAGCGCGAGCGGTTCACTCGCGCGACTACCTTGACGCCGGAGCAGAACGCGGCGCTTCGGATGGGCAATGAAGCTGTAATACCCAAAGGGCAACTCGACTACCTGCAAGGGTTCTACAGTGAAGCGGGCCGAGGCGGCTTAGATGGCCTTCGCTCATTCGCCGACGGGGACGAGTCCATGAGAACGGCGCTCGCCAACGGCATGCATGTGTTGGCGAACCCGCGAATCCGCACGGATCAGATTCAGGAGACATTTGGCGGGTCGCCGGTGCCGCCCGCTGGCGTCCCAGGCGCGGTGACTGACCCTCGAATTGGCCATGTCCGGGGTGGGCTATCGCAGCTTCCGTCCGCCGTGAAGGATGTTCTGAGCAAGCCTGCGATCGAGTCGGACCGAACGCGTTGGGGAGACCCGGAACGCCAGAATTACGTTTCGTCGACAGGATTGACCACGTTCGACGACCTCAAGAAATTGAACGACATCCTCAGTCACGGTGATCGGAGCTCCCAACTCGGGAGCGACATCGACCGCTCGCTGATCGCCCGCGCCAGCGAGATCGCCGGCGGAGCGACTGAAGGAAAGGGTCTTTACAGCATTGCAGGGGCACAGGTTGCGCACCATGACGTAGAAGGTCTCCTCAACGGCATGCTGGACATTGCGGGTGAAGACGAGATCGCAGTGCATGACGCACTCATGACTGGGCGGGATGGCGGTCCGGGCGTGCTCGCGGAAATGCCAATGACCTATGACATCGACGGTAACGAGAACAGCTACGACGCGTCAGACGCTGTGCGTCGCCTGATGACATTCAATTGGACCGAAGGTCAGGGGAATGAAGATTCAGGTGTGAACAACTTGTTCAATTGGATGCAGGATCACGCCGATGGTGCGCCGCGGTCGTCACCGGTCGAGTACATGGACAGTGTGCGTGCTGGCGAGAGCGTCGGTGAGCTAGCGAGGATAATCCACGAGAACAAGACGGCGCTCGTGGATATCGGTAGCGGGGATTCAGCGCTCGGGGAGCGAAATGCTGAGTTGACCCAGACATTGGCAAAGTCGCTTTCACCGTACATTGCTGAACTCGCTGGTGCGGAGGAGGACGTCTTCACGACGAACGGTGTTTCAGCGCTCGATGGTCCGGGCCAACTGAAGAGTGTGTTCCAAGTCATGGACTCTGACCCAGAGGCCGGTCGCTTGTTCAACACCTCCGCGATCCTTCAGTCAGAGGGTCTGGAACAGCGCTTCGGCTCGGACACGAATCAGACGGACCTGGGGCGGATCGTCGGACGAATCCACGGTGCGATGGAAGCTGGGCTCGACGATCAGCTAGCTGAGGACGTGGACGACGAGAACTACAAGGCTGCGAAAGTGTATGCCGAAAAGGGTGCGCTGCTGGACGGCGCGGCAGGACTTTCTAAATTGCTTCCTGGCCTCAACACTCCCATCGGATCGGCTGCACTTGACGGTGTGATGCCGTCGGCGAAGCTGAGCATTCTGGGCCTTCCTGAGGATCAGGAGTCGATAGAAGAGGGCAGTGTTGATGTTAAGCTTCTGCGCGGTGAGCAAACCTTTGTGCAGGAGCGAATTAACCCTGATGAGCGCTATGTAAATATGCTGGAAGGATATGCAAAGTCCCACCCGGACATCCGGCATGACCCGCGATTCTCTGAGTATTTCGTCGGCGAGAAACTTGATGTACCAAAAAATATGTACGGGCGGTTGGGACGAGATCTGAAAGAGATGTTGGGCGCCCAGGACAACGACTTTGACGACTTCTATCAAGATCACTACATACACACGCAGAATGCGTCAGAGGATACCGAGTGGAATTGATATCGGCGAGGTTCAGTAGACTCATCTGCTGCTGCCTAACGACCGCCGTGCTGGCCGCGTGTGGGTCCGGAGAACCGACGTCTCCCAGTGCGACTTCGACTGCAGTGGAGCTGCCTAACGCGGAATTGACGTTTCGATGGTTGCCGAACACTGTGGTCGATTTGCTCGGTTCGGAGGGGGTTTTCGTCCGCGCCTACGTGGAGTCCTTTGAACGGGCGAATATAGGTCAGTCCGCGGAGTGGGGCTACCCAGGGTTTGTTGACGCTTCTCCACCCGAGATCAATGAACTCGTCACAGAGACTCCGTCATTGGCCGCGAGATATCGAGTGCAGGGATCGGCGATCTATAAACCACTTAGGCGCACCGAGATGCCTGGAAGTTCAGAGATCGTCGTTTGCCGATACGGGTACATATCGCTATTTCCCAATGATGATCGACCAACCCAGTGGACGATCGGACCGCCAGTGACATATCCAGTTGTGTTGTCGATTGAAAAGTCGGGACGACGGCCGCCAGCGGGCCTCCGGGGTCCTATGAGCCAGCCACACAATGATGTTTTTGGCGATTGGACGGTTTCGTCATTTAAATACATCGCGCTTCCGCCGGCATGGCCCAAGGAAGATGACGAAGCCTGTGCCGATCAGTTCACCACGGACCCCTACGAGCTCCCGTCGAGGGACACTCCCAGTTCACAGCCAATTCCGATGTTGGCGCCTTCGCCGGGCTGGCCACGCGGAAGTAGCGCGTGATCCAGCGCGTCTCATCGACAGCTTCACAGAATTAAGCGGATTTCGGCTCGGATCCACGTGGCCCGTGCTGATGAAGACTCGGGTGGTGACGTACCAGACCACCGCTCAGTACCGTTCGGCGTCTCACATGGTGGCGAGCGTGACAAGTCCGGGCCTGGTTGTGGGAATTCAAGGTCGCGGATGTCACGCCGCGGCTCTCGGGCTGCCCCCGACGCGATCAGCCTCTGACCTGAGTTGGACCTCCTTAGCCTCGATCTTTCGTGAGGTGGCGGTCCCTTGTCGAGTGGCCCGGACTGGTGGTCTGAGGACCAGATGTCCGGGTGTA